>NZ_AP019650.1:0-335332 GCF_009938165.1 Vibrio taketomensis
CGCCAAATTCCGTTATTAGTAGACGTAAATTATTGTACAGCAATTAATAACTTATACAATAAAAGGTGAACGAGTGCATTTGATGAATATCACATTAAAATGAGATAAAAGTACCATTTAAATGAAAGATTAGAAAAAACAGTCAAAAATAACCAATTATTTAACTCATAATGATGCTGATAACGTCCAACTTTAAAAGTGTTACCACGTCACTTATTTACAATGTAAACAGCTAAAAAATAGCCAACATTGGTGAATTTACCGGAACGATACATTTTCTACGTCAAATTACGGTAGGTGTTAAATCAATTTATTAGAATTTCAATTTCAACATACACGCCCATAACATTCACCCTGAAATTAGAATTTGCATCGCAAAGTGATTATTCGAATCTTGCAACAAATAAGATTGACGGAATACGAAAGCATGATCAAGGCAATCCACTTGATCATGCTTACGGGTAAATTTGATAGTTAAGGAAGCATGATCAAGAAGAAAAACACATTTACATTGATGATGATAGCGACAAGAAAAAGAGATCATCTATAGGATCAATGATCAAGGTAATCCACACCATCGGAAGCATGAAAAAACATTACCAAATTACGGCCAAATGCTGATGAACATTGACTTGATAGACGATTAGGGGCAAATGGAATAACGAAATCACAAATCGTTGTACGTTCTGCGCTCAATGCCATCAACCTTGATCATGCTTACGACAATATCTGTGTATTATTTCGCTGTTGATAACTGAGCATGCGACTGTATTTCGACTGACTAGGTTAAGCTGTATCTACCGAATTAAACGAAAAAATGCGTTTTCCTTGATCATCGTTACGGAGAAAAATGCCCCAATGAATCGCATTCAGTGTATGATCATACAAATCTAAGCAGATCGCCCTGTGGATAAGATGTGTAGCAACGATGATCATGCTTTCAAAAAGATATTGATCATTGATTCGCAATCATGATGATCATGGTTTCATGTCAATTTGATCATGCTTTCTGTTGTTCTATGATCATGTTTTCGATATTTACATGATCATGCTTTCCAGTGCTGATTTTTTAGTGTTTAATATCAATTAATTAGACGTAAAACTTCATCAGATCAATAGAATCATATAATCAAATAAGATCAGAATAATCATAAAGATCAGTTTAAAAGAACAATAAGTTTTTCTTTATTTATGATCTGATTTTCTTTATTCTTCGGGAACTATAACGATATTACGGCTTATGTGATCCGGATCTAAAATGAGTTCAGAAGAAAAAATACTGATCAAAGCGCCTCGCAGTCACAAGGATGGACATTTATTTGAAGTGTCAGAAACCGCAGTTGATTGGATAGAACAATACCAGCACTTCAAAGGCGTGACTAAAAGCATAGTTGAGCTTCTGAATTTAATTTCACTACGTGGTTTTAGTAGTAAAGATGGTTTGGTATCCACAACTGAGCTAATCGAAGCAACAGACGGTCAAATTACGCGAGCGGCAATTCAACAGCGTTTACGTGCAGCGGTAACAGTCGGACTCTTTGAGCAAATTCCTGTGCGATTTGAAGAAGGGCTTGCTGGTAAAACAATGCTGCATACGTTTGTGAATCCTAGCAAACTGATTTCTGCATTAGGCGCAACGAGTTTAGTGACCGAAAGTGTTAAACAGAGTGAGAAAAAGAAACGTTCTAAAGCACTTGCTCAGACACAAGTGAATAAGCGTTTATTGAATGAATATGGCTTGAATACGCCACCAGCGATGAAAGATGAAGCGGACCAATTTGTCGTTTCACCAACCAACTGGGCCGGGATTATCGACCAAGCACTTGCTCCACCACGCACCCGTAAAAACTATCAAAAATCGATGGTATCGATCTCTGGCACTCGCGCAGTGATCGAAACACGATCATCAAAAAATATCATGACAGTTGACGATCTGATGACCTTGTTTGCCCTGTTTACTTTAACGGTGCAATACCATGATCATCATCAGTACCAGTATCAACTGGATGCCAAGCATGTACCGAACAAAACGCCACTCTACATCACGGATATTTTGTCCCTGCGTGGTAAGAAAGACAGTGGCCCTGCACGCGATTCTATCCGTGACAGTATTGATCGAATTGAATTCACTGATTTCCAGTTGCATGAGCTCACCGGACGCTGGTTAAGCGAAAACATGCCAGAAGGCTTTAAGAGCGATCGTTTCCGTTTCCTAGCCCGAACCATTACTGCGTCCGAAGAAGCGCCTACAGAGGGCTCTGACGGCGAAATTCGCATTAAACCGAACCTATACATCCTGGTTTGGGAACCGTCGTTCTATGAAGAGCTGTTAACTCGCGATTATTTCTTCTTGTTTCCACCGGAAATTCTGAAGCAACATACGTTGGTGTTCCAGCTATACAGCTATTTCCGTAGCCGTATGTCTCGTCGCCATACTGACGTCATGTTGCTCAGCGAACTCAACCAAAAACTTGCGCGTAATATCGATTGGCGTCGCTTCTCAATGGATCTGATCCGTGAATTAAAACGATTATCGGATGGCAAAGGGTCTGACGATCTTTTCGTGGTGAATCTGTGGGGTTACCATCTGACGATTTCGGCGATCAGTGAGAAAGATAAGATCAAAGATTATCAAGTCGATATTAAGTGTGATGTGGAAGAAGTCCTCCGTTATTCACGCGCTCGTACCACCAATGCAGGCAAACGTAACATGGCACCAACCCTGCCTAATCCGTTGCGAAACGAAATGGTGAGTCGCCAGCAGTTGGATGAGCTATCACAAATCATTGATGGTGAATTTGAACCTATTCAACGCAAAGAACGTTCTCCTAAAGGCCACTTAGGGCGTCGAGTGAAACAGCGTAAGCACTTGGTGGAAATCAACGCTGATGAAATCACTATTACTTTATCGAAATACACCTCTGAAGAGGCCCTAGAGCGCAGTATCGCAGCATTGGCTGCAATGACAGGACACTCTCAAGGCTCAATCCGCGAGGAGTGTATTGAGTTGATTGATAAGCTTGATTGGTTGCGTGTGGGTGAAGATAAAATACCATACGAAACACTGAGTAAAATGGTTGAGCTGTACAACAGCCAAAGTGACAATAAGCATCTGTCGATTGAGCGTCTGATCGCAGGCCTCGCGGTGCGACGCAAGGTGTGCAAGCAGGTAATGGATGGTCATCTTGATGAAACAGTGTTCCGTGCATTAGATGAAGTAGCTGTGTAAGACTGTATGTAAATTAAACAGTTTTACTACCGGACTCTGACTTAATACTGACAGTATGAATTTATTTGGCGTTAGGATTTTCCTGATAGTACTCAAGCCGCCTCCTCCTAGAAGTTACTTGGGTACTTTCACCTTTTGTCCTTTCCCCTCGTCTGCTTGGGGCTAAAGCTGCATTGTTGAGTTGCGGTAAAACTCAGCAAAACCAAGTAGTTTTGGGGCCAATAGATGTATGTTGTCACATTATGCATTGATAGCGAGTTCGAGTTGAGCTCGCTTTTTTTTTGCCTTAAAAACGTTGAAACCAGCCAACTTGACTGGTTTCGTTATCGTTGATGAATCCGCTCAATCAATTAATTGCAACAGTTGTTGGGTTGTTTGACATGGATCGTCTGCATGACAAATAGCAGACACCAACGCTATGCCATGCACTCCGGTAGCACACAACTGGGGAATATTGGCTTGATTGATACCACCAATTGCCACTACCGGCAGTTGTGTCGTGTTTAGTGCCTCGATCAAGCCCTCGATCCCCCAATGTTTTTGCGTATTGGCTTTGGTTGGCGTGGCAAAAATCGCGCTTAATCCAATGTAATCGATCGGCAAGTCATCGGCTTGAAGCAGTTGATCGTGATTTTCGATCGATAAACCGAGAATCTTATTTGGGCCGATCAAGCGCCGTGCTATCTCTGCTGGCATATCGGTTTGACCGAGGTGGACACCATCGGCATCGACCGCCAGTGCGACATCGACTCGGTCATTGACGATCAAAGGTACGCCAGTACCGGCGAGTACATTTTTAACCGCTTGAGCTCGTTCGATAAAAGCGCGTACATCGCCATGCTTTTCACGTATTTGTACCATAGTAACGCCGCCTTTTACCGCTTGTTCTACCACATGGGTGAGCGTTCTTAGGTCTTGTTGATCATCGGTAACGAGGTATAAACGATAAGGATTCATATTGGTTCCTAATGGCTCGCCACGCCGTAACGGGCGAGCCATAATTTTTAGTGGATGTGTAGTTTTAGGCGCTGACGCAGCGTAGCTTCATCAAGTTGATACAGAGTATCTAATAGCGCGACCTGCAAGCTGCCAGGACCTTGGGCACGTTCAGCAGCAATTTCACCGGCAACGCCAAATATGGCAGCGGCCGCTAAACCAGTATCCTCGCCAATCGCTGCAAATGCGCCTGTAAGCGCGGTTAAAGAGCAACCCATGCCAGTGACGTACGGCATCATTTGATCGCCGTTAGAGAGGCTTACAGTTTGATTTTGCGTAACAATGTAATCAGTCTCGCCAGAGATCACGACATTGGCGCCGTATTCCGCCACGAGGAGGTGCGCAGCGCCGAGCGCCGCTTCACTGCTGTCTTGGGCATCTACGCCTTTGGTTTGTGCCTGTTCACCGGCTAATGCAATGATTTCTGAAGCGTTACCACGAATGATCAACTTATCGGCTAAGCGTGCGATTTGACGAGAGGTTTCTGTACGCAGTTTACTTGCACCGCAACCCACCGGATCCAATACCACAATCTTGCTATTGAGATTGGCTTGCTCAACCGCAAATTCCATTCGTGGTGTCCAAACGCTGTCTAGAGTGCCAATGTTGATCACTAACGCTCCAGTAAACGACATCATTTCGGCCATTTCTTGCTTTGAGTGGGCCATGATTGGGGATGCGCCGACGGCCAGTAAGGCATTGGCGGTATTGTTCATTACCACATAGTTAGTAATGTTGACCACCAGCGGTTTTTGTTCACGCACGGCACTGAGTGCTTGAATGATTTTATCCACTAACATTTGATTACTCCTGCAGCGCTTAACGCGCATTTAATCCTTGTTGCCAGAATGCAACTTCCATTCGGGTTGCGGTTTTAAATACTTGAATTAGGTTTTGCCCACACTGGCTGTGAATGTCGATTTCAGCCAACAGTTGGTTAAAATGTTCTGCTCCTTTGGCCACACCAGTTTGAAACTCTTCACCGCCATAAAGTTGAATCCAACTGGCGTAAGGGTTGCCCTCAATGCGCGTATTACTGTCTTCAATCAGCATTTTGCCAATCGTGGCATAGCCGATGGAACATGGGGCAAGGGCGGCATAGAGCTCGACTAAATCACCAGTCATGCCTGCATCGAGTACGTAGCGGGTGTAGGCAACAGTGCCAAAATCTTCCGCTTCATTTTCAAGGTCACTTTCTGTCAATCCCCACTGCTGACAGTAACTTACGTGGTGTGCAATCTCAGAGTCGAGTAGGGCATGAACACTTGGTAGTGCACGACGCATATCTTCTAAGGTACGAGCTTTATAAATCGCTAAAGCGTAGGCACGAGCGTATTGCTTAAGAAACAGAAAATCCTGCTTGAGATAGTGCAGGAAGCAAGGCTGAGCCAATTCTCCGCTCGCAAGTTGCTGAACAAATTGATGCTGAGTGTATTGTTGCCAGTCAGATTGGCATGCATTGATCAAATCTTGGTATTGCACGTGAAAAGTCCTTGGTTATTGGTTTAGGTTTGGCACGTAATCTTGTGCTCTGGGTAGAGTGCTAATGATCTTGTGTAAATACATAAATTTGGCGTAGTCGTCGTAGCGTTTAAGATCGACTGCTGATGGGCGTAGTGCAAAGCGAGTGAGAGTGTCATTCCAAGCGCGGTGGTTGAGTTCATTGTTGAGCGTGTCAGGGGAGTAAGCGACAAACTCCTGCCACGATTTTTGAGGATGATTAACGATGTAGGTTGTGGCTTGCTCTAGCGCTGTATTAAACGCTTGCAACGCTTGTTTATCATAGTGGTTCGCGTTGGCGACAAACACCAATTCGTCATAGGTCGGTACGCCATTTTCTTCAGGATAAAACGCTTTTGCTTGGTAGCCCTCCAGTGCTAACTGGTTGGTTTCAAAGTTACGTAGACCACCCCAAATTGCATCGACTTTGCCTGAAGCAAGAGACGAAGACAGCGCCCAACCGACGTTAATGATTTCAACGTCTGAATACTTTACATGTTGCTGCGCAAGCATCGTGCCGATGGTGGCCTCTTCATTGCCCGCGATTGCGATACCAATCTTCTTGCCTTTGAGATCGGCAAGTGAGTCATTGTTGCCATTATCAAGCACCATAAGCGTGTTTAGCGGAGTCGCGATTAAAGTTGCCGAGCGGATCAGAGGGAGGCCTGCTGCCACATCAATCGTCAGGTTAGGTTGGTAGCTAATGGCAAGATCGACTTTGCCTGCGGCGACCATTTTAGGAGGCGTACTTGGGTCTGCAGGCTCTTGAATGTTAACTTTAAGCCCTTGCTGCTCAAAGTAACCTCGCTCTTGAGCGATCACGATCGGGCCATGATTGGGGTTGACGAACCAATCGAGCATTAGCGTTAGCTCTTTATCGGCGGCAAATGCATGGCTAGCAAGCATCGTACTGAGTAGCGCAGATGCTTGGATAAATTTGCTTTTATTCATGTGTTTGATTCCTTTTGTTGGCAACTCTTATGGCTGCTATTAGTTGTTTTCCCAGGGTATGGCGGTTTTAAGTAACTTGTCGGTGATGAAATAGAGTGCGATAGAAAATGCGGCGAGAATAAACAGCGCTGCAAACATTTCATCGATGATCATGCGTGCGTTGGCTTGTAACATCAGATAGCCAAGTCCGGCACTCGAACCTACCCATTCACCAACAACAGCACCAATGGGTGCAATCACCACGGCAACTCGAATGCCTGAAGCGAGTGTTGGTAGAGCGGCGGGCAATTGGATATGTCGCAGCAACTGCCATTTTGTCGCGCCCATGGTTTTAGCGAGATCAAGATAACCCGTTGGGGTGTTACGTAAGCCGTCATAGCAGCAGGTGGTCACTGGGAAAAAAATGATGATTGCCGCCATCACCACTTTGGATGCCATGCCATAGCCCAGCCACAACATCAGCACTGGCGCAATGGCAAATACAGGAATGGCTTGGCTGGCAATCAGAATGGGTAGCAACCAGCGCTTTAGCGGTTCAAACAGTAGCATTTGCAGTGCAAACACAAGCCCCATAGAAAGGCCAAGCAGCAGCCCGAGCAAGATTTCTTGGGCGGTGATCCAAGTGTGTTTGAGCAGTACGTCATGACGGGTTATAAGTTTATTAAATACCTCAAGTGGGGCTGGAAGAATGAAGCTTGGCATCGCAAATGCCATAACGATCAATTGCCAGAAACCCAAAATGACCGCAACGCTGATCAAGGCACGAGCGAAAGCATGAGAGGATCTGGCGCTGCGGTCGATCTTGGTGGGATTTAACTGGCTGAGATCATGCATAGTCCTGCTCCAATTGATCTAAAATCGCTTGTTGCAGCGAGGTGCATTCTGTATCGAGAGTTCGCGGTGGCAAGCTTTTTGGCACATTCAAAGATTGCACTTTGGCCGGTGTGCCGCGCAGTACATAAAGTTGTTCGGCAAGGCGCACCGCCTCTTGTGGATCATGGGTAATCAGTACCACGGTTTTTCCAGCTAATAGCTTGGCAGCTAAACCTTGCAGTTTGTGCCTCGTCACGGCATCCAGTGCTGAGAATGGCTCATCCATTAATACGATAGGCTTGTTTTGCATCAGGGTTCGAGCCAATGCTACCCGTTGGCGCATTCCTCCTGAGAGCTGAGCCGGTTTAGCGTCAGCATAGTCAGCTAGCCCTACCTGCTCTAAAAGCTTCAAAGCTTGCTCTTGTGGGTGAGGTTTACTCTGTTGGTTAGTGGCAAAGCGCATACTTAAACAGACGTTATCAAGCACGCTAAGCCAAGGTAGCAACAGGTCTTGTTGTGCCATATAGGCGACGTGGTGACTCACTGGCCGCTCGTCAGATGTGAGTAACACACCTCTTGTTGTGACGTTGTCACTCGGTAGGCCGGCTAGGTAGCGTAGTAGGGTGGTTTTTCCACTACCACTACGGCCGAGTAACACCGTCCATTGCCCTGCGGGGATAGTCATATCAATCCCCGATAGTGTTGGTTGGGCGTTATCTTGATATTGCAGGGCAAAATGCTTGAGTGTGATGCCTAAAGGAGCCTCAAACATCAGTTTGGGTTCCGTTGTCACGTTTACCAAAATCTGGGCCAGCGAAGAAGTGATGTACCGGGCCGTGGCCGTGACCAATCTGCAATTCATCCGCATGAGCTATTGCTTGTGAGATATATTGCTTTGCCAATTCTACTGCGGTTTGCATCTCATTGCCTTGCGCAAGGTAAGAGGCGAGGGCGGAAGATAGCGTACAGCCCGTACCGTGGGTGTTTTTGGTCGCGCAGCGTTTGGCGCTGATCAAATGGACTGATTCAGTCTGGATCAAAAGATCGTTACTATTTTCATCTTGTTCCAGGTGTCCACCTTTTAATAGCACCGCTTTCGCTCCTAGGGCACGAAGATCTTCGATCATTGCTGTCATTTGATCTTGATTGTGTGGCACTGCAAGCCCAGTTAAAGCGGCACCTTCCGGTAAGTTAGGGGTGATGATGTCTGCCAGTGGAATTAGCTCTGTTTTTAGAGTGCTAATTGCTGATTGTTCAAGCAATAAATCGCCGCTGGTGGCGACCATGACAGGGTCAATGACCAAATGTTTCGGTTGGTATTGTTTTATCTTGTTGGCAACCACTTTGATGATGTTCGCGTCGGCTAACATACCCACTTTGACTGCGACAATATTGAGATCGCTAAACACGGCATCTAATTGGCTTTCAACATGCTCAAGTGGTATCGGAAAAATAGCAGAGACACCTAAGGTATTTTGTGAGGTGATGGCTGTGATGACAGAACAGGCAAAGCTACCAGTGGCTGAGATGGCCTTAATATCGGCTTGAATACCTGCGCCGCCGCCGCTATCCGAACCTGCAATGGTCAGTACAATCGGTGTATGAGAGAAAGAATGGGTGGTGTTGGCTAATGTCGCCATGGTCGCTCCTTTAACTGCACGTAAAGGAACCAACTTTGGCTAATTTGATAAGTGCAGCTAAGGCTGAGCTTTCAATAGGGCTCGACAAATGAGACCAAGAGCAAAGTGATGATAGTTCCCTACGCCAGTGCTAACTGAATCAGGTTCAACGGGTCTCGAAATTCGATCTCAGCCGCTGCGCTTTTGCGCTTTGGCCCCCCGACTATGTTGAGCTGATCATAACAGCTCGCGATATTGTTAGTCTACGCGTTTGTCTGACATCAGTATGCCCAGAGCGATCACAATTGAATTATGGATTGCTATGTATTCTGCGTGATAGCAAAAGACACCAAAACAAAAAGGGCTGGAAGCCCTTTAAAATATCGGAAGCATGAAGCCGTTTACGGAAAGATGATCAAGGCTAATTGATGATAAAGTGCGATCCGGATCAATGAAGAGTGCGAGCCCCTTGATCATGCTTTCGAGTTTCATTCCAACCTTGTGCGGCCATAAACTGCACGTGAGATTCGATCACACAGTCTGACTCTTGTTGCCATTTGAGTTGTGGTTGCTGATTGCAAAACTCTAACGCCAGCACGGTCAGGTGTTGTAAGCGTTTCATTGCCCAATCTTTGAGTTCGAGATCTGCCGTCGGTTGGCTAACGCAAGCTTGCAGCTTGCTGCTGGCGAACTGCAGGTACTGATAGGCCGTGGTGGGGTCTGAATAACGTAGACCTTGAAAGATTCGTAAGCAGCCATCTAACCAACAGGCGATGGCTTTGCTTTGTAATTCACTTACGCTCGGCCCCCAAACAGAATCCGGAGCAGAGTGGATCAATGATTGCAGTGATTTATCTTGATCATGCTTTCGGTGTTGATACCAGTCGCTTATCGCGTCTACCCAGGATTCTAATTGGATCATGCTGCATTATCCCATTGTTTAACAAAGTGATTAGGACCAACTTGTTCTATACCCTCTTGCATTACTGCGCTGGTGGCACGAATTTGATCCGCTGCTATTGAATAGTCTGGCTCAGTTTTGACTAAATGACCAAATGGAAGATCAGGATCCGGCACTGCAGAAATCAATAACTTGGTATACGGGTGTTGTGGATTGCTAAGGATCGCTTGGGTGTCTCCCCATTCTACTATTTGCCCTTTGTACATCACTGCCGTTTCCTCTGCGATGTAATGGGCAGTCGCAAGATCATGGGTAATGTATAAAAATCCAATGCCCAGCTCTTGCTTCATTCGCTGCATGAGATTGAGTACGCCTAAACGGATGGACACATCCAGCATTGAGGTTGGTTCATCAGCCAGAATCACTTGCGCACCCACCGCTAGTGCTCGCGCTAAGTTCACGCGTTGACGTTGACCGCCACTCAGTTCATGTGGATATTTTTTTAGTGTATCGGGTGCGAGCTCTACTTGTTCAAGAAGTTGTTGTAAGCGCTCAGGAATGTCTTTGTCACTTTTGATCTGTTTGTGAATTTTGAGTGGGCGAGTGAGGTGGTGTTCGATGGTATGGGTTGGGTTCAGCGAGCCAAATGGGTCTTGAAACACCATTTGTACTTTACTGCGATAATCGAGAACCGCTTTGCGGCCATGAATATCATCAATATTTTGCCCATTAAATAGGATTTCACCACTGGTTGCTGGATAGACTTTCGTGATCAATCGTGCACAGGTACTTTTACCACAGCCTGACTCTCCAACGAGAGCTAGGGTTCGCCCTGCATAAAGGTTAAAGCTGACGCCCTGCAGTGCTTTGAAGCGCTCGACCGAAGAAAAGCCCCCGCCAATGGTGAACTCTTTAACGATGTTATTGACTTGAATGATAGGTTCCATCATACCAGCGCTCCTTCTGTTTGGTGTTTACCCTGGTGAATATTGGGAAAGGATGCCCATAGCTTTTGTGTGTAGGCGTGTTTAGGATTCTGGCGAATTTCTCGTGATGTGTTGACTTCAACTATTTCTCCATGGCGCATAATGGCGATGCGATCGCAGAGCTGAGTCATTAACGCTAAATCGTGGGTGATAAATAGAATTGAGAAACCAAACTCTTCACGCAGTTGGTAAATTTGCTGCAAGATCTCTCTTTGCACCACCACATCAAGTGCTGTAGTTGGCTCATCCATAATGATCATTTTTGGATTGAGTGACAGTGCAATAGCAATCACGAGGCGTTGACGCATACCGCCACTGAATTGATGTGGGTATTCGCTCAAACGTTCTCGAGGAATGTTCACCAAATCAAGCAGTTGTTCAGCGCGATGTTTCGCTTGGGCTTCGCTCATTCCTTGATGGTGACGCAATACATCAGCAAATTGTTCTTGTACTGATAGAACAGGGTTTAGTGAGTTCATCGCACTTTGAAATACCATCGCGATTTCACTCCAACGAATGTTGTTGAACTCGTTCTCTGGTAGTTTGAGAATGTTGCGACCTTCAAACTGGATTTGTCCTCCGGAAATGATCGCTGGTGGCTTATGTAGGCGGTTAATGGCAAAGGCGATGGTACTTTTGCCACAGCCGGACTCTCCGGCGAGACCAAAAATCTCACCTTTCCCAATATCAAAACTCACTGTTTTTACGGCGTTAAAATCACCATGATCTGTAATGTAGTCGACGCACAAATCGCGAATTTGAATAATCGGGTCAGCATGAAATGCATGCTGTAAAAAATGTTGGCTCATAACGATTCTCGATTGATAAAGAGAATGATTATCATTAACTCTTGATTTCAATCGGAAAAGAAGCAGGGCGAAAAAGAGTGAACCTGATCGAAAAATATTGTTGAAAAAAGCACCGTTATAACAGGATTAATGCGGCTAAGGCTGGTGTTTTATTGAGCTTTACGTGATCTAGCTCAGGTCGGATTTGTTTGGGGGAATCTTTTAAATGTACTGCGCAATTTCGGTGGGTGCAAAGCAAATAATAGCGATTTTATTTTTTGATATTTGAACTATTACCAAAATCACAATCTCGATTTAATACGCTTAACAACACTAGGGTGGGTTTGTTAAGAATGAGCTCGTCCAAAGCATGGTTTTATCGGAGGTTTTTATGTCCATTAATTCATTAGACCATGATGAAATGACAAGCATTGCAAACAAGTGGGATTTCACGGAAGAAGTAGAATCACATAAGCCTGCATCAATGGTTAAATCTGCTGAAGCTCGTCGTCGCATTGAAGCGTTGCGCGAGATTCGTGAAAGTGGTTTAACGATTGAAGAAGCTCGCGAACTAGGATTGCTTCACTAAACTGCAACTTGTACTAACATTCCGTAGGGTGGCTATTTCATAAGCCACCCTTTGTGTTTTTTAGAGCTATTCACGCTTTCTACTCTCTACATTCGCGTTTGATGTGATATATTTCCGCCTCGTATTTTTTTCGAGATCTAACTATGTCGGTAAATTTGTCGTTGTTACCCGCAGATGAGAAGAACAAAGTTGAGCTGGATAAGCAGGCTGCGTTCCTCGTGTGGAAGCTCAGAGAAGCTAAAGCAGGACCTGATGAGATTGATCAACAAGCAGGTAAGATCATCGATGATGCTGAACGTACTTGGTTTACTGAGTGCGTGGTGAAATACAAACGACTTATGGGTGTTGCGTAAGCCCAAGCTCTACCTATAACAAGGTATGAGAGGCGAAATTGAAAAGCCTCGAATTTTTGCTAAAATCCTTCGCGTTAAATTTAAATTAAGAGAGATCGTCCCGATGGGAAGAAGTTTTGAAGTGCGCAAAGCCTCTATGGCGAAAACTGCAGGCGCAAAAATTAAAGTTTATTCCAAATACGGTAAAGAAATTTACATGTGTGCGAAAAACGGTGGTTCAGATCCAGATATGAACCTATCACTTCGTCACCTAATCGCGAAGGCGAAGAAAGACCAAGTACCAGCACACGTTATCGAAAAAGCACTAGACAAAGCTAACGGCGGCGGCGGTGAAGATTACGTACCAGCACGCTACGAAGGTTTCTCTCCAGGCGGCGCTAGCGTAATTGTTGACTGTCTAACAGACAACGGTAACCGTACTTTCCAAGACGTACGCCAATGTTTCGTGAAAACAGGTGCGAAGATCGGTGTTGAAGGTACTGTTTCTCACATGTTCGCTCACCAAGCTGTATTCCAGTTCAAAGGTGAAGACGAAGAGTCAGTACTAGAAGCGCTAATGATGGCTGACTGTGACGTGACAGACATCGAGCTTGAAGACGGCATTATCACTGTTTATGCGCCAAACACTGAGTTTTTCAAAGTGAAGACGGCTCTAAACTCTGAGTACCCAGAACTAACTCTTGACGTTGAAGAGATCACTTTCGTTCCTCAGTCTTACCATGTAATTGGTGCTGACGATCAAGAGAAATTCCAGAAGTTCCTAGATCTTCTAGAAGATTGTGATGACGTACAACAAGTTTACCACAACGCTGAAATCTAATTTTAGCGTTTGAAAAACGAAAAGGCTTCGCGATTGCGAAGCCTTTTTTATGCCTAGAGCACTATGGTTATGCAGGTTTACGTGAGCGTGTCACCAGCGTGTAGAGTGTAAATAAAATCCCCAGCGTGACCGCCAGTTGCCAGCCGCGCAGGAAGGTACGTTCTAAACCCATCTCATTTGCACCAATATAGAGCTGAATTGGCAGCATGGTTGCCAATAATGCGTCCCCATGAAGGTCGCGTAGCTTGAAATCTGCCTTCGCCATCATGCTGGCAAGCATAAAGATTAAGCCTCCTAGCAACAGGGTATAAACACCAATATTGGCCTGGTGACCAGAAAGCACCAAGGTAAAAATAAACGCCAGTGCACAACCGCCTACTTGAGTGATAAAACGTCGCTCAACCACTTGGCGAAAGGCATCCGCTTGACTTTGGGTGGCTGCGGCAATGACTGGAACCATACAGAAGGTGGCGGATAACATATTCACTTGGAGCAAAAAGGCCACGCCAGAGCCAATCAGTGCCAGTGACAATAGTCTCTGCTGCGCACTCACAGGTGTGGGCTTAAATTGCGGTGGCTTGCCCTTGCTGACTACTGGAAATAGCGCCACAGCAGCTTTACACACACAGGTCGTGATGACCATGGCGATCAATATTTCGTGAATGCGGGTCGTCATATCAGCGGTCGTATGTTGGGCAAAAACGATCACCAAAATCCAGTTAAAGGTCGGCATCAGCATGGCGCCCATTTTGGCTGGAGTATTGGCTCGTCGGCGCATCCAATCAAAGAACAGTAAGCTGATCGTCCAGATGATAAAAGGATGTTGAGAGAAGGTATTGCTCACTACCAGCGCACAACTGGCCGCCGCCAGTGTCGGGGCAAAGGTACGCGCTAAACCTTGCCATGAGTAATCTTTTCCCTTTGTCATGATGATGGTTGGATAGAGTGCCAAATACACCGGAGAGGCAAGGTTGAGCAGCTTACCGAGTAACATGCAGACAGTAATCGCAAGTGTGATGCGCAGCGCTTCATTGCGCTGCGAGGCATCATCGAACAAGTTTAGTGAGAGTCGTGTCATACTCATTACCTAAGATCGGTTAGTAGATATAACGAAATAGCGCGACGACATGCATCCAAACAAGGCTGATGGTATCTATGATGGTTGAGCCATTTTGGACCGATACAGAAGCGCGAGCTCCCGAAATTAATTGATCAACCGAGTGTGAGTCTTGATTATCGAGTTGAATGCGCACACGGATCTTTTGTTGTTCACGCACCCAGCGGGTATCGTTAACCACATCAACTAACTGGCCATTGCTGTTGTCAGTATCGCGTATGGCTCGTTCTTGGCTAGCGATATGGCCACGAAACACTTCTCCAGGAATCGCGTCAAAGGCGATATATACCGGATTACCATCAGTGAGATGACGAATGCCTTTTTCATTAAAATCAGCACTCAGCCAAGCGTCAGATTCGTTAACCAGTAGCAGCGCCGTAGTGCCTTGGCTGATATAGCTGCCGCTTTGTAGTTGTAAGTTGGTGACCACGCCATCGGTTTGCGCAATGATGTGAGTATGCTGTTCATCAAGCTCTGCACCTGCAAGTTTGGCTTTTGCGAGTTGAATCGCTGCATTGCTGTCGTTATCGGCAAGTTGCGCTTGAATACGCAAGACTTCAGCTTGGGCAGCGAGCTGCGCACTTTTGGCCACGTTGACGTTAAGTTGGCTATCTTCCACGGTTTGTGTTGTGGTTAACCCTTTTTGGTACAGCGCACGGTTGCGTTTTAGCTTTGCCTCGGCATTAGCAAGTTGTTCTTGGCGTTGCAATAGAGTTTGCTTGCTGGCGCTTAATTGTTGTTGATTCGCGAGGAATGTTTGCTCTGCTTGAGCTAATTCCGCTTTTGCTTGCTGAACTTTGAGGCGGTAGCTTTGATCATCAAGGGTAAAAAGTGTTTCACCAGCGTGCACGCGCTGCCCATTAGTCACTAATACTTTTTCAATCACGCCAGAAGTTTCAGGTGCAATAGTCGCAATAGTGCGATGCATTGAGGCTTGGGTAGTAAAGGGTGCGATATTATCGGCTGCTACCAAGAACAGCGAAAAAAGGATGGTGGTGCCAAGCACTGCATAAAGAAGGTATTGGTAGAATTTTTCTGTCATAAACATCTCAATATTTGCTGTGATATTTACTTCCTTGTTTCAGTATTCCTTGGCTTTGTCATATAGACACTATATAACTGTCCATTAATGGGAAAAATAAGCAGGATAAGAAGTGTGAATTCCATATTTGGAAATATTGACGATCTTTATTTGTTTTGTAACGTGGTGGAGTTTGGTTCGCTGCAAGCGGCAGCTCGGCATTTACGTTTGCCTGTCTCTACGATGTCACGTCGTATTAATGCGCTTGAAGAGCGGCTTAACGTGCGGTTATTGGAAAAAAAAGGACGTGAGCTGGTTGCCACGGAGTCGGGGTTACGAGCGTTTAATTTACTAAAAAGCGGTATGGAAAGCATTGAAACGGCGTTTGAGCAGCTAAGTGAAGATCGCCAAGACGTCGAAGGTAAAATTAAACTGGCGTTGCCGTATAACTTTTATCGCGGCTTTGCTGAAGAGGTCGTTGACGACTTTCTTGAGCGTTACCCAAAAGTGCAGTTGGACTTGGTGCTCAGCCAAGAGCAGATCGTTCCGCAAACCGATCGCGATTTACTGATGACGTTTGATCTGCGTGAGATGGAAGGAATGATTGCTCGTCCTCTATTTGAGGCGAGACATGGATTTTTTGCCAGCCCAGAGTATCTAGCTCGCGTTGATGAAATTGCGGAACTTGATCAACTGCGAGATCAAGCTTGGGTCTCGGTCGACAATATTGTTGATTTGCCTATCTACCGGGATTCAAAGCTAGTGGAAGTGATGTCGATTAAACCTAAATTGGTGGTTAACGATATTATGGCGGTGATCAAAGCCGTCGAGAAGGGGATTGGCATTGCCTCACTCCCTTTGCGTCATATCACACCAGAGGCGAAACACAATGTAGTGCATGTATTACCGCAATACAGCCGCAGTAAACGTAAAGCGTATCTGGTGTACAAACAGCGTCGTTATCAGCCCAAAGCGTTGTCGTTATTTATTGAGGCGCTACTCGAGGGCGTGAAAAAAATCCAATCACAACCTTAGTACACTTCGTTTCATTTTTACCGCCGTTTGTACGCTTTGAGCACGAAAACGTTTACCTAAATAAATTGCGATAGATTTGGCTATTTTCTCGAAAAAACATGCATCGCAAAATAAGTTTGTGTGACATGTATTGTCGAATTTGCTGTTTTAGACGGTATCCTTAGCGCTAGTAAGGTTATTCCCCTCTCGCGACAGGAACCCAATGATAGAAATCGTAATTAACGGCAAGTACCGAATTGTCGAGCAAGGTAAGACTTTGCTTGAAGCAGCCAAAGTATGTGGGGTAGAAATTCCCTCTCTGTGTGGACTCAATAAATCAAAAGATAAAGTACCTTGTGATTTATGTGTCGTAGAACTGGATGACGGCAGCACAGTTCGTGCTTGTGAAACTCAGGTTTACCCTGGCCTGAAAGTGATTACTCAATCTGAGCAGTTGGCTGAGCATCGCCGCAAAGCACTTAACCGCATCATGCAAGATCACTATGCGGACTGTGAGGCGCCATGCAAAACGGCCTGTCCTGCTGGTGTAGATATTCAATCTTACTTGTACTTTATTGCGCAAAACGATCATCAAAAAGCGATTGAAGTTATCAAGCGCACTTTACCGATGCCACTTTCGATTGGTCGTGTTTGTCCTGCGTTTTGTGAAAGTGAGTGTCGCCGCTCATTGGTTGATGAGTCTATCGCGATTCGCCAATTAAAACGCCATGCTGCAGATGCGGATCTTGCGATGCAAGAGGCATATGTACCTGAGAAGAAAGCAGACAAAAACCAATCTATTGCCATCGTTGGTGGCGGCCCTGGCGGCTTAACAGCGGGCTATTATCTTTCAAATGAAGGTTATGATGTCACCGTGTTTGAATCGATGCCAAAAGCTGGTGGTTGGCTGCGTTACGGCATTCCTGAATACCGACTACCGAAAGCCATTCTCGACAAAGAAATCGAATTAATGTGCCGCAATGGTATGCAAATTCAAACCGGACAAAAGCTGGGACAAGATTTCACGCTGTCTGAACTGAGCGAAAAATATTCTGCGGTATGTTTAGCGGTTGGCGCTTCACTTGCCGTTGAGATGAACTACACAGGCAGCGATCTCGATGGTTGCTACTTAGGTGTGGATTATCTTAAAGATTATGTCACCGAGCGTAACTACACCACCGGGCAAAAAGTCGCGGTAATTGGCGGCGGCAATACTGCGATTGATTGCGCACGTACTGCGCGTCGAGCTGGCGCTGACACCACTATCATCTATCGCCGCACTCGAGAAGAGATGCCAGCAGAAGATTATGAGATTATGGAAGCTGAGCATGAAGGCGTTAAGTTCTTATTCCTGACCAATCCAGTTGAAAATATCGCGGATGAAAATGGGCGAGTACAAACGGTACGTTTAGAGCGCATGGCGCTTGGTGCTGCTGATGCTTCTGGTCGTCGCTCTCCTAAAGCAACAGGAGAGTTTTTTACTCAAGAGTTTGATACCGTGATTGCTGCGGTTTCACAAAAACCTGATCTGAGTTTTTTGGATAACGACACATTACAAATCCCATTAACTCGTTGGAATACTTCTGAATCTGATCCGCTGACTATGCATACGGGCAGCGGCAATATTTTCAGTATCGGAGATTTTCGTCGCGGTCCAGCAACGGCCGTTGAAGCAGTTGGCGATGGTCGTGTGGCGGCAAAAGCGATCGATTTGTTCCTCAATGGCGATATGGCGGAGATGCCAAAGCCAGCGTTTAACTCACGCAAAGAACAAAAACTCAAACAAGTGGATCCGCTGCAGTTTGAACAGTTTGAGAAAGTCGCCCGCAGCATTATGCCGGAGTTAACCCCGGCGCAGCGTGAGCAGAGCTTTGCTGAGGTTGAACTGGGTTTTGATAACGATGAGGCCATCAAAGAAGCGGCTCGCTGTTTAGAGTGTGGTTGTCAGGCGAACAGCAACTGCGATTTGCGAGATTACTCGACGGAGTACCAAGCTGAGCAGACATTTAGCCATTCACTGAATGTGCAGTCACATAGTGATTGGTTAAATTTGCGAGCGAAAGATCCACGCCACAAGTTCAGTGTTGATCGCAGCTCGGAATTTATCGAATTTGATGCTAACCGCTGTATTAGTTGTGGTCAGTGTATTCAAGCTTGTAGTGAACAAGCGGTGCATGGCGTACTCAATTTTGTTCACGATCAAAATGGTCAACCAGCAGTACGTCCGGACGATCGCCCACATTTTGGCACCATGTGTGATGGCAAACTCTTGATGGGTGATTCTAACTGCGTGCAATGTGGTGCGTGTGTCCAAGCTTGCCCAACCGGTGCGATGGTTGATAAGCGCGATCGCTCGCAAGGGCGTGTGGAG
The DNA here is from genome assembly GCF_009938165.1 of Vibrio taketomensis. Taxonomy (NCBI): domain Bacteria; kingdom Pseudomonadati; phylum Pseudomonadota; class Gammaproteobacteria; order Vibrionales; family Vibrionaceae; genus Vibrio; species Vibrio taketomensis. The sequence continues at coordinate 19,069 of NZ_AP019650.1, forward strand.
CAGTTCAAACAAGTTGATACCATCTGTACCTACTGTGGTGTGGGTTGTAAGCTCACCATGCACGTTGATGAAGCCAAAAATCGCATTCAATACGTTACGGGCGGTCACTCTCCGGTCAACCAAGGCATGCTGTGCGTGAAAGGTCGATTTGGTTTTGATTTTATTATCGACAACGCACGTTTGACCACGCCGCTGATCCGTAAGGATGGCGTATTGCAACCAGCGACGTGGCAAGAAGCGATCAATTTGATTGCCAATAAGTTCAGTACCATCAAACATAGTTTTGGCAGCAATGCGTTAGCGGGTTTCTCATCGGCGAAAACCACCAATGAAGATAACTACGCATTCCAAAAATTCATTCGTCGTGAGCTCGGCACCAATAACGTCGACCATTGCGCTCGTTTGTGTCACGCCTCCACTGTTACTGGTTTAGAAGCATCGCTAGGTAGCGGGGCAATGACCAACGATATTCCGAGTATTCAGCATTCGGATGTGATTTTTATCATTGGTTCGGATACTACCTCAGCGCACCCAATTATCGCTTCACATATTAAACAAGCTATTCGTCATCACGGCGCACGCTTGGTGGTGGCCGATCCAAAACGCATTGATATGGCGGATCATGCTGAGCTATATCTTGCGCATCGTCCAGGTACTGACGTAATGCTGCTTAATGGTGTCATGCAACAGATCATCAAAAATGGCTGGTACGATCAAGAGTACATAGAAGAGCGTGTGGACGGTTTTGATACCTTCTTGCAAGAAGTCATGTCACCGGCCTATGCGTTGGACAAAGTTGAGTTGGTCACGGGCGTGAGCGCAGGCGATATCTTTGCGATGGCGCGAATGATTGGTACGGCGAAACGCACCGCGGTTTACTACTCAATGGGGATTACTCAGCACACTACCGGCCATGACAATGTGCGATCGATTGCCAACTTACAATTATTGTGCGGAAACATTGGTATCGAAGGCGGTGGCATCAACCCATTGCGCGGTCAATCCAATGTGCAAGGTGCGTGTGACATGGGAGCACTACCTAATAACTATCCAGGTTATCAAAAAGTGTATAACCCAATGGTGCGTGACAAATTTGCGATGGAATGGAATGCGCCAAATCTGCCGTTAGAACCGGGTTTAACCTTAACGGAAATTATTGAAGCGGCTTGCCATCGTGAAGTGCGTGGTTTGTATGTGATGGGTGAGAACCCAGTGCTGAGCGATCCTAACCAAGCACACGTGATTGAAGGCCTTGAAGCGCTCGATTTCCTAGTGGTGCAAGATATCTTCTTAACCGAAACCGCTCAGTATGCTGATGTAGTATTGCCTGCGTATTCATTTGCTGAAAAATCCGGCCACTTTACTAATACTGAGCGCCGTGTTCAGCGTTTAAATGCGGCGGTGAGTGCGCCAGGTGAAGCGAAAGAAGATTGGTGGATCATTCAAGAGATCGCCAATGCGATGGGCTCAGATTGGCACTATCAACGTGTTTCCGATATTACCGCTGAGATTGCTCGTGTTACGCCTCAATATGCCGGACTTGCGTGGGAAAATATCACTGCGGATGGCGTGCAATGGCCAAGTTGTAAAAATAACCCACAAGGCACGCGTATTATGCACCAAACTCAGTTTACTCGAGGTAAAGGGCAGATGGTTGGGGTGCCGTTCCGTTATGCGGCAGAACTGCCGGATGAAGAGTACCCATTGGTGTTGACCACAGGGCGCATTTTGGAGCAGTTCCATACCGGTACCATGACACGCAAAACCAAGGGATTAGACAATCTTGCAGGGCCAAGAGCGATGATTAGCGTGCAAGATGCTGAAGCGCTGGGCATCGGTAATGGGCAGCGTTTAAGAGTGACCACACGTCGTGGCTCGATTGAGATTGACGCGTTTGTCACTAAGCGCATTCAAGCGGGTGTGGTCTTTATACCGTTCCACTTTGTTGAATCGCCAGTTAACCGTTTGACTACGGCAGAAACGGATCCGCATGCGAAAATTCCAGAATTTAAAGTCGCCGCGGTAAGAGTTGAAGTATTACAACCAGAACCGGTATAAGTACGACAAAGTACGCAAGCAACAGGGCGCATTCTGCGCCCTGTTTTTTTATCACTCAGTTATTTTGGTCAACATACCTTTTTTGACGTGATGTGCGCAGAAAAAAAACACCATTAGCAATAATTGAGCAATATAATAAAATCATGATGTTAGTTTGACAAAATCGCAGTTTTTTTACATTTGCAGATCAGTAACTTGTATTTATCCTGACGTAATTAGTAAATTCGATTCTATGCTTAATGTACTTAAGTAAGGTCGAAGCGGTCGAATAAGGAATGACAATGAAAAAATCTTTATTGATATTAATGAGTGCAGTGTTTGTTTTAGCAGGTTGTACAGAAGAAGCGCCAGATAAACCATTGGCAGAAGCACCACCTGAGCAAGTGACAGAAAATGTATCGGTTGATGTGACTGATGGTATTCAAACCATTCAATCAGCAGCGACTGATACGATTTCAGCGGCGGCCGATGTGATTCGTCCTGAAGCAGAGCAAAAAACAGAAGAGCCTCGTGCGCAAACTGCACGTAATTCGCTTGATTGGGAAGGCCCATACTTTGGCACACTGCCTTGTGCAGATTGTACTGGCATCGCAACCACATTGACGTTGAATTTTGATGGTACTTACAAATACCAGCAAGTTTACGTAGGTGCGAAGAACGGTGAAGAGTATAACTCGACGGGTGAATTTGTATGGAATGCTAAAGGTGACACGATTACGTTGTCTGAAAAGGATGATTCACAACAGTTCTTTGTGGCTAAAAATGCCTTGATGATGCTTGATCAAGATGGCAATAAAGTGGAAGGCCCACTAGCGAATGCCTATACATTAGTACTGCAAGAATAAGCTTGATGAGAAATAAAAAGTGACCTTTAAGGTCACTTTTTATTATTGATGTTTAATAATTGTTCAGTTTTACACTGTAAAACGCTTAACCAACCCATACAGTTCGTTGGCGCGACCATTGAGGTTTTCACTACCGGTGTGGTTTTCATTGGCCAGTTGCGAGGACTGGTGGCTCTTATCAGAAATGCTCACGATACGTTCGGAGATCTCTTGGCCAACTAAACTCTGCTGTTCTGTCGCTGTTGCGATTAGTGCATTCATGTCCATGATCGTTGCGATAGATTGCTGAATTTTCACCAAAGCTTTAGTCGCTTCGCTTGCCTCATTGACCGTATCATTGCTTCGGCTTTTACTGGTTTGCATCGCTTTTACCGCATCGTCTGAAGCGGCTTTTAGCTGTTCAATCATATTGTGAATATCACCGGTACTCTCTTGAGTGCGGCTAGCCAGCTTACGAACTTCGTCTGCCACCACTGCAAAGCCTCGACCTTGCTCACCCGCTCGAGCGGCTTCGATGGCCGCATTTAAGGCTAATAAGTTGGTTTGCTCAGCGATGTCTTGAATGACCTCTAATGACGAGGAAATATTCTGCACATTTCCCTCAAGGCGAGAAATCACATCCGTCGCTTTTTGCACTTCATCAGCTAATGCGATCACAGAGTTAGCCGCCGTATTCACAATTTGCTGCGCCTCTTGCGCATTGTTGTCGGCTTCTCTCGCTGATTCTGCCGCTTGACTGGCATTGTTAGAAATCTCTTGAGCGGTGGTGGTCATCTCTGTCATTGCTGCAGCCACTTGCTCGGTTTCTTCTTGTTGTCCGGTGGTCAGGTCATCGACTTTCGCTGCGCGTTGAGACATGCCGCTCGTCTCTGAAACCACCTGCTGACCGACCTCGCTGACATTGCGAATGATGTTTTGTAGGCTTTCAACAAACGCGTTGAAGTTGTGGCTTAGCTTGGCATATTCCGGTGCTTTAAATGCTTGCATGCGAGCCGTAAGGTCTGCATCACCATTGGCAAAAGATTGAATGGAAGAGTCGAATTGCTCTAACGGTTGCATGATTGAGCGGTTAATAGCGATGGCCGCGATAATCACTAAAAGAGCAATACCAGAACACAAAGTGGCAATCACAAACAGTGTATTTTCCAATGATTTGGTAGAGGTTGCAGTCATGTCTGCAATCACGGCATCAATATCATCAGTGTAGAAACCCGTGCCTAACATTAAATCCCATTCAGGAATGAAGATAGAGTAGCTTAGCTTGGGGAGAGCCTCGGTTTCTCCTAACTTAGGGAAATAGTAAGTGGTAAATTCGCCCGTTTTGGCATGATTAATCAAATCACGAATGAGATAGTTACCTTGCTGATCTTGCAACCCAATAAAATTATCCCCAATGCCTTTTTCATGTTTACCGTTAAAGACACGTACTCCAGTAGAGTCGTAACCGAAGATATAACCGTTGTCTCCATATTCGAGCTCTTTTAGCGTCGGTAGTGCTTCTTCTAATGAGGCTCCGCGAGCTAAAAATGGTTGTACGGCGGACTTAGCAAGCTGCAAATAGGTTCTGAGTTCGCTTTTCTTTTGCTCCATCATGGTTTCGCTGGTGGACTCAATTTGCTGCGCTGTGAGACTCGACGTTTTGACGTAGGCGACACCCATAACGCCAAGCGTGATCAAAAGGAGCGGAATGAACGACATCAAATAGAGTCTTGCTCTGATAGATAGATTCATAAAATATCCTGCACTTTTCTCGTTATTGTTAACTGGTTGCAATAAATGTTTTGCAAAAACACGCAATATGTTAACAAATTTGTTTTCGGATAACTGTGAACCTAAAGACTTTCCGTTTAATTATTGATACGAAAGAACTATGTGGACCTAGTCCTTTATCGTGAAGTTTTAGAGGCGAGGCTAAAAATAGCTGTTTTGGTGTTTGCTTAAGTAGTGATGCCAATTGTTGCTCAATACTTGATATTGCTCGATACAGCTTTCTTTGCGTTCATCGCGATATTCGTCTTCGATTTCATCAAGCAGGCCGCTAAATGTCTCTGGGTCGCTGCCGTATACTAAGCATAAGGTTGAAAAGTAGCGCTGCAGATCGAAGCTGTGTTCGTCGATGTATTCATCGGCTTGATAGTAATCAGGGCGATCCTCTGACTCAAAGCCAAACATATCGGCTGCGCTGATGGTTGCTTTGGCTCCATTTTCGACATATTCAATCATGATAATCGCTGCGAAGTTATCGACGGCATCCTCTTCCTTACCAAGAATTGGGATGTTTTGGTCGGCAATATAGGCGTGGCCTCCCTCATGCAATAAGGTATGCAGAAGTGTATCAATGGCGGCGAGTTCCGCCGAAAGGGCATACTTTTCTTGGTATTTGTGCTGTGTAAAATATTCGAGCGTTTGATTGTAAAAGGAATAGGGGATTTGAACCGTGTTAATCTCAGGATCAAACAGGGGCCCATCGTCACTGCCAAATTCGACGGTGAGCGGTGTTTTAAATGGAAAGTGATTTTGTGATAGTGCTGCGAAGAGTTGAGTTATTTCGCTGTCGATTATCGCCTGTTTCGCTACTTGCTCTTGCTCAGAATTCGCATCTAGGTAGTTAAAAATAACGTTTGAGGCATGGGTGAGGGAAGAAATAAATAGGAGTGATAATACAATGAACAACTGCGTTGCTGTTTTTACCATAAACACCGACCTCATAGACGACTGACACTGACTAAATTTCATTACTTACTAAAATATAAACAGTGAGACGAGTATGATCCAGTTTGAGACTAGACATCAAAAGCTTGCCACTGATAATAGTTAGTGAGTCACATATGTCTGTGGTACACTCGCCGCCCTTTATGATTAACAGAGATAGATCGCTATGAGCCTAAAGCAGGAACTTCAACAACTTCACAATCGTCTTGATACTGCCCAGCGTAAACTGGATGGGGCAAAAACACGTGGCGATCAAGAGCTGATCTCTAAATTTACCGATCAAGTGGAAGAGTTTTCAAAGAAGATTAACTCATTACGTGGTAAGCAAGATTACAATCTGAATAAAGAGCGTAAGAGCCTACTTGATATGCCATTCTCGCGTGAAATCACCAAAGAAGAGCAAGCAGATTTGGGCAAACTTAAGAAATCAGTTCGCGGTTTGGTGCTTGTTCACCCGATGACTAAAATGGGTAAACAACTTCGCTTAGAAGTAATGACAGGTTTGCGCCTAAAAATTCTAATAGCGAGTTCGATTTTTTGAATTCGCAGGGCAAACGATAGAACTATCGTTTTGCCATCAGTCCATCCCATACTTCCATTATTACCCTTACTATTGTTCATACTGTGCGAATAATTGTTGTGCATAGCATTAGTAATATGCATGGCATCCTTGCGTTTGTGCACATCCAACTTCTTAAAGATTTTATATACGTGTGATTTGACCGTACTTTCTGATAAGAAAAGTGAGTTCGCGATTTGCTTGTTGGATTTACCGGAAGCCACATGATCGAGTATTTGTCTTTCTCGTGATGTTAAGCTGCGGTACAACTGACAGCGTTCCAAATTTGGATTGCGTCTCAGCATCACCAGGCCTTCTAAGCATTTACGTGGTAGCCACAAGCCACCGTTTAATACGTACTCGACACTCTTATACAGATGCTCTATCGGTGCGTTGTTCAGTAAAACACCTTTGAGAGATGGCCAATAGACATATTCACACTGCATAGACTCTGGCGGCATGTTGTAAATAAAAACGTCTAATTTGAGCAAGTCGAAATTTGGAATGGCTTGGTTTAGCGCTAAGGTTTCAAGCTGCTCAAAGTCGATCAGTACTAAATCGACACAAGAAAGAGATGAAGTTGGCGTGAGTTGGGAAGGTGCCGTGACATCAATACTGATGTCTAATTTTTCGGTGAGTTGCTGTTCCATCAAACTGGTTTGCAATGTTTTGTCCGACAAGATGATGACGTACTTATTTAACATTATCCACTGCCCCTATTGCTGTTTTCTTTGCCTAGTCCCCGTGCTGACTAGGTTTTAGTTAGCACTAAGTATATTCAAGAAATCTAAGTCGGTAGGGCATTTCATGATATTTACTTACTTCTTTATCAATAAAGATTCATCCATTGGTTTAGTCTCAGGCAAATCATTCTCAATATGTTTTAAACGCTACGGCGTTAACTGACTGAGTTTTGATGGATATTGTATGTTTATTCACTATGTGGTCGGACTTCTATCATTTCCTTAGGCTGAACTCATTCTTAAAAGTATGACGCGATTTATCCTACGAATCTGCACTCAATCTTCATACTTTGCTCATCCAATTCCAATCTGATGCTCGTAAATTGCTGTTTAATAAAACGATGGATTATTAGAGGGTATGCGCCATTCCTGCATATCAACCTGATCCTCAAAACTCGTCTCACAAGTGAGACGTGCGCTTTTGGCTGCCTACCTATACTCGAGTTGCTCAAGGGCATAAACAACCAAATCAGACATGGATACACAACGGAGTGAAGGTTATGAATCTTAAAAAAACGGGTGTAGCAATCGCAATGGCAGCGATGATGTTTAGTGGCGCAGCACTAGCCGGTGGTCATGGTGGTGGCGGCGGCGCTGATTACTTAAGTCATAATGGTAACGGGCCAGGCAACGACAACAATCATGTTGTGACAACATCGGGCGGTGGTAACGACAACAATCGTTCAAACGACGGCAACGATGGCAATATGATTACGAACACCGGCGCTGGTAATGATAACAACCGCTCAAACGATGGCCACGACAACAACTCATTGTCTTATACGTCTGGCGGCGGTAACGATCACAATAAATCGTACAGCAAAACAAATAACGGTGATGATGGCAACACCATCAAGAACAGCAACAACACCAACAATGGTGATGATAACAACCGAATCCGCACCAATGATGGTAACGATAACAACAAATCGTACAACCTAAGCAACAATGGTGATGATCACAACAAGACCTACACCAAAACAAACAACGGTGATGACAACAACCGCATTCGTACTAACGACGGCGACGACAACAACCGTCTAACTATGAAGGGCAGCAATAATACCGATAACGGTAATGATGGCAATTCATGGAAAGACAGCGCGAATACTGACAACTCTAAATCATGGAAAGACAGTGCAAACACTGACAATTCAAGATCTTGGAAAAACAGCAACAACAAAATTGACCAAAGCCACACTCTAAACTTTGAAGTAGATATGGTGGTTGCGAGCTCAGATCTGAAAGGATACATCTCAAGCTCAGATGTTGAGTACGGTGAGTCTGCAGGTAGCGGTATGCGTGGGCCTCGTGGTAAAGGTGGCTGCAATACATGTCAAGGTGCTGGTGTGAGTGTTAGAAATACCAACAACATGACTGGCTTTAACAATACTTCGGGTATTACCACAGTGAGCCAATCTGCGGGTGCAAACTCTTTAATTCAACAGTCTGTTGTCACCAACGCAACGGTTAAAACTAACTAATTCTGGAGAATGTCATGCGCTTAGCACTATTGGCAATAAGCAGCGTATTGGTTGTCAACGCTTATGCTGAAGATTTGGTGCTGGCAGACGACTACGAGCTATCCATAGATAGTATGGATAGCTCGCGAGGTGGACAGTACGTATTAGATGTTGATGAATACAATGTTGATATTGACAGTATCAGTGCCAGCTCAGAGATTAATGGCGCAAGTTTTGGGAATCGAGCGATCAATACCGTTAACGGTAATAATCGTATCGGCTCTGGCGCTTTTAGCTCTGCAACTGGTGTGAACAATGTAATTCAAAATACGGGTAATAACGTACTGATTCAAAACTCAACGGTCGTTAACCTGACACTGAAATGATATGGTTTTTTGGCGAATCTTTGCTTCGGGGATGCTGATTTTATCAGCATCTTCTCATGCTTTAACTTACATGCCTCATCGTGGGTCCTTTAATGTTCCGGTGAAGAGTTACAAAGAAATGCTGTTTGGCGACGTAGTTCGTCAGCAGTATGACTTTAGTTGCGGCTCTGCTGCTCTAGCGTCACTGTTAACTTATCACTACGACTACCCATCCGAAGAAGACGTGATTTTTCAAACAATGTTCGATCGAGGTGATCAAGAGACGATCAAAAAAAGCGGTTTTTCGCTGCTCGATATGAAGAACTATTTGGAGATGAAAGGTTACGACGCTGATGGATTTAGAATGCCACTCACAAAGCTCCAAGAGTTAGGTGTTCCAGGTATCACGTTGGTGAACTTTGACGGTTACATGCACTTTGTGGTGATTAAGGGTATGAATAGTCACTCGGTCATTCTAGGCGATCCTTCACGAGGTACTATCCAAATGAAGTTCGCAGAGTTTGAGCGCTACTATTCAGGCATCGTGCTGTTGATTCGCACTCACGCCAACATTGCCAGAAATAGTTACATCTCAGACGACAACTATACACTTTATGCCCCCGCTCCTGTAGATTCGGGCGTATCTCGAAACTCACTGGGGGTATTTAGTATTACGCTACCCGAACGTGGGGAGTTTTAAAATGTTTAGACAAATATGGTTGGTAAGCGCAGTTTGCGCGTGTCTAGCTGCGCCCACTGCTAGTGCATCTTACCAACTAGATAGTCTTGAGCCACTCGATGATGGAGAGCTTTCTTCACTTCGAGCGGGTTTCTTAGGTGATGACTTTATGGTCAACATCGGGTTAGATATTGCGACTTCGATTAACGGCGAAACCTTATTCAACAATAGGATTGCCAATCTGTTCTTCCAGAACGGACAACTCATCGCATCTCAGCCTGAAGTGATACCGGTAACGACTGTGGTGCAAGTTGGGAGCAACAATTCCGTTGATCTACCAGCAGCACAGCAGGTAAATCCGGTAGTAACTCGGTCACCAACGACAGTTGATACTACGGCTGCACCAACGATTGTAGTATCACCGAATGGTTCTGCGCCTCCTGCTGTTGTTATGGCGCAACCAAGTGTCGAGACTCAACCCGTTGCTTCAGGAGCGGCGAACTCGGAAACCTCTGTTGAAGAATCTATACCAGCCGAACAACCGGTGATAACCGTCACTCAAGTGACAGGCCCTGTATCTGGTGTAAACCAGTCTTCGATTAACCGAGTCATCCAAAACTCTTTAAACAACACAGTCATTAACTTTGAAACCGTAGTTAATATTGATGCGCAAGTGAACGGTGCTTTAAAACGCTTAGAAAGCAGAAATAGAGTACAGCAAGCTTTGCAATTTAATTTTAATTAGTGGACATCAATTTAAAAACAAGCCAGCAATTCATGCTGGCTTTCTTCCGTTATTGACATTCGTTATCGATGTTCACTACCGATGATAGCGATAGCGTGTGTGTCAGTGCATGAAGATTACCAAATGGCAAAAACCGCCTACTTGAGGCGGTTTTGGTTTGATTGTGCAGAGATATTTATAGTGAAACTGGTATGCGCACATTGAGTTGGAAATCTGGCGTATCTTCAGTGAGGCCTGCTTGAGCACTAATGTTAATGGCTGTTGTTGGTGATAGCGCGTAGTTAATCCCAAAATTCAATGAATCAAGCTGCAGCATTTTTGCATCGCTATCGGTAACACCATTGATTTTACTCTTCAAAATGGTTTGATGGCTAAAACCAATCGAGAGCGATAAATCGCGGTTGATCGCAAAGCCCATACCACCACCAAGAGAGATAGTATCACCAAGATCGATCTCTTGGTTAGTATCACTGATATCAAAATCATTCTCAAAGTTGTAGATATAAGACAGACTTGCATAGAGTACGGCAGGATCTGTCGGGTAAATCATTGAAATCCCGGGTTCAACACTCCAAAAACCTGAACCAGTGGGTGCTTCTTCTAGAACATTCGTCAATTCGTCACTGGCAATTTCGTATGGGGATTTACCGGTATCTGATTTGACTCTCAAGCTACCTACCCAATAAGGTGCGGTATCAAAGTTGAATTGATGTCTTATTGCGAATTCAACGTCACCAATCCCTCCACCACTGACATCACGGTTAAAATCTCTATTATTACCTGTACCTAATTCACGACCGGATACCTGATCATCTCGGTAAACGAACGGAACGCGAACCTCGATCTCTGTAGCGTTAGTGATACCGTAACGACCGGTTAAACCAAGTGTCATGGTGGTACGGTCGGCGTCGGCGACTTCAATTCGACCAACCAACAACGCAGGTAGCACCGTATAGCCAATCACGTTGACCGTGTTGGATGAGTTTTGCGAGTAGTTTAGAGATGCCTCGATACCGAACTTTCCTTTTGGGGTTAGTACCCCAGGTCGATCAATAACATCAGAAACGGTTTGAGCTCGTCTTGGTTGCGAGGCTTCTTCTGCTGTTTGTTCTTCTGTTTCTGCATAGAGTGGAGATGCGAACAAAACTAGTGGTAAAGCGTATAAGAGAGGTTTTGCCATTTTTTCGTCCCTTTTTTATCTGGCCCTCCTTTTAATTAGTCCACAAGCTTAATTATTTCCACTCGCTCAATGAGTTAAATTTTATTTATAGAATAATCAAAATGATACAGATTTAGCTTATAACTGATAAACAAGGGAATTTTTTATCTAGATTTGAAATTAATGGAGATTATTGAAAATTAGAAATTTTTTGCAGTTGATAAATAACGAAAAGTAAGTTTTGTTCGAGGCGCTTGGTTTGGTATTTGATGAACGTCATTCTCTTGATCATGCTTCCAAGGTAAAGACAACTATCGAGGTAAAAATAAGAATGCATCACTCAAAGTGAAGTAAATTTCGCTAGACTTCGATTAACAACAAGAGTCAAAGATCTTAAATAAGTCTCTGAAGTGACGGAGTAAAGTATGCAGCTTAAATATTCGGCGTTGTTTCAACAACAATGCTTCATCAATGGAGAGTGGTTATCGATAGGCGGAGAAAAGGAAGTCATTACCAATCCGTCTAATGGCGAAGTTATTGGACATGTGCCTGTAATGGGAGCCAATGCCGCAACACAGTGTGTGGATGCTGCACATCAAGCATTTGAACAATGGCGACAAACTACAGCGAATCATCGAGCTGACATATTGCGCAAGTGGTATGAGTTAATGGTCGAGCATAGTGATGATCTCGCGACCATTTTGACTTTAGAGCAAGGTAAGCCATTTGCTGAGGCAAAAGGTGAAATCGCTTATGCAGCAAGCTTTGTTCAGTGGTACAGCGAAGAGGCCCGCCGTGCTTACGGTGAAATTATGCCAAGCCATCGCCCGCACAGTAAAATCGTGGTGACTAAGCAGCCGATTGGCGTTGTTGCCGCTATTACGCCTTGGAATTTTCCAGCGGCGATGATCACGCGCAAAGCCGCTCCGGCAATTGCGGCGGGGTGTGCGATGGTATTAAAGCCTGCCCCGGAGACGCCATTTACTGCTCTGGCATTAGCAAAATTGGCAGAAGATGCAGGAATGCCCAAAGGTCTGTTTAATGTCATTACTGGGGATGCTATTGCTATTGGTAGTGTGTTTACTACCGACAAGCGAGTGCGCAAAGTCTCTTTCACTGGCTCAACTCATGTGGGCAAGATTTTAATGAATCAATCTGCCTCAACGATTAAAAAGATGGCATTGGAGCTAGGAGGCAATGCGCCTTTTATTGTGTTTGATGACGCGGACATTGATGCTGCAGTTGAAGGGGCGATGATCGCCAAATTCCGTAATGCGGGACAAACCTGTGTATGTGCAAATCGTATCTTTGTTCATGATGCGGTTTACGATGAATTTGCCAATAAATTAGCGAAAAAAGTGTCAGCGCTAAAAGTCGGTGACGGTTTTGCTGATCAGGTAGTGATAGGTCCTTTGATTAATGCAGGAGCGGTTGCCAAGGTGCAAGCACACGTGAGCGATGCATTGGAAAAAGGTGCAAAGGCACTATGTGGCCGATTGGCAGATAAAGGTCAGCTATTTGTAGAGCCTTTTGTTCTCACTGAGATGGATGATGAGATGCTGGCGGCGAATGAGGAGACGTTTGGTCCTGTTGCTCCGCTGTTTCGTTTTTATGATGAAACTGAAGTCTTAGAGCGAGCTAATAACACTGAGTCAGGTTTAGCTGCCTATATCTATACCCGCTCATTAGGCCGAGCATGGCGTGTTGCTGATGCTTTAGAGGTTGGCATGGTTGGGATTAATGAAGGGTTAATTTCAACCGCTGCGGCTCCTTTTGGCGGTATCAAAGAGTCGGGTCTTGGCCGAGAAGGTTCTCATCATGGAATGGATGAATTCTTAGAGATGAAATACATGTTGATGGGCGGATTAGATCAATAATATTCGTTCGATGAGAACAAAAAAAGGGTGAGACATTCTCACCCTTTTTGCTTTTTAAAGTTTAGGTTTTTGAATTGATTAACCCATAAACCAAGAAACGAAGATGAGTGCACCGAAGACAAAGGTACCGCCCAGAGCCGCTTGCCCACCACCTACCGTGTAGGTGTTTTCAAATTTCACTTGCTCAAAGTCAGGTTTGCGCACTTTCACAACCATCGCCAGTGGGCCCCAAATCGCAAGGAAGACTAATACCATGCCAGCGTAATCAAGCATGCTAACGAATTGGCTTGAGAACAAGGTTGCTAGAATTAAAGGCAAAATGAATGTTAGGCCGTATGCTTTCATTGGGTTGCTAGTGATAGCATCACGGTTTTGGTCATACAGCGCCATCGACACACCAAGGTATGACGTGATTAATGCCAGCGCAGAGAAGATCGCTACAACAGTCTTAATCGTGGTTGCTTCACCGCCAAAGGCTGCAATCAACTGTGAGATATTTTCAAATTGACTTACTTTGTCGACACCAAGGTTACCGATAACGGCGAATAACCAAGTGAGGTAACACACTAGTGGGATCACTGAGCCAAGCAACACCATATTGCGGATCTGCTTTTCGTTTGCTTCGTGGTTGTAGCTAACTAGCGAAGGGATCACCACCATTGAAGCAAAGCTGGTGAAGATAACCGCACTGTATTGCACTACGTCACTGAAAGAGAAGCTGCTTTCTTGGCTTAAGTATGACAGGTTGATATTGCCCATCAGTGAGAAGATCACCACAAACAGCATCACCACCATTAGGATAAAGAGGCCGCGGTTCAGTTGGTCAACGTAGTTCTTGCCTGCTACGACAATTAAGCCCATTACTAAGCTAAATAGTGTGTAGCCCACCACTGGTGATAGGTTGATACCCACTTGCCCCAGCATGGTGTGCAGCAAATCACCGATACCGATGATGTAAGCGATCATCAGACACGCAAGCAATAGGTAGAACAGGACGTTGATAAAGTGCATGCCTTTACGGCCTAAAGTGAAGAACGCTACGCTGCTCATGCCAGTGCTTTCTTGCGATTTTGTACAAGCTTCCGCCAGCAACAACGCTGCGTAAGTGGTACCTAGGAAAATCACGAACATTAAGCCGGCACTTACCAAAAAACCAAACTGAGCTAACACCATCGGAATGGCCAACATACCAGCACCTAATGCGGTTCCCGCGAGAATCAGGGAACTACCAAACAACTTCATGTTCAAAAGAAAAGACCCTTACTGAAAATAATTTCAGAACAACGTGTAAAATTTATTTGCCAACTCTAGCAAATAACTCTTTAAATTCCGCATAAAATATTTTTATCTATTGGAATAGTTTTTCTAATGATAAAGATATTTAACGGGCTGTTTTGATGAAAGAGTAGATAAATCGGTAGCTTAGCGTGATGGAGTGCGAAGGTGGCAGTCGGGGGGAACGAGGACCTTTGACTGCTTTTTGACCTGTATTTTGCAGTGAATCGAAAAATTTAGCTGGAAATATGAGCGATTTATGTGCTTAATGAGCAGTACAGCGAAATGTTAAAATTTTATTACTTTCAGATATATAACAATTATTTTTGATGGTTTATTTGTTATTTATGTTGTCGGAAGTTGATAGTTATTAATGACAGTGTCAACAAGTAAAATTTCTTTTATCTCTGCAACAATCAGGCGTACTCTTCTTTAAGATAATTGGCAAATGCCAAAAACTAATAAAAACATTTCTGGAAGGAAGAAGACGATGAGTAAGAAACTCACCACAGCGGCAGGCTGCCCAGTTGCACATAACCAAAACGTGATGACAGCGGGCCCTCGTGGACCTCAACTACTGCAAGATGTTTGGTTTTTAGAGAAATTGGCACACTTTGACCGTGAAGTAATCCCAGAGCGTCGAATGCATGCAAAAGGCTCTGGTGCATACGGTACGTTCACCGTGACTCATGATATTACCCAATACTCGCGAGCAAAGATTTTTTCAGAAGTTGGTAAGCAAACTGAACTATTTGCCCGTTTCACGACCGTAGCTGGTGAACGGGGCGCGGCAGACGCTGAGCGTGATATTCGAGGCTTTGCACTGAAATTTTATACCGAAGAGGGTAACTGGGATCTTGTTGGTAACAACACACCAGTATTCTTTTTGCGTGATCCGCTAAAATTCCCTGATCTTAACCACGCGGTAAAACGCGACCCTCGCACGAATATGCGCAGCGCAGTTAATAACTGGGATTTTTGGACATCATTACCAGAAGCATTCCATCAAGTGACGATCGTAATGAGTGATCGCGGTATCCCAGCTTCGTACCGTCACATGCATGGTTTCGGTAGTCATACCTTCAGTTTTATCAATGCGGACAATGAGCGTTTTTGGGTTAAATTCCACATGAAAACTCAGCAGGGTATTAAAAACCTTACCGACCAAGAAGCGGAGCAAATCATCGGTAAAGATCGTGAAAGCCATCAACGCGATTTGTATGAAGCCATTGAGCGTCAAGAGTTTCCTAAATGGACTATGTACGTTCAAATCATGCCTGAACTAGAAGCGGATGAAGTAAACTTCAATCCATTTGATTTAACTAAAGTGTGGTCACAAAAAGATTACCCACTGATTCAAGTTGGTGAGTTTGAGTTAAATCGTAACCCTGAAAACTTCTTTGTTGAGGTTGAGCAGTCAGCATTTAACCCTGCAGCCGTTGTACCGGGTATCGGCTTCTCGCCAGATAAGATGTTGCAAGGCCGCCTATTTGCTTATGGTGATGCTCAGCGTTACCGCTTGGGTGTTAACCACCATCAAATTCCAGTTAACGCACCTCGTTGTCCGGTACATAGTTACCATCGTGATGGCGCTATGCGCACTGACAGTAACTTTGGTTCAACGATTGGTTATGAGCCAAACTACAAACAAGAGTGGGCTGAACAACCAGATTATGCAGAGCCGCCACTGCGTATCAACGGTAATGCAGATAACTTTGATCATCGTTCTGACCAAGATTATTTCAGTCAGGCGGGAGATTTATTCCGCTTAATGAGCGAAGAACAACGCACGCAATTGTTTGAAAACACGGCTCGTTCAATGGATGGCGTACCGGAGTTTATCAAAGTTCGTCATGTTGAGCATGCGTATCAAGCTGATGAAGCGTATGGTCGTGGTCTAGAATTGGCACTAGGCTTAAAGTGATCAGTTAAAACTAAATCAGCACATAAAAAAGGCGCGGTTAGCGCCTTTTTTGTTGCTCGAAAAGCACCGTAGTTATATTCGTTGATTGGCCTTATTAAGCAGCAATTGATAAAACGCCATTGCAGCAGGACCTGTTTTTGCCCCTTTGGGTAGCGTGATATGGAGTGCGACTTGATAGCGCTGCGCTTGGTCGATGTCGACAATCTTGATATTGGGCTGCTTGTTTTCGTCGATCATGTGCAGAGGTAGGCGGCAATATCCTACACCTTGTTCGACGGCGCGAATCGCATGGTCAAAATTATCCACCGTTATACGCTGTCTTGATTTGAGCCAACCGACATCGCGTTTGCTGGCGTTCGATTCACCTAAATCTCTCACGACAATTTGGCAGGCGGTCGCGAAGTCGTTCATTTGCAACACGCTTTTCTCAGCTAATAGGTGTGTTTTAGCGACGACTGGCACCATGGTGGTGGTACCAAATGCTTCGGCAGGGTAGTTGGTGATGGGCAAGTTGATAATCGCAATATCGCTCAGCTCATTGACGACCATTTCGGTGGTTTTACTCAATGATGTTTCAACCACTTGAATGGACGTCGCACTGTTGCTAACAAGAAACTCTTGCATTGGGTGATAGAGCCAAAAGGGATCACACAAGTGGTCTATCGATACCGTGATCTGCGATTCAATGCCGCGGCTTAATTGGCTGCTAATCATCTCTAATTCATGAGCCTGCTCTAGCATTGAGTCAGCACGACGCAACAACATCTTACCATGATCAGTCAGCACGGCTCGGCGAGATTTTACGGTCAGTAACTTAACACCTAATTGTTGCTCGAGTTTGTTTATCGCATAGATCAGTGTGGTGTGACTTTTATTCAACTGCTCTGCCGCTGCCTGAATACTTCCTGCTTGTTCGATGTGATGGAGTGCTTGCCATTGATCTAGGGTCGTTCTTAGTTTCATTGTGTCAATTATTTAGACAAATAATGGCAAAATTATGAACTTTAATGTCGAAAATATAAAGGCAATAATTCGTTCATTCACAGCGCAATCCCATGTGGTTTGCCACTATATAAGGAATGATAACCATGAAATTGCTACAAGTTGATTTTGATTTTCACGGCCCATTTGGCGCAGAGATGACACAAGCGATGACGGGCTTAGCCGAATCAATTAACCAAGAACCAGGCGTAATCTGGAAAATTTGGACGCAAAGTGAAAAAGACCAACTTGGTGGGGGTGTGTATTTGTTCGCGGACGAAAGCTCTGCTAAGGCTTATCTAGCCATGCACACTGAGCGCTTAACTCAAATGGGCATTACGAATATTCGAGGTGTGATTTTTGATATTAATCAGTCATTAAGCCTGATCAACCACGCGCCACTTGAGATATAACTAACCCTATTTTTCTTCTGCTTTAAAGCATGACGATACCCAAACAATCACGTTGTGAAACTTGCATCTTGATGTCGTTTGGGTACACCAATTAACACTGTAAATTATGACCAATAAAACTTTCCTAACGCTTCATGGCGCTATCTATACCTCATTTGCTCTTGCTTTGTTTTTTGTGCCAAGTTTCTTGTGGCCAATGTATGGTGTAGAGATTAATGATCAATATGCGTACTTTCTCTCTCAGCATACGTCGATTTTCCTCGGGAGTGTGGCGGCAATCAGCCTATTCATGCGTAATATTGAGGCGGGCGTGGCGATGACTCAACTATTAAAAGCGTTACTTTTTGGTAATTTGCTTGGCGTGGTGATCACTACATATGCTGGTTTAACGGGAATTTTTGTGGGGTTTGGCTGGAGCGACCCGGCATTTTTCACGCTTTTAAGTGTCATCAACGCGATGCAACTAAGAAAAACATTCAATGATTGATAAATAATGCTATCTACTGAGGTGATAAGGCACTTTAGTGCTTAATCACCTCATCGTTCATCTTATCGCCATGCCTTGGTTCTGCTCTTTATTCTAAACAGCAAGCCTAATTGTTGCGGAAAAGCCCTATTGAAAAGATGGTTTTATTGTCGACAGTCTCCGTTGGCTTAAATTAATAAGCCACGCTTTTATCTTATCTTAAACATTCGTTTTATCACCGTTAATTTAACTGTCGTGACATAGGGAAATTGCGCTGACCTATTTATCGGTTTCTTTACTGTGCATAAAAGATTTTTAGAAACAAACCCATATTAATCAATGTTTAACCGTCATGTTTGTTCGATTTTCCAATGCTTTTTCTTTCGCCGTTAGACCTTCACGATGCTTGTATGGTGCATGACATTGGATGGTAAGAGGCAATCATCATTTGTCTGATGGGGACTCATTCTTTCGACACTATACCTTAGTCTAAATTGTCGACAATTTACTTGATTGTCGACACTGGCTTGTTCTATTTTGTGTTTAAGTTAATTATTTGTTTCATTATTGTGGTTGCTGTTTTTGAGTGCTTTTGAGCATTTCGAATTGGTGATTAAGACCCGTTGCTACAGGCACTAGAGATGAATGTTGAATTAAATTCTGAGTTACGAAACAGGCTAACAGATAAGGAACATACCAAATCTGTCACTCTGACCGAGGCGTTGATTGAAGTAATTGTTAACGGAGAGTTACCTCCTGGCAGCAAGATTTCAGAGCCGGAGCTAGCGAAACGTTATCAAGTGAGTCGTGGTCCGTTGCGCGAGGCGATCATGCGACTTGAAGGCTTGGGACTGATAGAACGTGAAGCTCATGTAGGGGCCAGAGTCATTACGTTGTCGCCAGATAAGTTGGTTGAACTGTATGCAGTACGAGAAGCATTAGAAGGGATGGCCGCTCGTTTGGCTGCCCGTTATATGAGCCAAGAAGAGATTCTGAGTTTAGAGATGCTTCTGGCAAAGCATTCAGCTCATATCGATCAGGTAGAGGGTGCATCTTACTTCCATCAAGAAGGGGACTTCGACTTTCATTACCGCATCATTAAAGCCAGCCGCAATCAAAAGTTAATCGCGTTGCTTTGCGATGAGTTGTACCACTTGCTGCGCATGTATCGTTATCAATCACCACGCTCTCAATCACGCCCAGAAGAGGCGTTAAATGAACACAAATTTATTCTTCAAGCGATTGTGAATCGCGATGAAGAGTTGGCAGAAATGCTGATGCGTCGCCACATCTCGGGCAGTCGCAAATTGATAGAACAACAGATTTCTCTTGCTGAAAACAATTAGGACCACAGAACTGATAAGGATAACAACAGATGAGCTTATCTCCTGGCGCGAAGTTTCGACTCGCGGTAAAAAATAATAATCCCCTACAAATCGTCGGAACCGTGAACCCATATTGCGCCATGATGGCGAAGAATGTGGGGCATCAAGCGATCTATCTATCGGGTGGTGGTATCGCCAACGCCTCTTATGGTCTTCCTGATTTGGGTATTACAACACTCAACGATGTGCTCGTGGATGTTGAGCGCATTACAAATGCCTGCGATTTACCTCTGCTTGTCGACATTGATACTGGTTTTGGCGGCGCATTTAACATCGCACGTACCATTAGAGCGATGGAAAAAGCAGGCGCGGCAGCGGTGCACATCGAGGATCAAGTAGCTCAGAAACGTTGCGGTCATCGTCCCAATAAAGCCATTGTGACTCAGCAAGAGATGGTTGACCGAGTAAAAGCGGCAGTAGATGCACGCCGCGATGAAAACTTTGTGATTATGGCGCGCACCGATGCATTGGCCGTTGAGGGTATGGAAAGTGCGATTGAACGTGCGATTGCTTGTGTTGAAGCAGGTGCGGATATGATTTTCCCTGAAGCAATGAGTGAACTTGGTCAGTATCAGCAATTTTCTAATGCACTGCGCGATGCGACGGGTAAACATGTTCCAATTCTTGCCAATATCACTGAATTTGGTCAAACGCCCCTTTACGGTTGTGAAGAATTAGCTCAATCGAATGTTGATATGGTTCTGTATCCACTTAGCGCTTTTCGTGCCATGAACAAAGCCGCAGAAAACGTCTATCAGCATTTGCTGCAAGAGGGCAATCAGGAAGCGTTGATTAGCTCAATGCAAACGCGTAAAGAACTGTACGCCCATCTCAATTACCACACCTATGAAGATAAGCTTGATCAGCTGTTTTCTGAGGGCAAATAACGTCACCGGTTCAACTTGACGTTGCGTCTATAAAAGAGGCGCCTTAAAGCCTGCAGATCCAAGTGGGCTTAGGTCATCATCAGAGTGATGAACAAATACAGAATAATCCAATAACGTGAAACCGACCGATTCTAAAAATCGCTGCATAGAACAGCACTGAATCAGTCAGAAAAGGAGTTCAACATGCCTACGAAAGAAATAGGTGGCGCGGGCCTACGTGGTCAAAGCGCAGGTAGCACTGCATTGTGCACTGTCGGCAAATCGGGGACGGGTCTAACTTATCGTGGTTACGATATTACTGACCTTGCAAATAACGCTCAGTTTGAAGAGGTGGCTCATCTTTTGTTACGCGGTCACTTGCCGGATCAACAAGAGTTAGATACCTACAAAACTCACCTCATCAATCTGCGTGGTTTACCCCAAGCATTGAAAGAAGCATTGGAGCTGATTCCTGCGGATGCTCATCCGATGGATGTGATGCGCACAGGTTGCTCTATGTTGGGTAACCTTGAACAAGAACAAGACTTTTCACAGCAGTTGCATGCGACAGAGCGTATGTTAGCGCTATTTCCGGCCATTATTTGTTATTGGTATCGTTATAGTCATGATTGCGTGCGTATCGATACAGAAGATCAATCGCAAGACTCGATTGGCGGCTACTTCCTAAAACTGTTGACCGATAAAGAACCGAGTGCACTGCATAAACAAGTGATGCACTGTTCATTGATCCTCTATGCCGAGCATGAGTTTAATGCTTCGACGTTTGCTGCACGTGTTTGTGCCTCAACGCTGTCTGATCTGCATTCTTGCATTACTGGTGCGATTGGTACATTGCGTGGACCTTTACATGGCGGTGCTAATGAAGCGGCAATGGAGATGATAGAGAACTGGCAAACGCCAGATGAAGCAGAGCAAAACATTCTGCGCATGCTAGAAAATAAAGACAAAATCATGGGCTTTGGTCATGCTATCTATCGTGAAAGCGATCCGCGTAATGCCCTTATCAAGTGTTGGTCAAAAGCGCTGTCAGAAGCGGTAGGTGATACGCATTTATACGCGGTGTCAGAGCGAGTAGAAGCTGTGATGAAACGTGAGAAAGGCCTGTTCTGCAATGCGGACTTCTTCCATGCTTCGGCTTACCATTTTATGGATATTCCAACCAAATTGTTCACCCCTATTTTTGTTATGAGCCGACTTACCGGTTGGGCTGCGCATGTTTATGAACAGCGTGAGAACAACCGCATCATTCGCCCAAGTGCCGATTACACCGGCCCAGAATATCAAGAATGGATGCCAATCGAGCAACGCTAACCATACCGATTAGTTTGTGTGACCAGCACGATTTTAAAGATTGGAGTGACTCTTCCCCACAGAGCTATGTGGGGAAGAGTGAAATTACTTGGAAGTAAGCCCATGACAATAAATACTCAATACCGAAAACCACTTGCAGGCACTTCGCTAGATTATTTTGATGCTCGTGAAGCTGTGGATGCTATCTCCCCTAACGCCTACAGTAAGCTACCTTACACATCGCGTGTACTGGCCGAGCAGTTAGTACGTCGCTGCGACCCTTCTATGTTGGAAGCGAGTCTTAAGCAACTTATTGAGCGCAAACGCGATCTCGATTTCCCTTGGTATCCGGCGCGTGTCGTTTGCCATGACATTCTTGGCCAAACAGCTTTGGTGGATTTGGCGGGTCTGCGTGATGCGATTGCGGAACAAAGTGGCGATCCTGCAAAAGTGAATCCTGTGGTTGAAACACAGTTGATTGTGGATCACTCTTTGGCGGTTGAGCACGGCGGATTTGACCCAGACGCATTTGAGAAAAATCGCGCGATTGAAGATCGCCGCAACGAGGACCGCTTTCATTTTATTGAATGGTGTAAAACCGCCTTTGAAAACGTCAGCGTGATCCCCGCAGGCAACGGCATTATGCACCAAATCAATCTTGAGAAAATGTCACCCGTGGTGCAAGCCAAACAAGGTATCGCTTATCCAGATACGTGTGTGGGTACCGACAGCCATACGCCACACGTTGATGCGTTGGGTGTAATTGCGATTGGCGTTGGCGGGCTTGAAGCTGAAACCGTGATGCTCGGCCGACCATCGATGATGCGTTTACCAGATATCGTCGGCGTGAAGCTAACCGGTAAACGTCAACCGGGGATTACCGCGACCGATATTGTATTGGCGATCACCGAGTTTCTGCGCAATGAGCGTGTGGTTTCAAGCTACCTTGAGTTCTTTGGTGAAGGAGCTCGAGACCTCACTATTGGCGATCGCGCAACCATCTCCAATATGACGCCAGAATATGGTGCGACTGCCGGTATGTTCTACATTGATGAGCAGACCATCAACTACTTAAAACTGACTGGTCGAGACGAAGAGCAAGTGGCACTTGTCGAAAACTACGCCAAGCAGACCGGTCTTTGGGCAGATCAGTTAGATAGCGCTGAATATGAACGTGTGCTTGAGTTTGATCTCTCTAGCGTGACGCGCAATATGGCAGGCCCTTCAAACCCACATCGCCGTTTACCAACTTCTGAACTTGCGCAGCGCGGGATTGCCGTTCGCCAGCAAGAGCATCAAGAAGATGGAAAGCTACCGGATGGGGCTGTGATTATTGCGGCGATTACTTCATGCACTAACACCAGTAACCCGCGCAACGTGGTGGCAGCAGGTTTGGTAGCGAAAAAAGCCAACCAACTTGGTTTAGTGCGCAAGCCTTGGGTTAAGTCCTCGTTTGCTCCGGGCTCTAAAGTGGCCAAGCTATATCTTGAAGAAGCGGGTTTGCTAAGTGAAATGGAAAAACTTGGCTTTGGGATTGTTGCTTATGCCTGTACTACCTGCAACGGCATGAGTGGTGCGTTGGACCCTGAAATTCAGCAAGAGATTATTGAACGTGATCTCTACTCAACAGCGGTGTTATCGGGTAACCGTAACTTTGATGGCCGTATTCACCCTTATGCCAAACAGGCATTTCTTGCATCACCGCCGCTGGTGGTCGCTTATGCGCTAGCGGGTACGATTCGGTTTGATATTGAGCGTGATGCGCTGGGCACTAACGCGCAAGGTGAGCCGATTTATCTGAATGACCTCTGGCCTAGTGATGAGGAAATCGATGCGGTGGTGGGCAAATACGTCAAACCGGAGCAGTTTAACCAAGTCTATATTCAGATGTTTAAACTCGATGACTCTGAGCGCAGTCAAAGCCCACTCTATGATTGGCGTGAAATGAGTACTTACATACGTCGCCCGCCTTATTGGCAGGGAGCGTTGGCAGGTGAGCGTTCACTTGCAGGTATGCGACCACTGGCGATACTGGGCGATAACATTACGACTGATCACCTTTCGCCTTCTAATGCGATTTTGCCAAGTAGCGCCGCCGGTGAATACCTAGCGAAAATGGGACTACCGGAAGAAGACTTTAACTCCTACGCCACTCACCGCGGCGACCATCTAACCGCGCAACGTGCCACCTTTGCCAATCCGAAACTGTTTAATGAAATGGTGCTAGAAAATGGTCAAGTCGTACAAGGTTCGCTTGCCCGTGTCGAGCCTGAGGGTAAAGTCACCCGCATGTGGGAAGCGATTGAAACTTATATGAATCGCAAGCAGCCGCTAATTGTGGTGGCGGGTGCTGATTATGGTCAAGGTTCATCCCGTGACTGGGCAGCAAAAGGTGTGCGCCTGGCCGGAGTTGAAGCGATTGTGGCCGAAGGGTTTGAACGTATTCACCGTACCAACTTAGTTGGCATGGGGGTATTGCCGCTGCAATTTAAGTCTGGAATCGATCGCAACACGCTGCAATTAGATGGCACCGAACTGTATGACGTTATCGGGGAGATTGCACCTGGTACCGATTTGGCTTTAGTGATCACTCGTGCGAACGGTGAGAAGTTAGATGTACCAGTCACGTGCCGTCTTGATACCGCAGATGAAGTCAGCGTGTACCAAGCGGGTGGTGTGTTGCAGCGTTTTGCCCAAGATTTTCTTGCTCAGTAGGAAGGTGACTATGAATCGAGTGAGACCTCAATTACGTATCCCAGCGACCTATATTCGAGGTGGCACCAGTAAAGGTGTGTTCTTTAGCCTTAATGATCTACCGCCAGAGGCGCAAGTGGCCGGTGATGCGCGTGATAAGTTGCTAATGCGTGTTATTGGAAGCCCAGATCCTTACGCCAAACAAATTGATGGTATGGGCGGCGCGACCTCAAGTACCAGTAAAACGGTGATTGTTTCCGCCAGTAGCAAGCCAGACCATGACGTGGACTATCTGTTCGGACAAGTATCCATCGACAATCCCTTTGTTGACTGGAGTGGCAACTGCGGCAATCTTTCCGCCGCAGTTGGTCCATTTGCGATTCAAGCGGGTTTAGTCAGTGCTGAGCGATTGCCGCGCAACGGTGTTGCTGAGGTAAGAGTTTGGCAAGCCAATATCAATAAAACCATTGTGGTACATGTGCCGATGGTAGATGGGCGAGTGCAAGAAACCGGTGATTTTGCACTCGATGGCGTGACGTTTCCTGCCGCTGAAATTCAAGTGGATTTTATCGATCCAGCCGCGATAGACAGTCGTCTATTTCCGACTGGGAATTTAATTGATGATCTCGAAGTTCCGGGCGTTGGCACATTTAACGCCACTTTAATTACCGCTGGCATCCCGACTATTTTTATTGATGCTGAGTCTCTGGGTTATCAAGGTACTGAGCTACAGGATGACATTAATAACGATGAAGAAGCACTGGTGAGATTTGAGACCATTCGAGCTTATGGTGCGCTCAAAATGGGCTTAATCAAGGAGATTGATGAGGCGAAAAGTCGCCAACATACGCCAAAAGTTGCTTTTGTATCGGGAGCGAAAACTTGGGTTTCATCGAGTGGCAAAACCATAACCGCTGATGAAATTGATCTCCATGTGCGAGCGCTATCAATGGGCAAGTTGCACCACGCGATGATGGGAACCGCTGCGGTGGCGATTGCTTCTGCAGCCAGTGTACCCGGAACGTTAGTCAACTTAGCTGCAGGTGGCGGAGAAAAGCAGAGCGTGATCTTTGGGCACCCTTCAGGAACGTTGAAAGTAGGCGCCGAAGCAAGAGTGAATGGCAGTGAGTGGTCAATTAATAAAGTGTCGATGAGCCGCAGTGCACGAGTCTTAATGGAAGGATTCGTTCGAGTTCCCTTCGATGTGTTTTCTTAAGCAGCGCTAAGAACAAAAGAAGTACGATAAAAATTCAGGTATTTCGCAGCGTATGAGTGGTCGTGCGTGATGCCAAGACATACTGGAGGAAGCAATATGTCTGCATATCAAGAGCAATACCAATGGGCACAAGAGCAGCCTGAACAGTTTTGGCACCAACAAGCAAAGCAAATTGATTGGTTTGAATTTCCCAAAACAATATTAGCCAATGATGAAAATGGCATTGAGCGTTGGTTCCCGGATGGTGTGCTTAATACTTGCTGGTTAGCCCTCGATTATCACTGTGAACAAGGACGAGGTGAACAAACCGCACTGATTTATGATTCACCGGTGACAGGCATAAAGCAACGTTACAGCTATCAACAGATGCGCGAGCAAGTAGCCACCATTGCAGGTATGCTGGCAGGAGAAGGGGTTACCAAAGGCGACCGTGTGGTGATTTATATGCCAATGATTCCCGAAGCAGCAATGGCAATGTTGGCCTGCGCACGTTTAGGTGCGATTCATTCGGTGGTGTTTGGTGGTTTTGCTCCCAATGAGCTTGCCGTTCGAATTGAAGATGCCGAGCCGAAAGTGGTGATGACGGCATCGTGCGGCATTGAAGTGAACAAAGTGATTCCATACAAGCCGATGGTGGATAAAGCGATAATGGACAGTCGTTGGAAGCCAGAGAAAGTGTTTGTTTTTCAGCGTCCTCAATGCGAAGCCGAACTGAACCAAGAGCGCGATGTTGATTGGCAACAGGCCTACCAGTTTGCGCTTCCACATGCGTGTGTCCCTGTATTGGCAACCGATCCACTTTATATTCTTTACACTTCCGGTACGACCGGAAAGCCAAAAGGCGTTGTGCGTGATAACGGTGGTCATGCCGTCGCGATGAAGTACTCAATGAATACCATTTACGATATGCCACAAGACGGGGTGTTTTGGGCGGCATCCGATGTGGGTTGGGTGGTTGGGCATTCTTATATTGTCTACGCACCGCTCATTCATGGCTGTACTACGGTGCTTTATGAGGGCAAGCCAGTACGTACTCCCGATCCGGGTGCATTTTGGCGAGTGTGTGAGGAGTATGGCGTTGACGCGTTATTCTCGGCACCTACGGCATTTCGTGCGATTAAGAAAGAAGACCCACAAGGGGAGTTCCTTAAGCAGTTTGATCTTTCAAAGCTCAGAACCATCTTTATGGCCGGTGAACGCTTAGATCCGCCAACTTTAGAGTGGGTGCAAGAACATACCTGCAAACCCGTCATTGATCATTGGTGGCAAACTGAAACGGGCTGGGCAATTTGTGGTAACCCAACCGGATTGGAAATGATGGCGGTCAAAGCTGGCTCATCTACCAAGCCTATTCCGGGTTATCAGGTTGAGATTCTGGACGAATTAGGCGAGCCAACCGCGGCTAATCAACAAGGTTATATTGCTTTAAAACGTCCTTTACCACCGAGTTGCTTACCTACGGTCTGGCGCAACCATGACCGTTTTGAGAGCGGCTATTTAAGCCAATTCCCTGGGTATTATGTGTCAGGCGATGGTGGTTATCTCGACGAGGAGGGGTACTTGTTTATCATGGGGCGCATTGATGATGTGATTAATGTCGCTGGTCACCGCCTTTCAACTGGTGAAATGGAAGAAATTGTCGGTGGGCACCCAGCCATTGCCGAATGTGCAGTGGTGGGCATTCATGATGAACTAAAAGGTCAGTTGCCACTGGGTTTTGTGGTGCTTAAAGATGGCATAAGCATTGACTCATTAACACTGGAAGGTGAGCTAGTGAGTAAAGTTCGTGATTCCATCGGTGCCGTGGCGTGTTTTAAGCATGCGCTGGTGGTCGAGCGTTTACCAAAAACCCGCTCGGGTAAAATATTGCGTCGCACCATTCGTCAGATTGCCGATGGTGAGGCGTACACCGTGCCATCCACTATTGATGACCCAACCAGCATTAGTGAGATTGAGCGAGCGTTAAGGAGTTAATGTAGTGGGTTGATAGGGATCTATATCACAAAGATAAGCGGCTACGGCCGCTTTTTTGAATAAAGGAAATAGGTATTTGGCTTTTAACTTTATATTAATCAAATCGGCATTTATAAAGTGAATAAATATACCGAGGTTTAATCCAAGTATTTGCTATTTTAGTTACAGGGTTTTGTAAGGTAAAATTGACAAATATTTACATTTCTTTGTGCACGACTACTAAAAAAATCAAATGAAAACTTATTGGCAAATTACACGTTAGTAACTTTTCGCGCGTGTAATCGAGTCCGATTTATTTGCTTAATGTGTTTGAACGTGTCAACTGCGTTAAGAGCTAACAGAAGGCTGCTTTAATCTAATTTTTATTTATCAATAACTTAGATGTTTATTGGTGTGTATGTATCGCCTCTGCGTTTTACAGGAGACGAAAACAAATATGGTTTTAAATGTTAAATAAAATAAGTAATTAAACGGCTATCAGTTGTTTAAATGTTTTTATCGAATTGATTAATTGAATTTATTGTAAAGTTTGGTTACGTATCGGAACATTTTTATGCTCCTATCCGTTATTTTCTCTACATTGATCCCAAAATTGTGGCATATTTGCTTACCATATTTACCATCTGGATAGTAAAGAGCTCTAGCGAAAGATAATATATTTATTTTATAAATTATGTTGATTTTTCGTAAAGGCTTTTGGCGTTTTATTGCCGACCATCTGGAGCAAAAATCTGCAATTAAGTTGAAAGTTTTCAATGGAGATTAAATGAACAATAAACTTAGGATTGCTTCTGCAATTTCGCTTGCGCTGTGGCTGTCTGGTTGTGATATGTCGTCACATGCAGCATCTCAAGACCAAACACCACCGGCAGTTCCGGTGAATATCATCGAACTGAAAAGCCAGCCACAAGCAATTACGATGGAATTGCCAGGTCGCAGTCGCGCGTACATGGAAGCTGAAGTTCGTCCACAGGTTAACGGAATCGTACTTGCACGTAGCTTTGTTGAGGGTGGCTATGTAGAGCAAGGTCAATCTCTGTACCAAATTGATGATGCAACTTATGCAGCGGCTCTGATCAGTACCAAAGCGGAACTAAAACGCGCAGAAGCAGCGCTAGCATCAACCGGTGCGACTGCTAAGCGTTTTAAAGAGCTATTGAAAACGAAAGCAATCAGTCAACAAGATTTCGATCAAGCAGAAGCGGCATACCTTGAAGCGAAAGCGAGTGTGGCAGTGGCGAAAGCAGCGATCAACAACGCTGAAATCAACCTAGCTTACACAAAAGTACAAGCGCCTATTTCTGGTCAAATTGGTAAATCTAGCGTGACGCCAGGTGCTCTAGTTACCGCTAACCAAGGTCAAGCGCTAGCGAAGATCTCTCAACTTGACCCAATCAATGTTGATATCGCGCAATCAAGCACACAAATGCTGCGTCTGAAGCAACGCATTGCAAGCGGTCAGCTACAACAACCTGAATCAGCTCAAGTACGTCTGATCCTAGAAGATGGCAGCGTATACCAGCACCAAGGTTCAATGAAATTTGCGGAAGTAACCGTTAACGAAACTACGGGTGCAGTCACACTGCGTGCGGAATTCCCGAACCCAGAAGGCACTTTGCTACCGGGTATGTTTGTTCGCACAATCATCACTGTTGGTACCGATCCAGCGGCGATTCTAGTGCCACAAAAATCAATTACTCGTAACCCTCGTGGTCAAGCTATCGCTATGGTTGTGGATGCGAACAACAAAGTTGAATCTCGCATCGTAACGACAGCGGAAGCGATTGATAACCAATGGCTAATTACTTCTGGCTTGAAAGATGGCGATAAGATCGTGGTGGAAGGATTGCAGAAAATCCGTCCGGGAGCTGCGGTTGCTCCGTCACTAATCAGTGATGAAAAAGCAAGCTAATAGGGATTCATAATGGCTCGTTATTTTATTGATCGACCGATCTTTGCATGGGTGATTGCAATCATCATCATGCTTGCAGGTGCGTTGTCGATTTTCGCTCTGCCGGTGTCGCAATACCCAACGATTGCGCCGCCAACTGTTGTAATTAACGCAAACTACCCTGGTGCTTCGGCTAAAACAGTAGAAGATTCAGTAACTCAGGTTATTGAGCAGCGTATGACTGGTCTTGACCACCTGCGCTATATTGCTGGTCAAAGTGACAGTTTTGGTAACGCAACGATTACGCTAACGTTTAACGCTGAAGCAGATATCGATATTGCTCAAGTTCAAGTTCAGAACAAACTGCAGTTAGCGATGCCTTTGCTGCCACAAGTGGTGCAAGCGCAAGGTGTAAGTGTTAACAAAGCGGGTAGTGGTTTCTTGATGGTATTAGGTTTCGTCTCCGAAGATGGTTCGATGGACGAAGCGGATATCGGGGACTACGTAGCATCGAATATTCAAGACCCGATTAGCCGTGTGGCTGGTGTGGGTGATATTCAATTGTTTGGTGCGCAATACGCAATGCGTATTTGGCTAGACCCACTGAAACTGAACCAGTACAACCTAACCACCAATGACGTAATGAATGCAATTCGTGAGCAAAACGCTCAGGTTTCTGCGGGTCAATTGGGTGCGGTACCTTCTGTTCAAGGTCAACAGCTAAACGCAACGATTTCATCGTCATCGTTACTGCAAACACCTGAAGAGTTCAGCAATATTGTGCTGAAGTCTGATACCACGGGCAAAGTACCGCTAAGCGATGTCGCAAAGTTGAAAAGGCGCTGAAAGCTACATGATTACGGGTCTTTACAATGGTAAGCCTGCATCAGGTATCGCAATTCAGTTAGCAAGTGGCGCGAACGCCCTAGACACTAAAGATGCGGTTTTGGAGCGTATGGCTGAGTTGGAAGAGTTCTTCCCACAAGGTCTGAAGATGGTGGTGCCATTTGATACCACGCCATTCGTTAGTAGCTCGATTGAAGGTGTAGTGAAGACACTGCTAGAAGCGATCGTACTGGTATTCGTTATCATGTACCTATTCTTGCAGAACTTCCGTGCAACGCTGATTCCGATGATCGCGGTTCCGGTTGTGCTACTAGGTACGTTCGGTATCTTGGCGGCAGCTGGCTTCTCAGTAAACATGCTGACGATGTTTGCGATGGTACTCGCCATCGGTCTTCTGGTGGACGATGCCATCGTTGTAGTAGAGAACGTTGAACGTATCATGTCAGAAGAGGGTTGTACGCCGCTTGAAGCGACGCGCAAGTCGATGGACCAGATCACTGGTGCACTGATTGGTATCGGTCTAACGCTATCAGCGGTATTCGTTCCGATGGCATTTATGTCAGGTTCGACCGGTGTTATCTACCGTCAGTTCTCGATCACCATCGTATCTGCGATGGCGCTATCGGTACTGGTTGCGATGATTCTGACTCCAGCACTTTGTGCAACTATGCTTAAGCAAGTTGAGAAAGGTCACGCGTACACAGACAAAGGTTTCTTTGGTGCATTTAACCGTTGGTTCGATAGCTGTACTAACCGCTACGAATCAGGTGTAGCGAGCATCATCAAACGTACTGGTCGTATGTTCTTGGTGTTCATTGCTATCACTATCGGTAC
Source organism: Vibrio taketomensis (assembly GCF_009938165.1). NCBI lineage: Bacteria > Pseudomonadati > Pseudomonadota > Gammaproteobacteria > Vibrionales > Vibrionaceae > Vibrio > Vibrio taketomensis. The sequence goes on from NZ_AP019650.1 coordinate 50,350, forward strand.
GGGTTACCTATTCTTGCGCATGCCAACTGCCTTCCTTCCAGATGAAGACCAAGGCGTAATGTTTGCTCAAGCAATTCTACCTGCGAACGCATCGCAAGAGAGCACACTAAAAGTGCTTGATAAGATGGAAACTTACCTAAATACCCAAGAAGCAGACTCTGTAGAATCTGTGTTTACCGTAGCGGGCTTCAGCTTCGCTGGTATGGGTCAAAACATGGGTATGGCGTTCATCAACCTTAAACCATGGGATGAGCGTACTGCGCCAGGTACTGACGTTCAATCTGTAGCGGGTCGCACAATGGCTGCGTTTATGCAGATCAAAGAAGCGATGGTATTTGCGTTTGTACCGCCAGCGGTAATGGAACTGGGTACAGCAGGTGGTTTTGACTTCTACCTACAAGACCGTAGTGGTCATGGTCACGAAGCGCTAATCGCAGCTCGTAACCAAATGCTAGGTATGGCAGCGCAAGATCCGAACCTTGTCGGTGTACGTCCAAATGGTCAAGAAGATGCGCCAATTTACCAATTGTACATCGACCATTCTAAACTGCGTGCGCTTAACCTGAACATTGCTGAAGTAAACTCTGTGTTGGCTTCTGCGTGGGGTGGCTCTTACGTTAACGACTTTATCGACCGTGGTCGTATCAAGAAAGTAATGGTGCAAGGTGAAGATCAATACCGCATGCAACCAGAAGACCTTGATAAATGGTTCGTACGTAACAGCATGGGTGAGATGGTGCCATTCTCTGCATTCGCAACCGGTTCATGGGAATACGGTCCACCACGTCTAGAGCGTTTCAACGGTCTACCAGCGGTGAACATCCAAGGTGCGCCAGTTCCGGGTTACAGTACGGGTGCGGCGATGACCGACATTGAAAATATGGCGGCGAAATTGCCAACAGGCTTTGGTATCGAATGGAACGGTCTATCTTATGAAGAACGCCTATCAGGTAACCAAGCTCCAGCGCTTTACGCTCTATCAATCCTAGTTGTATTCCTAGTATTGGCGGCGCTATACGAGAGCTGGTCAGTGCCTATCGCGGTAATTCTGGTTGTGCCTCTAGGTGTAATCGGTGCCATCGTCGCGATGAACGCACGTGGTCTGCCAAACGACGTATTCTTCCAAGTAGGTCTGCTAACGACTGTTGGTCTAGCGACTAAGAACGCCATCCTAATCGTTGAGTTTGCGAAAGAGTACTACGAGAAAGGCGCAAGCCTACGTGATGCAACACTGCACGCTGTACGTGTTCGTCTGCGTCCGATCCTAATGACATCACTCGCGTTCGGTCTTGGTGTTGTGCCACTAGCGATCAGCTCGGGCGTAGGTTCTGGTGCACAAAACGCTATCGGTACCGGTGTACTAGGTGGCATGGTGGGTTCTACTTTCCTTGGCATCTTCTTTGTACCGCTATTCTTCGTGGTGGTTGAACGCTTGTTTAGTAAGCGTGAGCGCGAAGAGCATCGCCAAAGTAAACTAGCGAAAGCTGAAGCAAATTAATCTTTAGCTCGCAACAATCCAAAGGGTCGACAATGTCGACCCTTTTTTATTGATTGCCCGTGATACCCAAAGGGCTTCAGCATGCAGGACCGAAAGCGTGGTCACTATATTACGCGTAAAAAAACGCTATCCCGGCGAGGAGATAGCGGAGAAATTAACCGTAAGGGCGCTGAGGTAAATAATCAGACTAGGCTCGAAGGAGTCCCAAGTCATTGCTAACATGGACACAACAACTTTGATAATCTCAGCAAAACAACAATCGAAGTAACAATATGTACGCGTCTAAAACTCAATTGGATCGTTATTGTGATTATTTAACTCATATTGTCAGAGTGAGGCTTCTTAACCACTCTGCTGATCGAGTTGTTCTGGCTGATTAAACATAAGTTGCAGAGCGTGTATGAATTGCCCCACATGCAGACCATCCATCAAACCATGATGCACTTCGAGTGACAGTGGCATACGCCATTTATCACCTTCTTGAGTCAACTTGCCATACGCCATTTTAGGCACGCTGTCTGGGAAGTTGGTATCGCGAGCGTGGCTCATACTGGTGAAATCAATCCAAGGTAACACGGTTAAGTGAACCGTATTTTGCAGCATCTCTTGGCCAATAAATTGCTCAAGAATAAATGGCGTATTTTTAACCTTGCTCTCGGTTTCGCTAGCTCTGTGACAAAAGCGAGCAAAGTTTGCTTGATATGGAAGATCACAAAAACGCACCGTATCGTCATCAGCGAGAACTGCGACACTGACTTGCATCGTGTCGTAAATACGCACTTCATCACCCACTAGGCGCGTTGCCATCGGTTGGCATTGGTTGAGAGCTTGCTGGGTTAAATAGAGGTAAGCATGGAAGAATCGATGGCCATTTTGTTTGCAATAGTTACGCAGTGCAGTGACGTCGAGATTGCTACAGATGTTATACCAAGGGTGACTGAATCCTTGGTAAAACTTAAAGTGTTCGGCGCGCGACCAGCTGTGCACATCCAGCACTTGATAGTTCATTTATGAGTCCTTGTTTTTATTGTATTTGTCACTATTGAGCACTTGGGTCAAGTGCTCTTTGAGTAAAGTAACCCTTGCTGTGTCACGCAGGGATGGAAGATAAATCATATACAAATTGACTTCAGGTAATTGGTACTCGCTCAATACCTGAATGAGCCGTCCTTCTTTAAGTGCCTCTTTGACTTGAAAGATGGGTTGCATCGTGATGCCAGCACCTTCAATCGCAGCACTCATCATGGCTTGCCCGCTATTAATGGTTAATTTAGACGACACCTCAGGTTGAAAGCGTTGTTGGCCATCAAAGAAGCTCCAGTTGTGATTGAGGTAATGAATACTGGATTGCAAACATTGGTGGTGAGTGAGCTCATTAGGGTGAGTCGGCGTACCATGCTGTTGTAGATATTCTGGGGAAGCACAAACAACCATGGCAAAGCTTCGCAGTTTATGGGCGATTAGGTTTTCATAACCATCGAGCTTATCGCGGAAAATAACCTCAAACCCATCCTGTTTGATATCCGGTAGGCGGTTGTCGACCACTAGGTCAATCTCGAGTTTTGGATAGCGCTGCATAAACTGAGCAAGGCTGGGGGCGAGCACTTTGATACCCACATTAACGCCAGTGGATATTTTTAGCTTGCCACTCGGTTCATTCATATTGCGGTAGATGTCTTCCTCAGCGGCTTTCAGTTCAGCCAAAATGGTTTGGCAACGCTGATAGTAGCGTTCACCCGCCGCAGTCACGCTCTGAAAGCGTGTCGATTTAGCCAGCAGTTTGGTACCAAGATTACTTTCTAACCCTCGCACATGTTTGCCGACCATTTGTGCACTGATTCCACGTTCTTCTGCGACGGCGGAAAATGAGCCGAGTTCGACTGCACGAACGAAGATTTCCATGCTAGTGATACGATCCATTGCGCCTCCAATTAGTAACCTAAAAGGTGTTTTTGTTGTCTTTATTCGAAACTATGAGTTGTTATTGTAATCCCTAACAGTGCATTTATCTTGCAAATTAATGTGACTAATATCACGTAAAAGTTCATCGCGTTGGTTCTCGGTTAAAAACCAACACTCACGGGAGTTACATTGCTCAGTTCTATTCCTCGCGAAATCGCAATTGGTGATATTTACTTACCGCCCCTCTTGGTCGCAGGCTTTCTTGGCGTCGTGTGCACTTCGCTGACGACCCGCTTACTCAATCGTCTGCGTTGGCATCGTTACGTCGCCAGCCCTCCTTTGGTAGAGCTATCGATAGCCATTATTTACACGGTACTGATCGGTACTTTGGTGATCCCGAGTTAATGATTTGAGAGAATGAAAATGACAAAGCGAATGTTTACCACCGGTTTAATTGTCGCGCTGGCGATGGTTGCTGTTGCGTGGAAGTATCAACAATATCTAACCAATCCTTGGACTAGAGACGGGCAAGTTCGTGCTCAAGTGGTGCAAGTGACCCCAAGAGTGACAGGTCCTTTAGTCGCGATTCATGTTAGCGATAATAGTGAAGTCAAAGCAGGACAACTTCTGTTTGAGCTGGATCCGCGCACCTATCAAGCGGCACTTGAAAAAGCCAATGCGAGTTTGGTTCAAGCGCAAACGTTGTTGCAGCGAGCAAAAGATGAATCTCATCGAGGACACACATTGGCTCGTCGTCAACCTGGCGCAATTTCACAAATCATCTTGACGCAACAAGCAAATGCAGTCGAATCAGCAAAAGCGGGTGTGATGGTCGCCAAAGCAGCCGTAGAAGAAGCCAAACTCAATTTAAGTTTTACTCATATTACGGCTCCTGTTGATGGCTATATTACCAACCTCAATTTGCGTATCGGTAGCCAAGTTGTTGCCAACCAGCCCATGGTCGCATTGGTGGATAAGAATAGCTTTTGGATTGAGGGCTTTTTTAAAGAAACAGACATCAGTGACGTACAAGTCGGTGACACCGCAACGGTGACACTGATGTCCTATACTGAGCAGCCCCTTTCAGCGCATGTTGAAAGTATTGGCTACGGCATTGCGCATAAAGATGGCAGTACAGGAGTGTCATTGCTGCCTAATGTGAATCCAACTTTCCAATGGATTCGCTTGGCACAACGTATTCCAGTGCGTATTCGACTTAATCATTTACCGAATGATCTTCAGCTACGTGTCGGTTCAAGTGCATCTATCGTGATCCATAAAAAGGCTGAGCACGAGATGTTCCCCATATTTGCGAGCCAAATGCAATGATACATCGCTATCAACTGCCGCTTAAAGTGGCGTTAGCACTCACTTTAGCCGTGGTGAGTGCGCTTTGGCTGGGATGGGAAAAGCCATATTGGGCGGCGTTTTCAGTGGTGGTAATGGCCGTCACAGAGTCTAGCGGTCATTCACTGAAAAAAGGACGCCATCGTATTATCGGTACGTTCTTCGGCATCTTGGTCGCTTTTATTCTGGTTGGTTTATTTGCCCAGAGTCCTGTTGAACTGCTCACGATTTATTGCCTTTTTTGCGCAGTGTGCGTCTATCAACAAACCAACCTGAAAAACGGCTACGCATGGTCGATTTGTATGATGGTCGCGACATTGGTGATGGTGATGGGGGGCTTCTCCAGTGAACAACTTTTCACTATCTCGGTGCTTCGAATTCAAGAAACCATACTAGGCGTGGTGTGTTTTTCGCTGGTGTTTAGCTTGCTATGGCCAGCCTCTAGTCGTGTGTTGTTATTGCGAACCTTACATAGCTATTACCAGCAACAAGCACAACTGATTAGCACGGTGATTGATGATCTTGCACGAACAGGTCAACTCCCTAAAGAGTACTCATTGGGTAACAGTATAAAACGCCTGTCTCGCTTGGATGATTTGATTCAGGCTGCAATGGCCGACAGTTATGAACTGGGCAGCACCGCAAAACAATGGCAGCAACTGCTACAGTTGCAAAACCAGTGGGCGCTTATTTGTGGTCATTTGTATGAGGCGACGCGTTCATTCAATCAAGCGCTGACTCATTCGCAATGTGACGAAATACGTGAGTTGATGGAACGCTTACGTCAGCGAGCGCTTGACGCCGCTATGTTGTTGGAAAATCAGTTATCACCCGATGAAGCATCATTCAGTGAAGTAAGCAACATCGTGCAAGCGAAGCCCGTTCGTCTAATAGATGCAGAGCATTATGCCCATCAATCACACGGTGCGCTGAGAATGTTGGCAAACACTCTTAACCAAATGGATGTGCATCAGCAGAATATGCAAATTTGCCTGCACAATGTTTTTGGCGCGGCACAAGAATTAGCGCTCACTCCTGCTCGTCATGTGGTGGCGGCAAAACGTCCATTAATCAATATCGATGCTGAACAAGCCATTAATGCTTTCAAAGTTTCAATAATGTTATTGATTTCCATAGTGTTATGGCTGTATGTGCCATTGCCGGGCGGGCCTATGATCATGATCTTCGGCGGGACATTTGGGGCAGTGGTGTTATCTATCCCTTTTGCTAGCACGCGGTCGCTGTTGTTCTATATGCTTGGTTGGGCTTTGGTCGCTTTGGTGCAGTATGTGTTCGTGTTGCCACATCTTACTGAAGCATGGCAGCTCGGCGCTTTTTACTTTATCAATACCTTTGTAATTTGGTCTGTGTTTAATCAGCCCCAGCACATTTTTCACCGCTTGTTGGGCACGATGAATTTGGTGTTAATGACCAACAGTGCCATGCGTTTAACACCGACTTACGATATTCAGTATGCGTTATTGTTGTTATTACTATTTAGTATCGGAATGTTGGTGATCTTTTTCGTTAATCACGGTGTGTTTTCGGGTAACCCTGAACGCGTACTGCTGCGTCAACTCGGTCATTTTCGTCGTAGTTTACAAGCTTGCTTACAAGATCAAATTCACGGACAAAAATTGCCTTGGTTAAGTTTTATTAGTCGTCGTCCGGTTCGGGAAGTGGCGATGGCAGAAACCGCGATTGGGGCGATAAATTGGCCAGCATTTCCGCAATTAGATCGGATACAAGCCGAGAAGCTTATCAGTCAACTATATCGAATTTGCCTGCATTACCATGCATTTGTCGACAGCTATCGACAGTGGCAAGCCCATGATTTTAATTCGGCAATCGACAATTTGATCCAAAGGGAATTAGTACAAATGGTGATGCTGTTTAATAACAGTATGATTGGAAGCGATGCGAAGCAATATTCCACTCGGTTGAATCAGTTACAGCAGAGTTTGCAGTATTACCTTGCCGGACTTGAGCCTCATTCACCACTGCAATTAGCATTGAGTCAGCAACAGGCGGATCACTGCTATCAGCTGATTATCTCGTTACAGATATTAATTGAATCGCTGCAACAACTGTTAAATGAAACCAAAGTGAGTGAGCTAGAGTGTTTGCGTCTTTCTCCGTTCACTATTTAGCGGTTTGCATTTCGCTTAACTGAGATAAAGCGTTTAGTGAGGTAGCCAAGTAAGCGCTAGTGTGCCGACGATCGCTGTAGTAATAAGCGTCATTTTTACCACAGACAAAACGGGTGAAATTGATTGAGATAATGCATTTGTCAGTTTAGTTACGGACTCGATACTGTTTGACTCAATAGTATGGGTTTTAACGGTGTTCATGGCGTAAATTTCCTACTGTTTTATGTGCTCAATGTCGCAATAATAACCGTTTGTGTGAAGTGTGTCGATATGGCTATGTAAATTTATTTTCGTTTTTGTAATTTAGTGTCGTTCAATAGATAAAATAAAACCCGATATACGGGGTTTTATTTATGTTTTTCATTTAGTTAGCATTGGAGGAGCAGATGTGAACCTCCGTACCACTCTTTTTCGCAACTGCGTCTAGAGCAGAAGACAAAGGTTGGTCGGTAAAGAGGTGATCAACCGTATCTAAATGTCCTAATTCTACCGAGCCGCGAGGAATGAACTTGGTAGAGTCCGCTGCAACAATCACATTACGCGCTGCTTGCATTACCGCTTTACTTACTGACGATTCAAACAAATCGTATTCCAGCAAAGTGCCGTCTACATCAATAGATGCAATGCTTGTAATGAAGTAGTCAAAACGGAAATTTGTAATAAATTCATTAACTTCAGTGCCAACAATACCACCGTTAGATGCTTTTACTTTGCCGCTAGGGACAGAGACATCGAACGAGTTGTTGACGTGCAATACGTTGGCGACACGCAAGCTATTCGTAATGATTTGTAGATTTCGTTTCTCGAGCAAATGTCGTGCGATAGTTTCAGCAGTCGTCCCGATAGTAAGAAAGATGGTCGAATTGTCAGGGATCATGTTAGCAATCTCTCTGGCAATCGCGTTCTTTTCATCGGTTTCTGAAACGATACGAACTTCATAATCAAGGTTCGCCTTGGTTTGCAAAGAACTTGCCCCACCATGGTGGCGAATCAATAGCTTATCACTGCCAAGCTTCTTAATATCACGTCGAATCGTTTGCGTTGATACATCAAGAATCTTCGCTAGATCTTCGTTGGTACAATACCCTTGATCATTGATAAGCTTAAGTAATTGGTCTTGTCTTGGATTAATCACAGTAACCGATACTCTTCGTTAAGCTGATACAATGGTTGGCGTCATGCTGGCAATTACTGCTAGATGAGCACCGAAAAATCACAGCATAAGGTTTACTACGTTATTGGATTACCGCAGAAATAAACACGATGATGGCAAAAGAACGAGGCATGCTTTCACATACATTTCTTTCAATATCAATCATATATATCTGCAATAGTTCCTCATGCTATAAAACGTTATTTTCGATCTAGTAACAACCATTCGTGACCACTGTAACATATACAGTGGCTTTTGTCTTTTTTTGAGCTGTTTTGAAACATTCAATGACAAGGACAAATCGGAGTAGTGGCAATAGGCTAATTCTGTTTAGGTGAATTTTTGCCTATTCTTCAATACGTTCCGAGGTTGTATATGCATCAACTATACAACCTCAGCTTGTTTTTTAAAGCGACAGTAATCACACAACTCATTAAAATGACAAAAAACAACAAAATGTGACACGCAAGGTGGTTTAATCTCCAATTATCACTATAGTACCGAGTAGTTTGGAGCGTGTATCGGCTCTCGAGCGACGGTCAGCATTTGGCGCTCTCAAAGGAGTACAAATCAGGCTGCGTGCTCTGATATAACAATAAAATAGGTATTGATGTGGAACTGATAATTGAAGATTGGGGTATGGTTGAAGGGCAGCCAATACCTGTTAAGCGCTTTTCCCTTAAAAACAACCAAGGTATGCAACTACAGGTGACCAATTACGGTTGTATTGTTACCTCGTTGGAAGTACCAGCTAAAGATGGTCAGTTAGCCGATGTTGTGCTTGGCTATGAGAATCTAGACAAGTATTTAGGTGGTCATCCATTCTTTGGTGCTATCGCTGGCCGTTATGCCAATCGTATTAAAGACGGACGCTATGAGTTAGATGGTGAAGTGTTCCAACTTGAGACCAATGAATTACCAACCAGCCAACATTTACATGGCGGTAGCAAAGGGTTTGATAAATACGTGTGGAATTACGCGATTGAGCAGCAAGATGATGCGATTTATCTGCATTTCTCTCGTGTTTCACCCGATGGTGAATCAGGCTATGGCGGCAATCTTCTAGTGACACATAGCATTGGCTTAGATAATCACAATCAAGTTCATTACAATTTTAAGGCAACCACCGATAAATCAACCGTGGTCAATTTGGTCAACCATAGTTACTACAATCTTGCCGGTCATGACAGCGGCAGTATTGATGGACATGAGTTACAACTGCATTGTGATTACTACACGCCAGTTGATCAGCAATCTATTCCAACCGGTGAGATTTTGAGTGTTAAAGGCACCGGACTTGATTTTACTCAGCCAACTTTGATCGCAACCAATAGAGCCATGATGGCTGATGGTGGTATCGACCACAATTTGATAGTGAATCGTAAGGTTACCGAAGGCGAGTATGCGCTTGCGGCTGAGTTGTATCATCCTGAATCTGGCCGTGTAATGACAGTGCTAACCACTCAACCCGCGGTTCAGTTCTACAACGGGTTTAAACTCTCTAATAAGCCGTGGTTCGGTCGCAATGGCTACAAATATGAAGCATGCGCAGGGATGTGTTTAGAAACGCAACATTACCCAGATAGTCCAAATCAAGCGCATTTCCCATCGGTTCGTTTGAACCCAGGGCAAGTCTTTGAAGAGAAAACCATTCACCGTTTTACTCTGCGTTAAATTTTGATTCAGTCATGTTGAGGGCGCGATTTGCGCCCTTTTTGAGGTTCAAACCAAGCCAATGTGATGGCTTTATTAAGGGAAAAGCATGAACGAAATTTGGGTTCAAGCGTTGGGATTTGTTGGATTTGCGATTAACTTGTGTGCCGTTTCGAGTGTTGATGATAGGCGTGTGAGGGCGTGTATTTGTTTGTCTTGCTTAACCTTTGCCACGCATTATGCATTGATGGGGGCGATTGTTGCTTCAGCAAATTTACTGATTAACTCATTTCGTGCTTTGGTCTCGCTTAAATACAGCGGCAAAAAAGTTTTCTGGGTTTTTGTTGTCGTCCAACTGGTGCTCAGTGCGGCGCTCTATTCAGAGCCTAAAGATCTGTTACCGATGATGGCCTCACTGATCAGTTGCTACGCGTTATTCTGCGCTAAAGGCATGACGATGCGCTTTACCTTTTTAACTTGTAATGTGTTTTGGTTGCTTAACTCTATCGTTAACGGTTCCTATGGTGGTGTAGTTAACGATCTGTTTAATAACACAATTCTATGCATTACCATTTTCCGTCTGCACCGTCGCAATAAGTTGCAACAGGCGGCGACACAAGCATAATGAGGGAACTCGAGTATAAGTTGATGGTGGTCAACCATATATGAAATCGGTCGATGGGATTCTCAAAATTGTGTCGAGTTCATGCGGTGAATTGATTATGATTCTGTTCTCAAAATAGCTTACTGATTGGAATTAGACATGTACAAACTTGTTGCCTTAGATATGGACGGCACACTGCTTACTTCAAATAAAACAATTAGCCCACGCACGAAACAAGCCATCCAAGCTGCTCGTGAGCAAGGTGTGGTTGTGGTGCTAGCATCAGGCCGCCCGGTTGATGGTATGGTACGTTATTTGGATGAGCTTGGCATGACGAGCGATCAGGATTACGTATTGAGTTACAACGCGTCTCTAGTACAGCGCATTGCGAGCAAAGAAGTGATCCGTAAGCAGATCCTAACGGGTTTGGATGCCAAGAATATCGCCAATCTCGCTCGTGAGTTGGGTTGCCATGTGCATGCGTTTTCCTCTGAGCATGGCCTAATCACGCCAGCTGATAACTACTACACTCAGCACGAAGCGAAGATTAACCAAATCTCAACCACGGTGATGGATTTTTCAGAGCTAGCGGATGACGATGAAATTATCAAAGTGATGCTGATCGATGAGCCGGAAGTGTTAAGTGCGGCGATTGCGCAGCTACCTGCGGAACTTTATGAGCAATACACTATCGTGCAAAGCGCGCCATTTTTCTTAGAAATCATGAACCCAAAGAGTAATAAGGGTACAGGTGTTGCGATGCTGGCTGAGCATTTAGGCTTAGATGCTAGCCAAGTCATTTGTATGGGGGATGCGGGCAATGATTCACACATGCTTGAATACGCGGGTCTAGGTGTTGCTATGGGTAACGCAACGGATGACGTCAAAGCGCTAGCAAACCACATTACCGCGTCAAATGATGAAGATGGCGTGGCACTGGTTATTGAAGAATTCATTCTTAATAAATAACTTGTGATCGCTTGAATACGAATGCCCAGCCACCGCGCTGGGCATTGTTGTTTTTGTGAGTTGCTTTAAAGAGATCATCGCTATTGATGCTTATCATGCACGCAAATATTCGCATTATCGGAGCCTCAATTGAGCGAACTATATAACCAAGAAGTATCCAAACATTACGGTGCGTACCGTCCACCGATTCATGAAAAAATATTGCATCAGGTGTTTGCTGACTTTAATCGATTTGAAGTTGGTCTCGATGTCGGTTGCGGTACGGGCGTATCAACTGTACCTCTGAGTCAGTTTTGTCAGGTGGTATATGGTGTTGAGCCTAGCGAGGCAATGCTGGCTCAAGCGCAGCAGCGAGACAATATTCACTATAGCTTAGGAACGGGTGAAGCTCTGCCATTTGCCGACAGCGCAATCGATGTGGTGACTTTTGCTGGATCGCTGTTTTACGCCAAATCGGATGCATTGGTAAAAGAGTTAGCGCGAGTGTGCTGTGATGATGCGCTGATTGTGGTGTACGATTTTGATGTATTGATGGGCGATTACATGCAATTGCTGGGTATCGACCTTAAAGTCTCGGCCGAGCATTATGATCACGCGATTAACTTTGATGACTACGATCAGTTCGATGTGGTTTCTTCGGGTAAAAATTTGCTGGCGATTGAAGTTAGTTCAAGACAGCTAGCTCATGTTTTGTTCTCATCTACCAAACGTTTAGTGCCGTTGATGGCGCGTTTTGGAGGCGAAAACAGCTTTGAAACCGTGGTGGCAATGCTCGATGAAATCAGCGTTCAGCATCAATTAATGGCAGAGACTTATGTCTCGGTATATCGATTGCCAAAGCTACCCCAAGAGTAAAAACCAGTCGTCTACAAAAAAGGAAAGTCAGCCGGTAAAGGCTGACTTTTTTGTCTATGGTGAAGTTGAACACTGTCTATCAACCGACTTTAAAGAACGCCAACATCGATTGCTGAGCTTCGGACAAATGCGATAGCTCATCGGAAGCTTGAGAAATTTGCTCGGAGCTTTCAACATTCTGATTAACCAGATTGGATGTCGAGACGATATGATGTGATATATCGGCACTGGTTGCGGCTTGTTCTTCTGATGCTGAGGCAACCAAAGCATTTTGATCAGAGATTTGAATGACGGCTTGTTGAATATCGACGAAGGTCGATTTTAGGGTTTGTTGGCACTGGTTGTTTTGATCAATCAACGTCATATTCATCTCCATAGAGGCTTCTGCAACTTGGGATTGTTGTTGCAGGTTCTCAATAATCATGGAAATGTCGACCGTCGCCGATTGGGTTTTTGCTGCGAGGTTACGCACTTCGTCAGCCACCACGGCAAATCCGCGTCCTTGTTCTCCTGCTCGAGCGGCTTCTATCGCGGCATTCAGTGCCAATAGATTGGTCTGCTCAGAGACATCATTGATTAGGCTGATCACGGATCCAATCTTTTCTACATGTCCTCTTAACTCAGACATGATGCCACCAGTGTCTTCAATCGATGCTGTCATTTGCATTGATAACTGTTCGGACTCTTCTAATGCTTGGCTACCTTTTGCCACGTTTTGTGTCGCTTGTTGAGCAGCGGTCTCGGCCATATCAGCATTTTGGCTTACTTCAGTGGCAGTTGCTGCCATTTGTTGCGAGGCAGTGGCAATTTGTTCAACGCGGCTCAGTTCATCTTGCGCATTTTGCATGGATTGCGTTGTAATGGCTGCAAGCTCGGTTGCGGCTGCTGATACGCTGCTACTTACGTTGGTTAATTCGTGCATCGTTTGGCTGAGTTTACTGGCCGATTGATTGTATTGGCGCGCTAAATTGCCTAACTCATTTTTACCAAGGTCAGGTAGCTGTTGAGTTAAGTCACCTTCAGACAGTGCTTGAATACCCATGCGTAGCGTGTCCACAGCCCCGACAATATGTCGAATAATGAGATAGGCCATGAGGAGTAACAGCGTCGCTGCGATTGCTGTGGCGACAACGATATTAATCAATGATTGCTGAAGAGCATGATCGCTTTCTGCAATTCGTTGGTTAGAGTAATCATGTGAGATGGACATTAACTTATTTATTGCTTCAATTAATGCTAAGCCATTATCTGCATTAATTTGCATCCATTGATCTCTTTCTTCTAATGTGATTTCGCCTTGGTCAAATTGATTAAATATTTTTTCAGCCTGTTTAATGTTATCAACATATATTTGGCTCATTTTAATGATGTTATTTATCACGTCAGGCTGAGGGAAGGATAGAAAATCAGCGGCGATATGTTTATCTAAATTTTCTTTCCATGCCATGAGTTTCCTTCGTACATTTTTCGTTCATTGAGAGAATACACAGAACGAAAGTAATCAACGCGGATTTGCCAAAGTTCGTCGCTCATAGCGGCACTACTCATTGAGTATTCGTAGTTACTTTTAATGCGCCCGTTCAAATAGCTTTGGGTTGAGTGCAAGTAGCTAAGAAAGATAGCAACCATTAGCGTAAAACCAACGATAGAGACGCCAGCTAAGCAATAGAGTTGCGTTTTTAGGTTAGAGTTTTTGATAATGTTCATAAGATTTATTGCACTTGTTAGTTTTGCTGTATCATCCATGAGCAAATTAATTAATCAAAAACATGATTAATGAGAATCTAGTCACGTCTTTCCCAATAGTTGCAGTCATTGTGTAGCTTTATGCGATCAGTCTTCTATTTCTTAGAATAAAAAATAAATAATGAAAATTTTGTTGTATATATTTTATAAATATCGATTGGAATGAGTGTCATTATTTCGATTGGTGTATTTGATATAATTAATATTAATTATGAAATTTATTCTGAATATTCAGCGATAATTTTAAATGTTACTCTCCAAATTTGTCGTTATCTGATGCTGTGAATACGTAAAACAATAAGCAATTGAATGCTTATTGATAGGTTTGATCTTATCTTTGAATCTATTATTATCCGTAGATATAACACGCATATCGCGTGTTGCTTAAAACGATGATGAGAATAAGTATGAAACATTACCTAGTAGCACTGGGTTTGGCCTTGGCTCTAACTGGTTGTGACGATGCGAACAAAGCAATTGATCAGGCTCAACAAGCTGCAAATGATGCGGTAGATAGCTTACAACAGCGTGTCGATGACTTGGATCTTAGTCAGCTAAATTTCGAACAATTTGGTGAAGCAACAGACAAAGCAAAAGAGTTCGCGGCATCAGTAGAAGAGGCAGTGAATGCTGACTATTCAAAACCGGAAGTGGTTACTCAAGTTGAAGATCATATTGCAGCAACCTACAACTGCCTAGTTGATGCTACCTCAGAATCAACCGCTGAGAAGTGGGTGAACGGAATTCTCGAAACGATTGGTACTCAGGAAGCGCAAACGGTCGTAGAGAAAGCAATCGAAAAGGCCAAAGATGCCCAAGAGTGCGTGATGTAATAAGTCGCCTGAAAAGCGTCGTATTGTGCGAAGTCAGAAAGGCTTGATTACACTTGAGAAGAGTAAATTATGTTATTCAAGGAGAGTGTATGTCTGACGATCAAAATCAAGTCACAGTGGTTGATATTAAAATGCCATTTATGTCGATGGTGGTCTTTTTGGTCAAACTATCGATAGCAGCGATTCCAGCAATGCTAATTTTAAGCGTGATTTTTGGGGTTATCGGTTTGATTTTTGGTGGTATTTTTAATGGTATCCACCATCAATAAAGCGTTTTTGTGTAAATTTCAAAAGCAGCCATAACAGGCTGCTTTTTTTTGTCATGTCGATTTTGTGGTCTTTGATAAATTTTTAGTTTGATCGTTTTACTTTATTGCCGCTATTTATATGGTACAAACTGCGGCAGAAAAAGAAGTGCCTTAAGAAGTATGTAACGCATGACATGTAAGGCGTTTGTGTTTAAATCTAGCTCAGAATTCGATGGTTGAAAGCCTTCGTAGGTATCGCATTGATAGTAAACTCACAAGTTTACTTTTTTCGCCTTTGACGATATTATTTCAATCACAAATAGTCAGAAAACCTATAACAATAATCTGTCTCCTTTTTCCTTACACTAGTGCTTTATATCGAATGTAAAGCGAGTATTAATCTAGACATTTTAGACCTATGCCAATCATGAGGTTGGCTGATAACCAAGTAATGTCCCAATTGAAATTGAAGCATGAAATTCTCCCCTTTGTTGTTTGCCACCTCTTGTTTGATCGCTTCTACCGCCAGTGCAGACTCTTTTACGTTACCTATTTGGAAAGAAGAGGCTGAGGCGCGTGGTTACCAGCTACCTAAGCCATTTGGCTTAAACCTCAGTTATATGTCGATGGAGCAGGGGATCAATGTTGATTCGATTGCTCTAAGTAATATCAACATTCCGGGTCTTGATTTAGATATGAAGGCAGAGCCGGGTAAGCAAGTTACTGACGTATTTACCTTGCGTGCGGATGTTTGGTTGTTTCCATTTCTCAATATTTATGGCTTGGTTGGGAAACTTGAAGGGTATTCATCTACAGCGGTAAATGTTGATGCGCAAGTAAAACTACATCCTCTGCTTCCGCCACTAAAAATCAAACATAGAATTGAGGATTTTCGTCTGGATTTGGATGGCGATCTGAAAGGTGCAGGTTTTGTCTTAGCTGGTGGTTATAAGCAGTGGTTTGCTCTAGTGGATGCTAACTACACGCAAACATCGCTGACAGTAATTGACGGATCTATTGACTCCTATGTTGTCTCTCCGCGTCTTGGTTATGACTTTACCAAAAATGGTACGCCATTACGTGTATGGGTGGGGGCGATGTATCAAAACGTTGAGCAAGAGCTATCTGGAGAATTGCGTGATTTGAATATTCCTCTGGATGGGCGTTTTGATGTCAAACAACGTTTGGTTTCAGAATGGAACACTCTTGCTGGTTTTCAGTATGGAATTAACCGCAGTTGGAATATTGTGGGCGAAATGGGTTTTGGTGAGCGAGAAAGTGCGTTTCTTTCTCTAGAGCGTCGTTTTTAGGAAGCGTTCAAGGTGAAACGGATTGTAGCGTTGGTGGTAAGCATCGGTTTATCACCGCTATCAACGAATGCCGCAGAGCCAACGAATGGTTGGTTTGAGCAATTGCTTGAAGATCTTGGTTCAAGCGAAACGGTTGATCATAGCAAAGCCATCGATTGGGGCGTTTTGCCAGGGCCGTTTGTAAACCCAGAACAAGGGTTTGGTATTGGCATGGCCGCGGTTGGACTCTATACGCCGGCAGGCTGGCTACCGAGCGATCCCTATTCTACTTTGACGGTGAGTTCTTATGTTTCCACGTCAGGCTCTTATGGCCTTGGCGTGAATAACCGCACCTATCTCAAACAAGACCGAATTCGCCTGCTTGGTGAGGCATCGATTAGCCATACTCCGGGCTACTATTGGGGCGTCGGTAAATCGGCCGCAGAAAGTGATCAAACTAAAACCCAATACGATGCTCAGCGTTTATTGTTAAGCCCTAAAGTCGCATTAGAAATTGCGCCTAGTACTTATTTGAAACTGGGGTGGCAATGGCAAACTTACACCAATGTCGAAGGGCTTGATGGCGACATTCTGCCAGCAGAGATGCAAGACGCGACATCAAGTGGATCGTTGGTGGGCATTGAGTACGATACGCGAGATTTCGAGCCGAACCCGCAACGAGGGCAGTTCATTGATATCGAATGGATTGCGAATCGAACCGAGTTAGGCAGTGATAGCGATTACGACAATTTGACAGCAAACATTCGCCATTACCAAATGTGGTCGAAAGATACCATCATCGCGATGGAAATTTATTCACAATCAATTTTGGGTGATGCCCCTTGGTTTGATTACGCCTTACTTGGCGATGATCAACGTATGCGTGGCTATTACCAAGGTCAATATCGAGACAAAAACCAGATTTCAACCCAGCTTGAAGTGCGCCATACCATTAATGGGCGCCATGGGGTTGTTGCCTGGTTAGGCGCAGGTAATGTCGCAGAACATTATCATCAATTATTTGAAAGCGATTGGTTACCCACCGTTGGTGTGGGTTATCGTTTTGCATTTAAAGCTCGCATCAATGTGCGAGTCGATTTTGGAGTCGGAAAAGACAGTACAGGATTTTATTTTCAGATCAACGAAGCCTTCTAGGAGGGTCAGTGAAAAAGGTAGTATTACTCTTATGGAGCTTGTGCAGTATTAACAGTGTGCAAGCTGAGGTTCCTAAAGCACCTGTCGGTGTGCGTCCGTGTTGCGCGTTTGGAATGGATCTTAAGGCGCAAGTTGGCGCGATTCCCGTTCCGTTTTTCTCGCTAGAGAACGTGCTTGGCGACGAGGATATAGGGGCGCACCACTATAATGATGGCGGTGAGTCAGTTGCTGGCAGTTTATTCGGCTTTGCCGATGAGAAAAACGGCATTCTATATACTCGGTTGGGAGGCTTTATTGATACCGCTCATGTGCGTGATACTGCAGATTACACTTTCTACCTTTATAAACTCAATCAGCAAAATCTTGGCGAAAATGTACAAGTGACATTGCCAGCGGAGTTGCGAGTGCGGCAGATTCGTTGGATTGAACATCCGACGGATTTTTATAGCAAAGAGCGAAATGAGCGCAGTGCTAAAGCAGCCGCCTTTACTGCTTTTCGACTTGCTCAATGGCACGAAATCGCTCAGTGGTTTGGTATGGTATCAGTGAGTGGCTTTAAGGAGTACGCATCAGCGTTCTCTTCTGAGGATCTCTATTCCAATATGTTAGGAGCGCTGATCGCTCAACATATTTTATTAGAACACCCGAGCGTAACGAAGCGTGAATTTCAACACATGATGGATTTACGTTTCCACTCTGCACTCAATAAGTTGGATGTACAACCCAAAGCCATTGCACGTCAGAAGATGCAGCAGTTAGACGGTCAATGGTGGGATAGTTCTCGACGTTTACCCGATAAATGGGTCGTGCTGTTTCGAGATTATCATCTTGCGCTGAGCTTACTTCCTCATGCGCCCGGAGCAAGCATGACATTGTCTCTAGAGCCTGAGTTCGCGGATGAACAGCCCATTGAGGATTGGGTTCGATTAGAATTGATTGCTGACAAAAAAGAGGGGGCTTTTGCTGAGTTACCTCAGTCGCTAAAAAGCGAGGCAGTATGGCAATCACACCATTTTCAAGCGCTGGCTGATTTTGCACGCATGAGCGATGAAAAAACACACCCGCAACGTTAAACAAATAACCCCTTAGCTTAGGCTAAGGGGGTCATTTACATCAGTACAACTCAGCAAACTCTACAATTGGTCGCTTGCCACGCAGTAGTAAGAAGTTAAGAAAACGGCTGGTGCTAGAGGTGATGATTTTTTCTTCATCGACTTGGTATTCTTCGAGTAACGCTTGAGCATGTTCAAGTTCGCCAATTTCACTCCAAAAATGGGCGTCAGACCCAGTCGTAAAGTACACCCCAAGTTCTTTACCGACTCGCACGATTTCATCACAGTTAGGAATACTACCGACACGGCTCATTCCTGTGAGTGAAGAGTTGTTGACTTCAATTGCCACGTTATGTTCTTTGGCGCACGCCAATACGGTTTCAATATCAAATTTAAAATTAGGATTACCGAGGTGGCCTAGTGCATCCACGCGTCCACTTTTAATCACATTGAGCAGGGCTTCAGTATGCTCTGCTTCGGTCGCTGGTTTAAATACGGGTTCATGAAAACTGGCGAGAAACCAATCGACGTAGTCGCCGTTGTCATCATGGTAGTCAATCTCCCCTTGAGTATTGAGGGTGTTCACTTCAACGCCGCGAATAATACCAACACCATTGAGAAAACGGGGAATAACGCGCTGGTTAGAAAAGTGCCATATGTGAGGAGAACCGGGCATCTGTGGTGCGTGATCGGTGTTACAAAGGATTTGTAAACCTTTGCTTTGCGCCGCTAATGCGTTTTCAGTAATGGTGCTATAAGCGTGACCACTTGCGACCGTATGAGTGTGGGTATCGACAACAATTTTCACTGTTCCCTCCGGAAATTTCGGTGCACTAATGTCATCTTACTGACGAAATATCAGCGATTTCATGTGCTGATTGAGGTTGGCTGTATGGAAAGAAAAACATGCCAGTTGAGTACATTTTGCGCGCTAACCTATTGGCTTGCAAGCGAATCCCCTTAGCAAAAGAGGACAAGTTTGATGGAGCAAATTTCCCTTTAACTCGGTGGTTGAGAAATTTCTATTCACGGTTAAAAAATTCTTAAACTGCGTCGTCTTTTTCTGGCGAGTGTCGTCTTAGAGATAAAGACGTACAACTACTTTGTGTGACTAGAAAATGAATAACACGCCAAAACCATTGGACCAAATTAAACCTTTGCTGACTCAACAACTGATCGAAGATGTGTGTGAGTGGGCCATCATGCACGGCGTTGCGTTTAAGCAGGCGGATAATACCGCTCGCCATTGCCCTTTTAGTATTGCGCCGACTACGTTAAAGCGTGACATGTACCAGCATCTGCTCAAAGTGACCCCGCTTATCGCAAAGCTTGTGAGTCACGTGGCTGAAGACCATGCGTTTTTGCAGCAAACGTTGAGCTCTATGGCCAAAGCTGAGCCGTTTTTTGCACGTTTGATGGCGATGCATGCTCAGTTGCACTCTGATGGACTTCAAGCAAAACGTCAGCCCTTGCTCCTGATGCGTACCGATTATATGGATGATCGTGAGCTAGGTGCGAAAGTCATTGAATTCAATGGCATCGCTGCGGGTATGGCGCCATTTGGTCAGCGTGCGAGTGAACTTCATCGCTACTTGGCTGAGCAGTGGGCAGATGCTACCCAGCCTTGGCAGGTAAATTCTCAAGCAAGTTATGCCGATAATCATGGTATGGAGCAGTTAGCTTTAGGCATTGCGACAGCGGCGAAACAAGTACGTGCTCATTTTGCGGACGAAGGTAAGCCACTGTTTTTGATGGTGGTGCAACCAAATGAAGATAATGTTTATGACCAACATCTGCTTGAGCAGGAACTGCAAAAGCAAGGGGTTCGTACCGTAAGACGCACATTTGCGCAGTTAAGCCATCAGCTCTCTAGCGGTGAAAACCATCGTTTGATGTTGGATGGCATTGGCGGCGTAGATACGGTTTATCTGCGAGCGGGCTATCAAGAGTCAGACTACTGCGATCCAGAGATTGAAGAGATAAATTGCTGTGAAACGCTAAGTCAAACCCGTGTATTTATCGAGCAGCACTATGTTGCGATGAACGCTACGATTGGCCAGCAATTAGCCACCAGTAAATCAATGCAGATGATTTTGACCGAGATGCCCGCGCAGCAATATTTGCATTGGGGATTAACGCTGGAAGAAGCGATGTTGGTGAAAAGTGTGTTAGCGGAAATGAAACCTGTCACGGCACAAACCATCGAGTGGTTTGAACAACATGCAGATCAAAACCAATGGGTACTGAAAAACCAAGGCGAAGGTGGTGGTCACTGCATTTTTGGCGAGCAGATTAGCGAAAAACTCCATCAGCTGAAACCGCATGAGTATGACGCTTGGGCATTGATGCAGCGTTTGTATCCACATGAGCGAGAAACTCCAACGGTTGCGGTTCGCGATGCCAAGCAAACGATAGTGGACGATTTGATCAGTGAAATCGGTCTGTTTACGGCCCATTACCAAGGTAAACCCGTGACGGATTTTGCCGGTTATGCGGGCTATTTGATTCGCAGTAAACCGGCGAGTGAAAACGAAGGTGGTATTCACAGCGGTAAGGGTATTTTGGACTCTTTGATGCTGGTTGATTAAACCAAGCGAACAGCAGATAAATAAAAACGCCACTAAAAAGTGGCGTTTTTATTATTGGGCATATGATGAAATCTTAGGGGGAAGATGTCATCGATTATGCCGCTGCGGTGACTTTGTCTTCACGAGCTTTTAGGAAAGCGTAGCTAAAGCCAGTTAGCGCGGTACCTGCAGCAATCGCTACTAGGTAAAGCAGTACTGGAGAAATCGCATTTGGAATCAGTAGTACAAATAGACCACCGTGAGGAGCCATCAACTTGGCACCAAACAACATTGAAAGAGCACCTGTTAACGCACCGCCTGCCATACATGCAGGGATCACACGCATTGGATCTTTTGCTGCAAATGGAATCGCACCTTCAGAGATAAAGCACAAACCTAGCACAAAGGATGCTTTGCCTGCCTCACGCTCGCTTGGCGCAAACTTCTCTTTAGCAAGGAAGGTTGCCAGACCCATACCCAGAGCTGGAACCATACCCGCTGCCATGATGGCTGCCATCGGCGCGTAAGTTTGTGATGCGAGTAGACCAACACCAAAAGTGTAAGCCGCTTTGTTTACCGGACCACCAAGGTCGAAACACATCATTGCGCCTAGAATCACACCAAGTAATACTGCGTTTGCTGAACCCATGTTGTTAAGGAATTCAGTTAGTGCCGCCATGATGCCAGATACCGGACCACCCACGATGTAAATCATTACAAGACCAGTGAATAAGCTGGCAACAAATGGAATGATTAGGATGGGTTTTAGCGCTTCCATCGATTGCGGGAGTTGCACTTTGTCAGCAATAAACTTCGCTGCGTAACCGGCAATAAAACCTGCAGCGATACCACCAAGGAAACCTGCGCCTGTAGAGCTTGCTAGCATACCGCCAATCAAACCCGGAGCCAGACCCGGACGGTCAGCAATAGAGAATGCAATGTAACCAGCCAGTACCGGAATCATCAGTGCGAACGCTGAACCGCCACCAATGGTCATCAGTGCTGCCGCTAATGTGCCTTCTTCTTTGAATGCCTCAATACCAAATACAAATGACAGCGCGATAATCAAACCACCGGCCACTACGACAGGAAGCATGTGCGATACACCGGTCATTAGGTGTTTGTAAACGCCCTTTTTCTCTTCTGTCGTGCTGCCTGAGTTTGCTGCGCCAGAGTGTTGGTAAACCGTCGCTTGTTCGAACGCTTTATCCATCTCTTCTGCGGTTTTCTTTAGTGCTGGGCCGGTTTTAGTGCGGTACATCTTTTTGCCATGGAAACGATCCAGTGGTACTTCGATGTCTGCAGCGATGATAACCAAATCTGCTTCAGCAATTTCTTGCTCACTCAGTTGGTTTTTCGCACCAACGGAACCGCGAGTTTCTACCTTAATTTGGTGACCACGACGTTTACCTTCTTCATCAAGGGCTTCTGCCGCCATAAAGGTATGAGCAACACCCGTTGGACAAGCGGTGATTGCCACGATTTTCTTCACACCTTTAGGGTCACTGGCAATCACACTGCTGATGGTTAGCGGCTGTGCTTGTTCTGCGGCTGTTTGCAGAGTTTGCTCGGCATTGGCAATCACTTGATCAATCGATACACGTGCGACTTTTTTGCCCACAAAACGCGTATCATCCACTTCACGATTGGCTGCGATAAGTACCCAGTCGCTGGCTGCGATTTGTTCTGGGGTGATCGGCGTACTTGGTACGACTTCAGATTGACATTCAATATTGGCAGCCCAACCCAAAGATTGTGCTGCTTTCTCTAATAGCCCCGCTGCGATGATGCTGTTGGCAACGCCACTAGGACAAGCGGTAATAATGGTTACGTTCATAACATCGACCTTTTTGTTCGAGTTTTCGCTATTCACTTAGCGACGAAATTGGTTTGATTTCAATTTGTTGTTTTAATTCGTTCAAAGTATCTAGGTCACTGACTCCGACACCGACTTGGCTTACCGCCAAAGCAGACAGGGCAGTAGCAAATTGCAGTAGCTCAGGTTTTGGCATGTTTTGCATATGACCCCAGCACATACCGGCCACCAGCGTGTCACCAGCACCCACAGTGCTGACAACTTGCATTTTGGGTGGCTTCGATGCGAGCCATTGGCCTTGGTTAAGCCACATCACGCCATTCGCACCGCGAGAGACCACAACGTTCTCAACGCCATCGTGGTTGATTTGTTCCGCGACTTGAGTGATTTCCTGTTCGGTATGAATGTCACGACCTACTAAGTCAGACAGCTCTTCATCGTTTGGTTTTATCAGCCATGGTGAGGCAGTAAGACCGGCTTTTAGCGCCGCGCGGCTTGAATCAAAAATGACTTTTTTGCCACGTTGTTTCAGCAGTTCAATCCACTTTGCACAAAGCTCAGGTGTAACGCCGGTTGGTAAGCTGCCCGCTAAGACAAAGTAATCGTGATCTTGGCAAAGCTCATCAAGCGTGTGCTCAAATTCAGTAATTGCTTGGCTATCAACGCTCACGCCAGGGAAGTTGATGTCACTCACCGTGCCATTTTGCTCTACTAGCTTAACGTTAATGCGGGTTGCCCCTTGCACTCGTACAAAGCGATCTTGCGCATTGATTTGTTCAAACAGCTGGCAAAACAGCTCTTGGTTATCTTGGCCAAGAAAGCCTGTAACTGTCACTTGTGCGCCGAGATCAGACAGTACTTTAGCCACATTTACGCCTTTACCAGCGGCATGAAAATCGCTGTGATTAACCAAGCTCACACTACCTTGGCGCAGGCAATCGAGTGAGCCAGTTAAATCAAGAGCAGGGTTTAGCGTAATGGTGACAACTTTATTACTCATGTTCGCTCCTTAACCTTCACCTAGGCCAGATTCAATCGCTTGACCAATGGCTTCAAGGGCTGCTTGCGCATCATCACCGTTTGCGGTGAACTCAAGCTGGTGGCCATGTTTCACACCCAGACCAATCACTTTCATCAGGCTCTTAGCATTGACCGCCTGGCTATCGCTATCGAGGTTGCGTACGGTAATTGCACTTTCAAATTTCTTCGCACAAGCAACCAACATCGCTCCAGGGCGAGCATGCAGACCATGCGCATTACGGATTTTGTAAATCGCACTATTAGCGTCACCGTTACTTGCTGGCGTGCTTGCCTGTTCAGCGGTCGCAGGGTTAAACAATGCGATCAGCTCCAGTGCTGATTTGCTCAGTAGTGAACCAATTGCTTGGTCAGCGATCAGTGCAGTGATAGTGCTAAGCTGAGCGCGATGAGCACTGTTACAGCCAGCAAACGCAATCAGCGCTTTTACATCTTGGTTTTCAAAATGACATTGGTTAATGGTGGTGACGAACGCCATACCCGTTTGGTTTACGCCTTTATTGGAGCTGACGAGCCACACCCCTTCACCAAGGTGAGTTGGGTTTTTCGCTACTACGTCAGCGACAAAAGCGGTATCAACACTGCCTGAGTTCTTTAATAGGCCTGCGCTAACCGCTGCCATTTGAATCATATCGCTGGCCGGGAAATCCAACTGAATGTGGCTAGCATCAAATTCGATGGCTAATTGAGTCTCACCGTTAAGTAGCGCAATGATTTGCTCTGCGCTCTGTGCGTTTTGTAGAGCTTGTTCAACACCATCTTCGCCAAGCACTTTGGTCAGTTGTTTTAAAATTCCTAAGTGCTCATCGCTTTTAGCGGCGATACCGATCGCCAAGTAGACCGTGTTACCGTCACCCCAATCTACACCATTAGGAAAGTGAGCAATCGCAACACCCGTTTGTTTAACGAGGTCACGTGTATCGGTCGTACCGTGAGGAATGGCGATGCCATTACCAAGGAAGGTAGAGTTTTGCGCTTCACGCGCTTGCATGCCGGCAAGGTAGTTTGCTTCAACCAGACCGTTGTCAGTCAGTTGCTGGGCAAGGAATGCAATAGCAGATTGCTTATCCTCATGCGCTTGATTTAGCGTGATGTCCTGAATGGAAAGCTTAAGCATATGAGCCTCATTGGTTTGATTTATTAGCTTTAGCTGAATCGGTTCAGCGAGCGGTTAAAAAAATTCAGCAAATGCTGTGATTGTAGTCGAAGTTGCGATGCCAACTACATTTTCGAACTTTGCTGAATCCTTTCAGCTTTTATGCTGTATCGATTCAGCATATAATGCAAATAAGTTAGTGATCATCTTTTTTAAATTTTGATCTCATCCACAAAACATCGGATCGAGCATGACTTTAGATGAAATTGCCAAGTTAGCTGGCGTATCAAAAACCACAGCAAGCTATGTGATAAATGGCAAAGCACAGCAGTATCGAATCAGCCAAAAAACGCAGCAAAAAGTGATGGCGGTTGTTGAGCAGCATAATTACCGTCCGGATATCGCTGCCAGTGCCTTACGTGTTGGCAGCAGCCGTTCATTTGGTTTGATTATTCCGGATTTGGAAAACACCAGTTATGCTCGCCTAGCTAAATTGCTGGAGCAAAACTCGCGTAAGGCGGGGTATCAAATTCTTATCGCGTGTTCCGATGATAATCCAGAGACTGAGCGTGCTGTGGTTGAAGCCTTGGTAAGTCGCAAGGTCGATGCCCTGTTTGTTGCCAGTAGTATTCCCGATGCCAATGAATTCTATCTTGCACTGCAAAATCGAGGCACACCGGTGGTAGCGATTGACCGTCCGTTAGACGACGAGCATTTTTGTTGTGTTTTGAGTGAAGATTTCAGCGGTGCTTATGAGTTGGCACAATCGATTGTGTCTCCCAAGGTTAAAACCATTGGTGTGATTGGCGCTTTACCTGAACTGACGGTCTCTACTATTCGTGAGCAAGGAATTCGCTCGGTCGCGAATGAAAATGGTTTAGAAGTGCAAGTGGGTTATGGTGAGCACTTTCACCGTGAAGAAGGACAGCGTATCTTTGCTCGCTGGGTAAAAGACAACGCGGTACCTGAAGCGATCATCACTACCTCTTACACGCTACTTGAAGGGGTGTTAGATGAACTGCTTAAAGCCCCACACATGGCAGCAAATATTAAACTAGCGACCTTTGGTGATAATCGTCTACTCGATTTTCTGCCATTTAAAGTCAACTCTTTGCCCCAGCAGTTTGAAATTATTGCAGACAGTGCGTTGGCTTTGGCGCTTAATGCCGCATCGAAACGCTATGAAGCGGGGGTAGAATTGGTGCCGCGGCAGATCGTTGTGCGTAACTAGTTTCACTCAAATAGACAAAGCCAGCGTTATGCTGGCTTTGTTATATAGTCTTTCACGCCAGTGTTGGTGATTTGCGGCTGATCACCCAAGCTCGAATATGGTCATAGGCAAGGTTAAAGACAAAGGCATACAAAGTAATAAAGATCGTCATACCAATGTCCATCACTAGGGCATCCAGAATGCTAACTTCAAGAATATAAGCGATCACTGGTACGGTGAAAAACAGCAAGCCCAACTCAAATAGCACCACATGACAGATACGTGTTTTCAGTGAACGCAGTTCTTTTTTACCCGGTACGTATTGGTCGAACACCCAATTAAATATCATATTCCACACCATCGCCATGGTCGCAACGACTATCATTGTTCCTGATAGCTTCATGATTTCATGATCGGTAAAGACCGCCAAACCAACGATAGTTAATGAAATCGCCAGCACTTCAAACAGCACGGCATGAAATACGCGTTCGATACGTCGCATATAGGCTCCAAGCAAGTATTCAATTCGGTAATAAGGCCGAGGATTATGCGCAAATGGGTAGAAAACAAAAGTTAAAAGCCATCACAAACTGTGATAGCTTGCAAAGGTCGATATGGAAGGTGGTGCTATGTACAGTTTTGAACAATTGAAGATTTTTGTCGCCGTTTGCGATAGCGGCTCTTTTTCTGCTGCCGCTCGCAAGTTAGGGCGAGTGCAATCTGGGGTTAGCCAAGCCATCGCTAATCTTGAGTTGGCGATTAATCAAGAGTTATTCACCCGTGAAAAGAATATTCCCCAATTGACGCCAGCAGGACAGGCGTTACTCCCCATTGCCAAATCTATCTTGCATCAACAGCACTTTTTTGATCAAAAAGTGGTAGCTCTTGAACAATCAGTGGAGCACAGCCTGACTATCGCCATTGATGATTGCTTACTTAACGATGAGTTGCTGTCGATTTTGGCCGAGTTATCACACGAATTTCCCATCACTAATATTGATGTAGTAAGTGGCAGCACCTTTGATATTGAGGAGTGGGTTCGCTCTAACCAAGCTCATATTGGACTGATCTTTGCCGATGGTGAACTGCGTGAAGACATGGATTTCTTTACCTTAGGTCAGATGCGATTTTTAAACGTGGTGGCCCCAAGCCATGAATTGGCTTCACTAAGCTTGGTTCGAGATGTTGATTTAAAGCGGCATCGACAGATTATTCATCGCAGCGGTTCTAAAAAAGAGCTGTGGTTTAGCTATGGCATTAGCGGTAACTATTGGCACGCAAATACCCATGGATTGCTGCTCGACTTAGCCTGCAAAGGCATTGGTTGGGCGGTGGTACCTGAGGTGATGGCCAAACCCTATATCGACAAAAGTAAGTTAGTGGCGCTGCCTGTGGCGCATGAGTTGAATGGTTGGCTAACCACGACAGGCTGTTTAGTCTCACGAACGCAAAGCTCTGGTCCTGTGTTACAGCGTTTGATTGAGCGCTTACAAAACCTTTAACTCAATAGAACCCCGCGGCATGACAATGACTTGGGGTTCTCAATTAAGATTTTATTTCATTACGCCGCACACCATGCGAGCCCCACCACCACCAAGCGGTGCTGGTTTATCAGAATAGTTGTCACCTCCGGCATGAATCATCAACGCTCGACCATCGAGGTCGGCGAGTTTCACTCTTGGTGCGATTACTGGCGAGGTGGCTTTGCCATCACTATCGACAAACAGCGCAGGTAGATCGCCCAAGTGATTATCATCCGTCCAAGGCTGACCATGTTTACCAGTGTTAGCAGGATCGTAGTGTCCGCCCGCTGCGCCTCCTACAACCGTTTTTCCGTCTTTTTCAACACTGTCACAGGATGGATTGGTGTGCACATGAAAACCGTGTTGGCCTGGAGTTAATCCGGTTAAGTTCGGGGTAAAGACAGTGCCATATTGGCTAGCGGTGATCACTATCGTGCCGGCTGAATTGCCGCTATTGAGATCAATCATCTCTACACTGATTTCATCATTGGCAGAGCTATCGGCCAATGCAAAGCTGGAAATCGAGCAAAGTGCTAAAGCAAGTAAGGTTCGTTTCATCTTTTTTCCTTTTTAGCGCATGACGTAAACCATAAGTATGGTGAAAAATCATCGCTTTGCTCAGCAAATAAAATATTTTCTCGATAGTGTTTGACCTGTCTATAGCTTTACAGTTTAACATTCCTTCTATACTGACAATCGCAACAGATTTTATAGGTTACATATCAATGTATCGTATCTCCGAATTGGGTGAACGGGTTGGCCTGTCACGTACCGCTTTGCTCTATTACGAAAAGTTAGGGTTAATCTCCGGGAAGCGCATGAGCAATGGTTATCGCATGTATAGCGATATGGATGTACAACGTTTGACCTTAATCCAACAACTGCAAAATGGCGGCTTGACCTTAAAGGAATGCAAGGCGTGTTTGGAGGCCAAAATTGAGCAAGCGTTATTGCGTGACCGTTTACAACAGCTCGATGCGGAGATTGCGCATAAGCAGCAAGCGCGGGATTTGTTGGCGGCATTGTTAGGTGAGAAGCCACTTTCAGGGTGGCATGAAATGTTAGATAAAGTTGCGCCCGACGCCCATTTAGCTTGGCTAAAAATGCAAGGCTTTAGTGATGTGGATGCGCAGCGATTACGATGGTTATCTAAAGATATGAATACTCATGAAAGCTATATGGCTGACTTTGAGCAAGTGTATTCCCCACTGGATCGTTGGGGGCCGGGTAGCGAAGGCGATACATTGGCCGCACTGAACGCTTTGCCGCAAAAACCGACTGCAGTATTAGAAATTGGCTGTGGGCAAGGAATTGCAACGACCGTATTAGCTGAGCATTTACCAGTGCCAATCACTGCGCTCGATAATCATCAAGGAGCATTAGACCGATTGATGGAACGTGCCAAAGAGTTGGGTTATGCGGAACAAGTTGTCCCTGCTATTGGCGATATGTCAGAACTGCCTTTTACTAAACAATCCTTTGACCTGATTTGGGCCGAAGGTTGTGCCTACATCATGGGTGTTGAGAAAGCGCTTAAATACTGGCGTGAGTTTTTAACCCCGCAAGGTTTGCTTGTTGTGAGTGACATCGTTTGGAGTAGTGATGCACCGAGTGAGGAAGCCGCTCAATTTTGGGCCAGCGGTTATCCTGATATGCAGACAGTGGCGAAACGTATCAAGCAAATCGAAG
The DNA here is from genome assembly GCF_009938165.1 of Vibrio taketomensis. Taxonomy (NCBI): domain Bacteria; kingdom Pseudomonadati; phylum Pseudomonadota; class Gammaproteobacteria; order Vibrionales; family Vibrionaceae; genus Vibrio; species Vibrio taketomensis. The sequence goes on from NZ_AP019650.1 coordinate 79,743, forward strand.
CCTCGGGCTATCGAGTTATCAAGCATTTCGCGCTAAGCGATCAGGCTTGGCAAAATTATTATCAACCGCTTCAGCAACGTGCCAATGAACTAAAAACGCAATTGATTGGCTCACAAGCGCTTATTGATATTCAGGCTGAGTTGGATATTTTTTATCACCACAAACCTGAGTTTGATTACCAAATGTTTGTATTGGCTAAAGCTTAATGAACAAGAGAACGAATATGAAATTAACGACGTTAGCACTTAACCACAAAGCACAAATTACGGAATTATTTACTGCTACTTTTAGCGATTCGGAAGGTGTGGATGAAGGTAAAGTGATTGGCGAATTAGCCGAGCAACTGGTGGTAACCACACCAGAACAAGAGATGACGATCGTCGGTGCTTTAGACGATGAAGCGCTGATCGGCTGTATTGTGTTTACTGAGCTTAAAATTGCTGAAAATAATCTACGCGCTTATTTACTTTCTCCTGCAGCGGTAGCCACTCATGCACAAGGTAATGGCGTGGGGCAAAAACTGATTCAGTTTGGTCTTGATAACCTTAAGCAGCAAGGCGTCGATGTGGTTGCGACATACGGCGACCCAAGCTTTTACGGTAAAGTGGGGTTTGCTCAGATAACGGAAGATCAACTCAAAGCACCGTTGGTATTGAGCTATCCACACGGTTGGTTGGGTCTGAGACTTGATGGTAGCGAGTTTGGTTCGATTGCGGGTGAAACCCGTTGTGCTCCTGCACTCAATAACCAACAATATTGGTAATTGTTTTCATTGCCGTAATGAGGGATGGCATGAGTCATCCCTTTTGCGTTTTAGATGACTTCTCAAAATTGATGTAAATCAAATGATGAATTGATTGATTTTTGGTTTTTTTTGTAAATATTTGGTGATCTATAGAGCTAGGGCTATGTGCCACAAGGTGTACATGTGTTAATGGTTTTTAACATCGATTATTTCTATTAGCTTTATCGATTTTTTACATTTTGTGCGAGTAATTGTTTGCATTAATTTAGGCACCAGAGCGTTTCGGGTAGAAAAACGCCAGCCTAGTGAGGTTGTTATATCTCTGAGAGAGGAAGTCTCAATGAAAACAATAATAGCAATGTCTGTACTGTCGATAATTTCTTTTGGCGCTTACGCTGATCGGCAAGCTCAAGAGCCGATCAAAGTTATCGAACCTGCAGTGGGTCTAGACGCTAAGAAAGTGGAACTGGGTAAGACCTTATGGTTTGAACCACGTCTTTCAGCCTCAAATACCATTTCGTGTAACTCTTGTCATAACCTTGCCCGTGGTGGGGTCGATAACCTACCAACCTCTATTGGTCATAAATGGGCAATTGGTCCAATCAACTCGCCAACCGTGTTCAACTCAGATCTGAACTTTGTTCAGTTCTGGAATGGTCGTGCCAAAGACTTGCAAGAGCAAGCCGCCGGACCTATCGAGAACCCTTTAGAGATGGCCTTAACCCATGAGCTCGCGCTTGATACATTGCGTTCGATTCCGCAATATCGAGCGCTGTTTAAACAAGCTTATGGCGTGGATGAAATCACGATTACTGAAGTGACCGATGCCATCGCTACATTTGAAAAAACGCTGCGTACGCCAAATGCCCCATTTGATAAATGGCTGCAAGGTGATGATACCGCGCTGACTCAAGTGCAATTGGAAGGCTACAACCTATTTAAACAAAAAGGGTGCACCACTTGCCACTCAGGCCCACTTGCTGGTGGTCAGATGTATCAAAAAATGGGTCTAGTGAAGCCGTTTGTAACCGATAATCCAGACGTAGGACGCAAGGCTATCACGGGTAAGGACTTCGATAAGTTCGTGTTTAAAGTTCCAACGCTGCGCAACATAGATCTTACCTATCCGTACTTCCATGATGGCTCAGTTTGGGACTTGGAGGATGCGATCATGTTGATGGCAGATATTCAGTTAGGCATGGGTGTAAATGAGCAAGAAGCAGTAAAAATTGCCGAGTTTTTACGTTCGCTCACTGGTGAATTACCACAAGTAACTTTGCCGCATTTACCACCTTCGAGCCTAGAAACCGCAAGACCTAATATCTAAAATAGCGGTTCAATCGGTGCGTTACCTAGGGGCTCATAGAGCCCCTTTTTTTATCGGAAGTTAAATAGCTCAGTGTGGAAGTGATTCAAGTTGTATTGTTGACCGCTGAGCTGTTTCTTCAACGCTTGGCCAAACCCAAGCGGGCCGCAAAACCAGATGCTGCTTTGATTAATATCGAACGGTTCGATATGACTCTTTCTACGAATAATTTCTTCGATAGTGAGAAAGCGCATCACACGGGTATCGATGACATGAAACTCAATGTTCGCTTTCGCCGCTGCGTGTTCGAGATCCGCGATTAATGTTGGTGATGGCGCTTGGGTACAATAATAAAACGTGACCGGCGCACTGCTGTTTTTCAATTCCGCTAAGCGAGCCTTAAATGCCGCGCAACCAATGCCTCCGGCAATCCAAATTTGTGATTTATCATCATTAAAGTCAAAGTCACCATATGGGCCTTCAATTTGCACCGGGTCGCCAACCTTTAACAGTTTAGGCAGGTTAGTCGTAAAGTCACCCAGTGCTTTAATCGAAAACTCGACGTAAGGCTGACTGGCATCAGAAGTAATCGTAAATGGATGCGGCTCTTCACCTTCTACTTTAAGAAAAGCAAATTGTCCTGCTTTATGTCCTGACCATTTTGGTAAAGTCACCCGCACATTGGTGGTGTGGCTGTCGCTATCGTGGTGAATACTCCCAATTTTGCCGTGGTGAGTTTTACGTTTACCAATCAAACCCAGCAAGCTAATGATCGCGGCAATCGTACCAATCAGCGCCAATCCAACGACAAGCGGTGTAATGAGACTGCTCCAGTAGGCGGGTTTGATTAATATCACTGAGTGGTAAGCGATAACGACAAACACAAGCGCCATGATTTTATGGGTAATACGAAAGCGTTTGTATTTAATTGGTGCAAATAGTGCGATGAGAGTCAGTGCGATAAACAGGTAGATACCCCATTCACCAATGGACTCAGCACCACCACGTAAACCCATGATAGTGGCTTGCAGTGAATCTGGATCGAATTGTTGGCCAGCGCCTTTTACTGGACGAGCGATGATACCCCAAGCAACCAATTTTTTCGGCACGATGGCAAGCAGCCAATGTGCAGCCCCAATGATCACGCCATAGATAGCGACCCATTTGTGCAAACGGTATGACTTATCAAGTCCTGCAGTTAAGCGTTCAATCGCGGGTAAGCGCAGTGCTAATAACATGGTGATGGCGAGGAGCAGTAGTGATACCACACCGGTAAGTTGCATTAGCGCGCTGCGCCATTGCATAAAATTGGTATTGCTAAAAATGGTCGGCTCTGCTTGTAACCAAATTAAGCTACAGGCTGCGACAATGAGCGCTACGTATGTATAGAGTTTGTTCATGGTCAGATTCCCATTTCAAGATAAAGAGATCTTACCCTCTGCAATGTAAGCTGCGGTCAGCATAGGTAAACAAATGTAAATCTGATGCTGAGGATAAATTTATAAATGTGGCTAATGCTTTCGATAAAAGATTCGATTCATCATTCACCGTATTGATCTAATTATCTGTAATAAAATGGGTTTATCGTTTGCCTTTGGTTTAGCTTCCACGAGCTAATCATTGGGTGATTCATAAATGGCACCAAGCCGTAATAAGGATAAGTATGTTGAAAACGAAACTAGCGCTATTGATTGGTTGTTTGTCTTTTGGTGTGAATGCCGCCAGCTTTGAAACCGTAACGTTGGGAAGTAAAGGCGGGATCCAAGACGGTAACCTAACCGCATTTATGCTTAAAAGTGAGCAAGATGATAATTACGTGATGCTTGATGCGGGTTCGGTAGTGAACGGTTTGATTGTTTCCGAACAAAAAGGCGCATTTGAAGATGTGCAAGTGCCAGCAGATTCGAAATACACCAAAGTCGGTTACTTACTGAAAGAACGCGTAAAAGGTTATTTGATCAGTCACGCTCACCTTGACCATGTGGCGGGTATGATTATTAGCTCACCAGATGATAGCCACAAACCTATTTACGGCTTGTCAGCTACCAATGAAGCCTTGATGAATAACTACTTCAACTGGTCGGCTTGGCCAAACTTTGGCAACGAAGGTCTCGGCTTTAAACTCAGCAAATACACTTACACCGATCTTCCAGAGTTTCAATGGCAAGAGGTGAAAGGCACCAGCATGCAAGTGATGGCGATGCCGCTTGCGCACTCTGGTGGTCAGTCAACGGCATTTATGCTCAAAGACAAAGCTGGCGATGTCTTCGTTTATTTTGGTGATACTGGCCCAGATGCGGTAGAGAAGAGCGATGCGCTAAGCAAAGTGTGGTCAACACTGGCTCCGTTTGTGAAGCAAGATAAGCTGAAAGGCATTGTGATTGAAGTGTCGTTTACTAACCAAACACCAGATAAAGCACTGTTTGGTCACTTGACGCCAAATTGGCTACTCAAAGAGCTGACCGCGCTTGAGACTTTAGCCGGTAAAGGCAGTCTGAACGATCTTGATGTGGTGATTAGCCATATCAAATACAGCTTGAAGAAAGGCGAAGACCCACAAACAGTGATTAAGCGTCAGCTTGATGAAGCAAATAAGCTTGGGGTGAAATTTCACTTCCCAGCTCAGGGTGATGCGCTAAGTTTCTGATCATTTTAAGAACTTAAATATCAAAGCCAGTCGATGATGACTGGCTTTGTTTTAGCGCTCAAGATAGCGCTTTATATTTTGAGTGAAGCACCTTGAGTTTTGATCACTTCTTGGTACCAGTAGAAGCTCTTTTTGCGTAGGCGGGTCAGTTCGCCATTGCCTTCATTGTCACGGTCAACATAGATAAAGCCGTAGCGTTTGCTCATTTCAGCAGTGGAGTTTGCCACTAAATCGATAGGTCCCCATGTGGTGTAGCCCATCAACTCAACGCCATCTTCAATCGCTTCACGCGCTTGTACTAGGTGATCGTTCAAGTATGAGATGCGGTAGTCATCGATAATTTCACCGTCAGCCGTCACTTCATCGCGAGCGCCTAGACCATTTTCCACAATGAACAGTGGCTTTTGGTAACGGTCGTAAAGGAAGTTAAGCAAAATACGCAAACCTTTCGGGTCAATCAGCCAGCCCCATTGGCTTTTCTCTAGGTATGGGTTTGGTACACCTGCAACGATATTGCCCACTTCTTTCTCATGGTCATTCGCACTGGCACATCCCGAGGCGTAGTAGCTGAACGATATAAAGTCGACACTCGCCGCGGCCAGCGTTTCAACATCGCCATCCGCCATTTCAATCGTGATGTTGTTGTCGCGGAAGTAACGCAGCATGTAACCTGGGTAGCGACCACGAGTTTGCACATCACCAAAGAATAGCCACTGGTTATTCTCATGCATGGTGGCAATCACATCATCTGGATGGCAAGTGTGCGGGTAGGCGATTGCACCTAGCAGCATGTTACCAATTTTGGCGTCAGGGATGATTTGATGACATAACTGCACCGTTTCTGCACTAGCAACTAATTGGTGGTGAATCGCTTGGAAGATATCTTGTTCGCTCGCGTCTTCTTGCAAGCCAACACCAGTGAATGGCGCGTGTAGCGACATGTTGATTTCGTTAAACGTTAGCCATAGTTTGACGCTGTCTTTGTAGCGCTCAAACACGGTACGTGCATAACGGGTAAAGAACTCAATCAGTTTACGACTTCCCCAACCACCGTAGTTTTCTACCAGTGCATAAGGCATTTCGTAGTGAGAAAGGGTCACAAACGGAGTGATGTTGTGCGCTGCTAGTTCAGCAAAGATTTTGTCGTAGTATTCTAAACCAGCTTGGTTTGGCTCTAACTCATCACCATTTGGATAGATGCGCGTCCAAGCGATAGAGAGGCGCAGACAGGTAAATCCCATTTCTTTAAATAGCGCGATATCTTCAGGGTAGCGATGGTAGAAATCGATCGCCAAATCTTTGATACCCGGCGTGCGTTCTTCACGGGTTTGATGTGGGCTTAAAATGCCATTTGGCAGCATATCTGAAGTCGAAAGTCCTTTACCATCGGTTAGATATGAACCTTCAACTTGGTTAGCTGCGATAGCGCCGCCCCATAAAAAGTCATTAGGAAAGGTTGTCGTCGTCATAGGTTATTCTCATAGCGTTACAAGCAAAAAAACAGCGACACATAACCTCAAGCATAGTGCTTTTAGGTGTGCCTAAATTTTAGTTATATGGTTTTTGATTATCCGTATTTCACTTGTCAGCGGTAGAACTGTGTTGTCAGAAAGTGAGCTAAGATGAGAATTTGGTGAAGAGGTGGTGATAATTAAATCAATTTAGTGAAACTGATGTCATGGAATTCGTGGTAATAGAACTGAATGAGTGACAACAGAGAGCAAGCCGCGAGCGCGGCTTGCGTAATGGAGAGCCTATTGTTCTTCTGAATAGGTCTCCAACAAAGCTTCAAAACGCTTGTTGCCATGCAAAGATTCCAGATCTTGTTCGTGCGCAATTAAATCTCGAATTGAAGGGCTGGCCTCAATGGCGCGAGTTAAATCATCAATCGCTTGCTCTTCGACACCAAGACGAGCAAAAGCACAGGCGCGTTGATAGAGTGCTGGACCGTTAGTATCGTCGAGTTCTAAAACACGATTACACAGGCTGAGTGCCCAGTTGTATTCGTTGGCTTCCATGGCGGCATCGGCTTTGTAAGTTAGCGCTTCAAGATCGCCAGGGCGAATATGCAGAATTTCGTCGTAGACGGCGATTTTTTGCTCTGGGGTTTGCATACTTTGCGCACGTAGCCACAAGTTATGCACTTCATTGATTATTTCAATCTCTTTGTTGTTTTCAGTAATGATGCGAGTTTTACGTTTTAAGTCCCGCTCAAGGGCGATAAATTTCTTCTCATATTCTTGTGCAATGCCTTCGAGGCGCTTGTCGGCCATTTCTTTGGTATTCACTTTTAACTCGCGAATCGACTGCCAACCAACAAAGGCGATCAGGGATGCCACACCAGCGATAATATAGAAAAAGTAGGTAACGGTGACATTGGCGTAATTGAGTGATTTATCGGCCACGGCCAACTCTCGATTAGTAATATCGATCACTAAGCGTCGCTCCAAATCTTGTTGCGATTCTCGTAGTGATTTCAGTTCATCAAGGATATAGCGCTCCATGAGGGGTCTATCGAGCATATCCGATTCTGAGTATTTTTCTTGTGCTCCAACTGTAGAGCTAAGTGTGGCAAGGAGTAGAAATATAAGTGAAAAAATTGCGCGCATTTAGCATCCCTTTGTAAAAATATTGTGTGTTTTTTTGGGTTCTTTTTACAGTAGCAGATTGCTATACGATAACGCAAAGTCACTTCTTTGAAGTACCTGATGAATTAGTGTTGAACGAAGGATGGTTTTGCTATCGTGAAGATAACAAAAAGCCCCGCATTGGCGAGGCTTTAACAGGATGACGTGGTGATTATAGAACTTGAAGTACGTCTGCCATTGGTAGGCGCGCTTTTGGCTTACCAAAGTTATAGTCATCACCGTCTTTGTGGTAACCCATTGCTAGTGCAACTTCACATACGTAACCGTCTAGTTCTTCTTTGAACAGTTCACCGATTAGCTCAGGATCAACACCTTCCATTGTGGTTGAGTCGATACCAAGGCGAGCTAGCACGTGTAGTGTGTTACCTAGTGCTAGGTAAGTTTGTGCACGAGTCCAGTTACCGTTGAAACCATTTTCATCAGTGTTTGCTTCAGCAAACGTGTAAGCACCGTCAAGCATGTTGTTGTACATATCTGCTGGTAGGTGACCAGAAGTAACCTCTGCATCAACCACTTTTTTGTAGTTGTCTTTGGTGTAGTTCGGGTTGTACGCAAACAAAATGGTGTGTGATGCCTCTTTTGCATGCGGTTGGTTGAACTGATGTTTGTTAGCGAAAGTGTCGTGGAAGCGCTGTTTTGCTTCATCACTTTCAATAACGATGAATTTCCAAGGTTGAGAGTTGATAGATGACGCTGACAGGCGAATCGCTTCGTAAATCACATCAAGGTCTGCTTGTGGAATGCGTTTTTCTGCGTCGTAACGTTTTGCAGTGTAGCGAGATTGTAGGTCAGCAATAATTGGGTGAGTCATCGTCGTATCCTGTATTTTTCTATTCAGAGTTTTTATATTCTTGAGGGCGTTTGCCCTGTCAACGAAATGCATTCTATGAGCGAATGTGGGTGAGAGAAACTAGCTAGCGGTTGAAACATTATCAAAGAAATATTGATAATCGAAATAAATCAGATGGTGCTACGCTGAATTAGAGCGAGATAAATCAAGGTAAGATCACATGGATGAAACGAGCAAAGACAAAGTAAAACAACTTTTGATTGCCACCCGTTTTGGTGTTTCGGCATCGGAGATGCCGATTATTATTGGCGTTGAGCAGCAAATGGGCTTAGACATTATCGAGCAATTGAAGGCGGAAGGTGAGGATATTCACTCACTTGGCATGGGCTCCAATCCGCCGGAATTAGTCTTGTATTCGATTGGTGAAATCGAACCCTAATCTGTTGTTATTCGTATTCGGCCAGTTTGACTAGCGTTTCAGCCGTCGCGACAGCTTGTTTGCGGGTGGTGATATTGAGCTTTTGATACAGGTTACGAATATGAGTTTTAATTGTGGTTCCCGCTACATCGAATTGCTGGGCAATTTGATCGTTACTCATTCCCGCATAGATCAATCCAAGAACCTGCCATTCACGTTGGGTGAGTGGACTATTGAGCACGGCTTGAGGTAATGCTTGTTGGCTTAGCAAGCGCGTCACAAATGGTTGGTCGAAATGTATTTGGTGGTTGCGTTTCACGTGCGCATTGACTTGCAGCAGTTGTTCGACTCGGTGTCGAGTCAGCTGATCTAATTGTGCCTGTAACGATGAGCTCCTAAACATTGGGGCAAACGCGTCGAAATCATGCAAATATTCACCAAATAGGCCGCTTTGACTCACCGCATTTAACGAATCCAATAAAGCTAGATTGCCGTTTTGGCGGCTCACAAGTGCTTGTAGTACCGTATTTTTTATTTGGTCAGTGATAAGTTGGTGCTGAAACGCTTGCTGCTGAAGTTGATGCAAAGTGTCGGCCGCTTGACTGTTCAGTGATAAATAGAATTGTGCACGAGCAATATTGCGTGATTGTAATTGTGTGACTTGGTTGTGATTGCGGCTCGGAGCTTGCGCGTGGTTAAGCCAAAACCGAATAGATTCATCGTCTTGCGATGTTCGCCAATAGAGCAGTAAAGCTAAATCAATGGAAGCTCGCTGCCCATCATCGATGTTGACTAAAGTAAGCTTCGCATCGAGCTCTCCATAGTATCGACGAGCTTTGCTTAGATTGTGGGTGATGAGTGCCATGCGTATTAGCAGAGCGTAACATTGCAGGTGAATATGATCGCTTAGTTCTGCGTGAGGCTTTATTAATCTCAAAATCAATGCCTTGGATTCAGAGACTTTACCCCAGCTCAGCAATAATTCTGCACGGTGAACAATAATGCGCGCCTGCCAATCGAGTTGATCGGGTTGCAATAAGTTAAGCGCTTTCTCTTGTAGATCAAACGCTGCCTGAGGGTAGCCTTGCGCTAAAACAATCTGACTTTGTTGCAGCACTGCCCAAATAACATAATCACTGGTTTGATATTGGCGCGCCAATTTTTCACTTTGTTGGGTCAAGGGCAGGGCGCGTTGCAAATGTCCTAGTTGAAAGTTCGCTTGAGCAATGACGGATGTCGCGACAATTCGATTGTAGTAAGCATCAGTACCAAGTTGACTGAGCGCTTGTTGGGCAAGATCCAAAGCAATTTGGGGATTATGCTCAAGTGCAATCTTCGCTTTCAGCGTTAGCAGTTCGCTATGCTGATGCAGGCTTAACTCTTGCTCTGATATCGCGTCGAGTTGTTCGGTTAATTTTTGATGGTCACCCAACTCGCACATGACCCACGCATGCAGTAGGCGCAGGGAAAAGTCTCGCTCAATCATGATGCAAGGAAGAGCAGACAAGGCTTGCTGCAATTGAATGACCTCACCTTTATTAAGCCATTGCCAACCATATTGATGAATAATCTCTTTGGTGAGCAGATGATCTTTGGCCTCATGTGCATGGTGAAGCGCCAGTTGATCATTGCCGATTTTTAACCAGCCTTTTGCTGCACGTTGATTGAGAGTGCTCTCCAACTGTGGTTGTCGCAGGGTACGTTCATGATTGAGAAATTGAGCAAATAAGCGCTGAAAGCGATACCAGTTATTTTGCGATGGTACCGATTCAATAAACAAGCCGTGATTGAGTAGCGTTTCAAGCATTTGGTAGCTATCAACATGCTGCGTAACTTCACGTGCTAACGTTGGGTTAAAACGTTCAAGAACGGCACATTGGAGCAAAAAGCTTTGTGTGTTGTGGTCGAGATCGCGAAAGATCTCTTCGATCAAATATTGCCATACTGCTTGAGTATTTAATTCGGGTGTCACTTGCTCTGGGGCGAATAAGTCTTCTTCTTGAGCTGCTGACAATTGCAAAGCGAAGAGTTCAAGTGCCGCTGGCCAACCATCGATTTGATGGTGTATTTGCGCCATTTGCTGTTGGGATAAACGGCGAGTCATTTTTTGTTCTAGAAAGTATTCTGTCTCTTGCTGAGTAAACGCCAGTTCTGTCGGCGTAAACTCAAGTAGTAAGCCTCTTACGCGCAATTTGCCTAACCCAATATTGGGCTGTGTCCGGCTAGTCATGACCAACACTAATTTGGGTGGGAGCAATGGGATAAAGTCGCGCAACGCATCAAGAATCGATTTCTTTTGGATATGATGAAAATCTTCTAGTACCAAGTAACAAGGCTTTTTTAGTGTGTCGATCTGCGCTAATGCATGGCTAAATGCAGAAGTTAAATCAAAGGGTTCAATGTCAGATTGAGGAGCCAATTGATAATCAATGGCTTGTTGTAATGCGGCGAGAAAATAATTGGCAAACTGTTGAGGCGCATTGTCTTGCGGACCGATGTTAAACCAACCAATGTTTTTTTTACTTTTTAGCCAGTGAGTTAGAGCGCATGTTTTGCCATATCCGGTAGGGGCACGAAATAGCACAACCTTTGCATTTGCCGCATGCTCTAAACGCTGTTCTATTTTGGGGCGTGAAACGTGAGCGGTTAGGCCGCCTGGTTGACAAAGTTTTGCCGCGATCCACATGCCGATATTGTCCTTCTATCAATGGGATAAAATCATCCTGATTTGGTGTCAGCATCGCGCACTGAGTACAAAATATCACCTAAGTTTTTGTTCTACGCCGTCTGGGCGTGACGTATCTCACAATAAGTGCGATTTTAGACATGTTATCGGTTAAATCATCTCCTCTTTGTTACGGTCTCTTTCGGCACTACGGTCGATGAAATGTGATCAATTTCTCGTAATGACACTTTGTCGTCGCTTTGTCATCGAGAACCTTATCTTTTCACAACTAAGCTAAATCATGAGTGTTCAAGAGAAATGTCACGTTTAGTGATGAGTGAATACTTGGTTGGTGTGATCTATGTTGCGGTTTGAAGGTGAACGGTTATCTACGCCTTTTTATCTACGCCCTGTTTTGCTGTCTGTAGGATGATGCAACTAGATTCACCCCTTTGCAGGATAGTGCTAGGAAAATAAGAAGAGAATTCATCGATGAAACCAACACAGCAAAAGCAGTTTGATGTAGCTTCATTCCAAAAAAGTGTCAAAAACCACCTCAGTTCAACGTATGCGACGACCGTCGAACAGGCTTCAAGCCGTGCATGGTATCTCGCGATGGGACGTGCTCTGGGGGAATACACCACACTCGATTTATTACATACCGAGCAAGACCCAAGAATTCTGAATGCGAAAAGCGTTAACTATTTGTCGCTTGAGTTTCTGATTGGCCGTTTGACGGGGAATAACCTGATCAGCATGGGCCTGTATGAACAAGTTGCGCATGCGATGGAAGAGCTCGGGCAAAATTTAGCCGACTTGCTTGAAGAAGAACGCGATCCGTCACTGGGTAATGGTGGTCTTGGTCGCCTTGCCGCTTGTTTTATGGATTCGTTGGCGGCTCAAGAATACCCAAGTGTTGGCTACGGCTTGCACTATGAATACGGTTTATTTAAACAATCGTTTGTCGATTGCCACCAGAAAGAAGCTCCGGATGCTTGGTGTGGTGTCGAAGGGTATCCGTGGGAGATTGCTCGTCCAGAATTAGCGCAAGAAATTGGCTTTTTTGGTCACGTAGAAGTGACGATGGATAATGGTCGAGAGCAGCGCCGCTGGGTTCCGGGTATGACAGTAAAAGCCATGCCATGGGATATTCCTGTTGTTGGTTATCAAAGTGAAACGGTTTATCCACTGCGTTTGTGGGAATGTAAGGCCATCGCCCCGTTCTCGCTAGAGAGTTTTAACAATGGTAACTACTTTGAAGCGCAGCATGCTCTTATCGATGCGGGCAACATTACCAAGGTTCTTTACCCAAATGATAACCATGAGAAAGGTAAAACACTGCGTTTGATGCAACAGTACTTCCATAGTGCAGCATCAGTGCGTGATATTCTGCGCCGTCATGAGCAGGCGGGGCATACACTGGCCTCATTGCCTAAATACGAAACCATTCAATTGAATGATACACACCCAACCATTGCCATCCCTGAGTTGATGCGCATCTTTATCGATGAAAAAGGCATGAGTTGGGATGAAGCATGGTCGATCTGTTCAAAAACATTCGCCTACACCAACCATACGCTATTGCCAGAAGCACTTGAGACTTGGAGTGAATCACTGATTCAACGTTTGTTGCCAAGACATATGGAAATCATATATCAAATCAACCATTTGTTCTTGAAAGAAGTACGTGCGAAATGGCCTGATGATGTATCGAAACAACGTAAGTTGTCGATCATTCAAGAAGGTTTCCACCGCATGGTACGCATGGCAAACCTATGTGTGGTTGGCTCTTATGCGGTTAACGGGGTGGCTGCATTGCACTCTGAATTGGTGAAACGCGATCTTTTCCCTGAATTTAATGAGCTTTATCCAGGTCGCTTAACCAATGTGACGAACGGTATTACACCGCGTCGTTGGTTGAAATTCTGCAACCCAGCTTTAAGTGCCTTGATCACTGAAAAATTAGGTGACCAGTGGCCTGCCGATCTTGATCAACTTGAAGCGCTATCGCAGTACGCAGATGACGGCGAATTCCAACAGCAGTTTATGGCGGTGAAAAAAGCCAATAAGCAACGTTTGGCTGATTGGGTTAAACAAAATATGGATATCGAGCTCGATACTAATGCGATTTTCGATGTGCAAATTAAACGTCTGCATGAGTACAAGCGTCAGCATTTAAATATGTTGCACATACTGTCGATGTATCACCGTTTAATTAATGATCCTGATTTTGACATGGTGCCAAGAGTGTTTATTTTTGCCGCCAAAGCAGCACCGGGTTACCACTTGGCGAAAGAGATCATTTACGCCATCAACAAGATTGCGGAAAAAGTGAATCACGACCCGCGCATCAACAACAAACTGAAAGTGGTGTTCTTGCCGGATTACCGCGTCAGCATGGCGGAGATCATTATTCCTGCCGCCGATGTGTCTGAGCAAATTTCAACCGCCGGTAAAGAAGCGTCAGGTACAGGTAACATGAAGATGGCGCTCAATGGTGCCTTAACCATCGGTACGATGGATGGTGCTAATGTTGAAATCCGCGAGGAAGTGGGAGATGACAATATCTATATCTTTGGTTTAGAAGTAGATGAAGTCGAACGCCTGCATGCGTCAGGCTATAACCCTTATGCTTACTACAACGCCGATCCACTGCTCAAAGCATCACTAGAGTTGCTGGTGGGGGATGAATTTACTCCGGGTCAACCGGGTAAACTGGCTGCGACATACCATAGTTTGCTCGACGGTGGTGATCCATACCTAGTGTTGGCGGACTTTGCCTCTTACGTGGAAGCGCATGAGGCGATTGATGCTCAATATCGAGATCAAACCGGTTGGGCGAAAAAAGCCATTCTCAATACGGCGTTAGTGGGTAAATTCAGTTCTGACCGCAGTATTCGTGATTACGTCAATAATATTTGGCATTTGGAAAGCGTCAAACGATAACCAGCAGAAGGCCATCTTTAACGATGGCCTTCGGAGAGCTCAATGCTAAATCAAACGGTTCTAAAACAAGCTGCGCAAGCAGCCAATCTTGCCGATTCTTATCTTGATGCTTGGGGCAATAAGGCCTTTGTGTCGAGTGAAACGTTAGAGCGCTTACTCACAGCGCTTGGCTTCGATACGTCTAGCGATCAAGCGTTGCTGGCGAGTGTAAATAGTAAAAGCCAGCGCCCAGTCCTTGCTCCTGTGATTGTGTTGCGCGAAGACGAAGCAAACGAATACCAACTTTATCTTGATGCTAAGCAAAAGCTTAATGATTTTAGTTGGCAGATTACCACGGAGCAGGGTGAGGTCATTAAGGGCAAAGTGACTGAGCAAGTGGTACGTGATGAACGAGCCAGTGAACAAGGGGTAACTCTCACTTTGCCAAACGGTTTGGCCTGGGGTTATCACCAGCTTACCGTCACAAAGAAAGCCCAAAAGTCACCGTTCAACGCCACCCTGATTGTTACGCCACGGGAATGCTTTAAGCAGAGCGCATTGCAACAAGGCAAAAAAATGTGGGGCCCTAGCGTTCAACTCTATACGCTCAAGAGTCATCACAACTGGGGGATGGGTGATTTTGGGGATTTGAAGCAGCTGGTGGCAGAAATTGCATCACGCGGTGGAGATTTTGTTGGTCTCAACCCAATTCATGCGCTTTTCCCAGCCAACCCTGAAGCGGCCAGTCCCTATAGCCCATCGTCTCGCCGCTGGCTAAACGTGCTTTATATCGATGTCGCTTCGGTTCCTGAATTTGCATTATCAGTTGATGCGCAGCAAGTGGTCGGCAGTAATGAGTTTCAAGCCCGTTTACAGCAGGCTCGCGACTCTCATTGGGTTAACTACACAGAGGTTGCAAAGCTTAAGTTAAGTGTTTTACCACTGCTGTTTGCGGAGTTTAAACAGCGCCATCTAGATGCCAACAGCCTACGTGGCGAGCAGTTCCTTGAGTTTGTTGAGCAAGGCGGTGACAGCTTATTGCAGCAAGCTGCGTTTGATGCGTTGCATGCTCACTTGTCTCAGCAACAGGAAGGTATTTGGGGCTGGCCGGTTTTTCCTGAACAGTATCAGAAATTCGATGCTCCGGCCGTGCAAGCCTTTATTGAGCAACAGCGCGACCAAGTGCACTTGTACATGTACATGCAATGGTTAGCGGATTGCCAAATCAACGAAGCGCAACAATTGGCGCAAAGTAAAGGCATGGCGATTGGTCTTTATCGCGATTTGGCAGTTGGTGTTGCCGATTCAGGCTCAGAAACTTGGGCGGATACGGGCGATTTGGTCACGAGTGTCAGTGTTGGTGCACCGCCAGATATCTTGGGACCTCTGGGACAAAACTGGGGCTTGCCTCCGCTTAATCCAGATACGCTGCAAACAACGGCTTATGCGCCATTTATCGCATTGCTGCGGGCGAATATGCTGCATTGTGGTGCGCTGAGGATTGATCACGTGCTTGGGTTGTTGCGCCTATGGTGGATACCTAAAGGCGAGGATGCGACGCAAGGTGCTTATCTCTATTACCCAGTGAAAGAGATGTTGGCGATTTTGGCATTAGAGTCTCATCGTCACCAATGCAGCGTAATCGGCGAAGATTTGGGCACTGTGCCAGATGAAATCGTCGATATATTGCGTGATGCTGGTGTGCATTCTTACAAAGTGTTTTTCTTTGAAACGTCTAAGCAAGACGGTGGGTACATTTCACCGAAGCACTACGCAACACAAGCGATGGCGACGTTGTGTACTCATGATATGCCAACGTTGCGCGGTTTCTGGCATTGTGATGACCTCAAACTTGGACGAGAACTCGGTCTCTATCCTGACGAGCAACAGTTGCAAGGATTGTTCGATAACCGTTTGAGATGCAAACAAGGCATTCTCGATTCGGTCAATTGGCATGGTTTCTTGCCAAGTAGTGTTGGACGAGATGCTTCGACCGTGGCGATGGATGCCAGTTTGGCGCAAGGTTTACAGTTGCATGTCGCCGCTGGTGCCTCTGCATTACTCAGTGTGCAACTTGAAGATTGGTTGGAGATGGATCAACCAGTAAACATTCCGGGCACGGTTAATGAATACCCTAACTGGCGTCGTAAATTATCGATGGATCTAGAGCACCTATTTGAACTTGCGAGTGTTAATCATATTGCTCAGCGTTTAACACAAGTGAGGGCTGAAGCCGAAAACATTTGTCCATAGACAAATCGACGCGACGACAATCACATTCGACTCAATTGGGGTGAAATTATTCGCAAATTCGCCCCTTTTATCGTGCAATTTGGTTAATATGTTGCGTGATTGGAACAATTTTGACGTTCATCATTTTGTTGATGGGCGTTTTTGCCGCTCTGACCACAAGCATGCTTGAGTCAGTGTCGGTTTTTACTTGCTGCAATGAGTCTTACTCGATGCAAAACAATAAAAACACTTCTGAAATGTTGTAGATGTTGATCTATCACCATAGAAGTTAGGTCAGGGAGAGATTAACTTGAACATCACTGTTGAAAAAAAAGCGCAGGCTTATCATCAACTTTCTAACGCTGCTTTTGCCGACCCGTTTTCATTTTTAGGTCCTTATCTTGACTCTCCAAACGATGTATTGCGAGTTTGGATGCCGGGTGCGGAGAGCGTGGAAGTTGTGTTGGATGATGGTTCACGCTTACCAATGGCAAAAGAAAGTGATGCGGGTTTCGTATTAAGTCAGAAGCAACAATTGCGTTTGACTCACTATCAATTAGCGGTCAATTGGTCAGGCACGGAACAAATCCTTGATGATCCGTACCAATACCACGCCATCTATGCGGAATATGAAGATTTACACACGCCTAAACACATGTACCGTCAGATGGGGGCGCAATTTATTTCGCTTGAGCGTGATGGACAAACCATTTCAGGCGTGCGCTTTTTAGTGTATGCACCTCACGCAAGCGCGTGTAGTTTGATCGCGGATTTTAACCATTGGGATGGCCGCCGCACGCCAATGCAGCGTTTAGATTATGGCATTTGGGGGATTTTCATTCCTAACCTCGACCAAGGGGTTCGCTATAAATTTGAATTAAAAGGCCCATCAGGGGAGTCGCTACCACACAAAGCAGACCCGTGGGGAAGTTTTGCTGAGCAGCATCCTTCGTTCTCATCAGTGACGTATGACCATCGTGCTTACCAATGGCAAGACAGCCAATGGCAATCTCGCCCCGTGACTGATAAACGC
Organism: Vibrio taketomensis; assembly: GCF_009938165.1. Classification (NCBI taxonomy): domain Bacteria; kingdom Pseudomonadati; phylum Pseudomonadota; class Gammaproteobacteria; order Vibrionales; family Vibrionaceae; genus Vibrio; species Vibrio taketomensis. The sequence goes on from NZ_AP019650.1 coordinate 97,152, forward strand.
AAACAAGCATTGTCGTTTTACGAGTTGCATGCAGGCTCTTGGCGTCGCGACGAGGAGGGCCAATTCCTAAACTATCGAGATTTAGCAGACCAATTGGTGCCTTACTTAACGGAAATGGGTTACACCCATGTTGAGTTGATGCCAGTTTCTGAACATCCATTTTATGGTTCTTGGGGCTACCAACCTGTCGGGTTATTTGCACCAACCAGTCGCTTCGGTACGCCAGATGATTTCAAATACTTTGTCGATATTTGTCACCAAGCGGGTATTGGTGTGGTGCTAGATTGGGTACCTGCGCATTTCCCTTCTGATGATCATGGCCTCGCTAACTTTGATGGTACTCCGCTATTCCATGACCCAGATCCGCGTCGTGGCTGGCACCAAGACTGGAACTCATTTATCTACGATATGGGGCGCGAGCATGTGCGTCGCTTCCTAGTTTCCAATGCGCTGTATTGGTTTGATATGTTCCATATCGATGGTATTCGTGTTGATGCTGTGGCGTCGATGCTTTATCTCGATTACTCGCGTAGTCACGATCAGTGGATTCCGAACATCGATGGCGGCAATGAAAACTACGATGCAATTGCAACGCTGAAGTGGATGAATGAAGAGGTCTATAAGCACTTCCCGAATGCGATGACGATTGCTGAAGAATCAACGGCTTTCCCTGGTGTCTCCGCACCAACCTATGTGGGTGGGCTAGGCTTTGGCTTTAAGTGGAATATGGGCTGGATGCACGATAGCTTGAGTTATATTCAAGAAGATCCCGTGCATCGTAAATACCACCACAACACGATTACTTTCCCTTTGATTTATGCCCACAGTGAAAACTACGTCTTGTCGCTTTCTCATGATGAAGTGGTGTATGGCAAAGGCTCGATTCATAACAAGATGCCAGGCGATGAATGGCAGCAAACGGCGAATCTAAGAGCGTATTTGGGCTATATGTATGGTCAACCGGGTAAGAAACTCAACTTTATGGGTGCAGAGTTAGGTCAGACGGCAGAGTGGAACCATGATGACCAATTACAATGGTTCTTGTTGCAGTTTGAGCGTCATCAAGGGGTACAAAACTTAGTGCGCGATCTTAACCATCTCTATCGCAAAGAACCCGCGTTGTATCAATTGGATTGTGAACCTCGCGGCTATGAGTGGCGTCTACAAGATGCCGCCGATGCCAGTATTTTAGCGCATGAGCGTATTAGCGACAGTGGTGAACGTATTTTGGTTGTGACTAACTTTACGCCTGTACCGCACTCCGAGTTTCGTTTAGGGATGCCGATTGCTGGGCGCTATGAGTTGCTACTCAATACCGATGCAGCTTCGTACAATGGCAGTGATTTTACTGTCTTTGCTGAGCTTGAAACGATGGATGAGCCTAGCCAAGGTTTGGCGCAATCGCTACTAATGAGTGTGCCGCCTCTCTCAACATTGTTCTATAAGCTCGTAGATTGATGTTGTTTTGATGTCATCAATGCCCCGCCGTCGAGCGGGGTATTTTTTGGGTTTTCTTCTATACTCAAGTGACTTCAAGTTGCAGGAAGCTTACTTGAGTATACGGCTTCGCCTTTACAGGGAGATACAGATGATTACAGCACTCTACGCATCACTATTGGCTTTTCTGATGCTTTGGTTGGCGATACAAGTGATCAAACAGCGTCGTAAGAGCCGCGTAGCGCACGCTGATGGTGGGATTGAAGAGCTGCAGATTGCTCGCAGTGCTCATGGGAATGCGGTAGATTACATTCCTATCGTATTAATACTGATGGCGTTAATTGAATACAATGGTGCAAATCCGCTGTTAATTCATGGCTTAGGTATCGTATTTGTCGTTGGCCGTGTGGTGCATGCGAAGGCGATTTTAGGACGTGATTTAAAAGGGCGAGTATTGGGTATGAAGCTCACCTTCGCGGTGTTGTTCGCGTTGGCAGTATTTAATCTAATTTACTTGCCTTTTGAACGCTTATGGTAACGACTAAGTTGGCTTGGCCGCCGTCTTGGTTGTTGGTGCTCATCGGGCTTGTGCTCAATGTGTTGGCACTATTGATGTCGAGTATCGTGCTAGAAAGGTTAGGGCAAAGCAAAGCGAGTTTGCTAGAGCAGCAGCAAGAGAACCTTTATTCGATTCAGCTGACGTGGAACCGCGTAGAAACCTTAGAGCGTAAAAAAGAGTGGACGATTTTATATCTTCAGCGCGAGCAGGAAGACGCTTCTACCCCGATACTTGATACCGCATTTCAAGCTCAGTTACGAGCTTGGTTATCTGTACCCATTCCTGATCTCTCAGCCACTAATCTGGGCTCAATTCTCGACCTAATAGAGTCGGCGCAGCAAAGTCAGCGTGACCAAATTGATACGTTTTATCTCTCTAATCTTTCTTTAAGCGAACAAGTGATGGCACTCGATAGTCAGATCGCTTGGTATCGTAATATTGGGTTATTTCTGCAAGTGTTTGGTTTAGCGTTGATTTTGGCGCGAGATCTCGCGAGAAAATAATAGAGTCAATTGAGAATAAAGCTGCAACATCGTTCCAGCTTTCAAAGGTGTGATTAACGGAATAGCCAGCGATTGAGAGGCGTTTTTTCAATGCCTTTAACCAGAAGTAAGGTTAAGACGATGGTACCGGTAAAGACAGTGGCATCTTTCGCAGGCCCTGCTAGTTGCATAAAGCCCGCGACGTTCATCATGACAATAATAATCGGCAAGTGTGATACATAGATTGGCAATACGGATTTAGACAGATTCAATACCCAAGCATGATTGCCTAGATTGGGTTTGGCTAACAAAAATAGAAATACGCCTGTTCCCCAGACCATGGTACTGAATACAAAGTCATTGGTGTTAAATGCCTGTTTGTAGTCCATCAACATATACGCTTCGATAAAGTGCACGGCCATACCAGCCAAAGCCAGTACCGCGGCTTTAGCCGCGCTAACCTGAATACTGTTTTGACGAATAATGAAGCCGATAGCAAACATCAAGGTACTGAAAAATGGGCCGTTACGAGTAAAGAATGGAGTCCATAGTTCGGTGATATTTTGGTAGCTGCCAGCTAGTACGCCGTAGATGTAAAGAACGGCGGCAAGTGGCAGTAGCAGACGCACTTGATTAAAACGTACCATTAATGCAGTGATCAATGCTGCGATCATTAATGCCGGAATAAACCATAAATGCACCAAGCCACCTTCGAGTAGCGTATTAAGTGGCGCTTGACCAAGGTAGTTCCAATACCCCATACGTTCGACTAAATAACCTTCGGTCATCACCGTGTGGAAATTAAACGGCATTAACGCGCAGATTACGCTCCAAACAATGAATACTCTGAGAAGTGGTGTGCAGAAGCTCTTTACTGTCGCCATTGGCGCAGCCATTAATTTAGGCTGCATTAGATAGCCAGAAATCAGGAAGAACAGAGGCACCGCAAAGCGAGTCGATTGGTTAAAAATGTAGCCAAACCAAGGCGTGTCTTGATAAAGGAAATAGGTCAGGAACATCTGGCAGTGCATAGCGACGACAAGAAAGATCGCAACCAGTCGCCCTAGCTCGATACTGGTGATTTTATTTGTTTGCATAACAATATCATTCAAATGAAAACGTTTGCCGAGAAGTTATCAGTAATCCATTGAATAGCTAGTACCTAGCGTCAATCTATGCAGATTTTCTTATAAATTTTATTTATTTCGAGAAGTGAATCAATTTTGTGAGTGGTTGGTTTGAGTGGGAAATCTCTGTTTGTCGGTGTCTTTTTGCTTCTTGGTATGTCCCGCAGGTTTCAGTATTCCCGATACCGAAAACCTAAAATTCAGCCTGAATTTTTCCTAGTGTAATGGTATCTTCGGTTGGTCAGAATAGCTCTCGTTTGGTGATAGCGATAACATGGTTTTGCCCCAAGGTTTGTTAGGGGCTGTGGTTCTATAGGTCCAGAGCCACTTTTAAAAGTGGCTCTATTGAGGAGGCGGAGGTCTTTGGTTATCTCGGCGCGGCCAGAGACTTTCATGAAAAGCAGACATCAATGTATTACAACAGTAATCCCGCCATCATTGACCAATCTAGTTTTATACAAATTAAACAGCAAAGTAAACTTAACTTATGTTTGTCCAGAGGCATGTCGCATGCGAGATCACGACTAAGCCAAAATTAATTTAATTTGCAATTGCGGATAAGTAATGCATATTCTGCAATTGATATCAGCTCAAGAGTATGAGCTTCATTTTCAACGATTTTCATATGTCGCGCTAACACCTCGAAGATGAGATTCCCAAAGTGTTTGCTACAAGTTTGATTGCCTCGAATTCGTTCATATAGTTCTCTTTAATAAAGTTGCGACCTAGTGGTAATTACAATGATCATTACTCAAAATCAGATTTGCAATTTAGGCCGAAATCAATGGTTGAAAATAAGTCCAAAACTCTCGATACTACCAGTTCCACTGGAGGCGAAGTTTTATTTTAAGCCCTGTTGTGGGCTTTTGTGCATAAACTAGGCGTTTGCCGCCTTGGTGTCAAGCTTTTATAATTAAATATATTATTATGCCCTACTGGAGGGCGATTATGATTAGATGCAAGCTTAGTGAGTTACTTGTTGCAAGAAAAAACTATTAGTGAATTCTCAAAGTTGACAGGGATTCATAGGAATACTCTTACACGCATGGCCAATCAAACGGCAACTCGTGTAGAGCTGAGTGTTGTTGAAAAATATGCTGTGAACTAGAAATATCTATCGGTGAACTGTATGAAATTGGAGATGCTCCGATCAAAGATGGGGTCTTGCGGATAGCCGCATTTGATGAAGCATTCAATCACATAGTGGTTTTTCTCCTTTAATAAGTAGCAATTTTGTTAATAAAAATTCATATCAATGTTAACAAATAGTCTCTCCAGAATAGAGTCAGTATATTTAGTCTACGGTCCTCTTAAAGACGAAAGCGCTATCAACGCACATGAAGCTCTTATCACGCTATCTAAAAAATTTGAGAACTTACACTTGGTTCAACTAGACAATTTGCATATGAAGGCTGTGATAATTGATGGGTATGTGATGAATACCACTCGTAACTTACTTACAGGGTGGCCTTCAAACACTGAGTTTGACGTAGAGCTTAACTCAGAGAGCGCTGCTATTCAGGCAAACGATTCATCAAACACTGGGAATCGATACCGGCTTATAACAGTATATTCTTCTTACCTAACACTGCACCTATTTTGATGGTCATAAAGTGAACAAGTTGTACCTGAATACATATCAGGTGTACTTCACCCCAAACTTTGTTTTTAGTGGGTAAGTGAAGGTGTTCGATTAATTACCTGATTTTCAACACTAAAAATAATCCGAAAAGTTTGGAGAGAATAGAGACCGTAATTCGTGAATGTCCAAAAGCTTGTTATAACTCGTCCCTCTCCAAAGTTCCAACTTAGCAAAATAGCCCCAACAACGCTTCTTCTAAACGTCATCTGGTCTGACGTTTTGTTTAAGGGTTGTAAAATAGTACGTTCGTGCTAAAACTATAAATAGAACCAAGCGAGAATGTGTTTATGAGTAAAGGTCGAGTCACTCGAAGTGATTCTTACAAAGGCGTTTGAGTTGGCGAGCATATCGGGGCTAGAGAGCTTAACGATTGGTGAGCTGGCTAAGCAGTGTGGTATGTCTAAAAGTGGCCTTTTTGCCCACTTTAATTCCAAAGAAAATCTGCAACTTGCAGTGCTAGAACATGCCAACCGGGTGTTCACTGAGCGCGTGATCGCCCCAGCGCGTAGTGTTGGGGATGGTGACATTATTCATAAGCTAAAAACGTTACTCGATAACTGGCTCGGGTGGAATCACTCCTTTCAAGGTAGTTGCATGTTTTTAGATGCGTGGAAAGAAACCGGCAGCAAAGACACATTAATGCAGCAGCATTTGCAAGCTACGATATTGAAGTGGATTGATTATCTGATTATCCAACTGCGTAAAGGTAAGGATACTCAGCAGTTTAGAGCCGATCTAAATTGCGAACAGGCTGCTTTTGAGTTGTACGGTTTGTACTTAAGCGCCAAGTTATTTTATTCGCTGCGAGGCGAACAGGTTAGCCATGACCATTTTTGGCAGGGTGTAGAGCGACTGATAGGAGATTGGCGCTCACAAGCATAACGACGGTTTATCTCGTCGTTTTATTTTGATTATTAAAAGCACGGTCGTTCGATTTTGTTGCGCCAATGGTGTCAATTGAGTGAGAGCAACCATGAAGTACCCAAAGGACAGGTACCATGAGTGAGAAGATTTATTTTAATACCTCAACTAAGTTCAGTTTTAAACGAACCTTAGTGAATCTTTCAACCCGATTGCATCACCGCGTCGCACCAAGGCACGCTGAGCGTACAGCACATAAGTTGTTACTGACTCCGGTTAGAACCAAACCTAAAAACCAATCTCCTCAGGGTATAGTTAAAGGTTACGTGGAGTCGAAAGAAGGTAAGCTGACGACTTATTCTTTGGGCTCGGGCCCCGTATGGGTATTAACTCATGGCTGGTCAGGTTCAGCGAGTCAGTTTTTCCCTTTAATGGAGCATATTGCCTCACGTGGTTACACCGCATTAGCTTATGACCATCCCGCTCATGGTGAGAGCGAAGGGGCGTTTGGGCATATTCCAGCATTTGTAAACGGTTTAGATGCGATTCTCGATAGCGTTGATGATGTGGCAGGTCTAATTGGACATAGCATGGGGACAGCATCTGCGATTGAATGTCGTCACGCGAAGCTGGTGGATAAGCCGCTATTGTTGATTGCTCCAGTGCTGGATTACCTCGATAACTTGTTTGGTAGTGTATCGCGTTCAGGTTATTCCATGCGTTTGTTCAACGCGGTGGTCGATAAATTGCAGCAAGGTTACAACTACCCATTACACTCAATTGATCCCTACAATAAATTGAAGTTACGCCAATCTGCGACCATTATTGTTCACGATGAAGCCGATAAATTCACCAAGTTTTCCGTCTCGCAAAGAGCAGCGCAAGAAATGGAAAATGTGTCGTTGGTGGCAACACAAGGTCAGGGACACGGACGAGTCATGAAATGCGATCAGGTAATGAGTAGTTTTGATAAGTTAGTAAGTAAATCATAATTTTAACATTCATAACCATAATTTTGATATGGTTAACAAATTCGCAAAACAAAATATTTCTTAAGAGGGTTATGTGGGATCATTTGCATGCCTACTGGCCCTCACAAGGAATATAACAATGAATAGAAACGATAGTGTCCCTTTGCCCAACAATACCCGGGAGTGGTTAATCAACCGCAACAGCCTAATTATCCTCGCAGATATTGCGCTATTTCTTACTCTCTACTTTACGCTGCCCTATGAACCTCAAGTCGTTTTAGGGTTGAGTATGCTGGTTTTCGTCGCCATCCTCTGGTTAACCGAAGCGCTGCATGTCACCGTTACCGCAATTTTAGTTCCAATCATGGCGGTTCTTTTTGGGGTGTTTAACACCCAAACCGCACTCAACAACTTCGCCAACTCTATTATCTTCCTGTTTTTAGGCGGTTTTGCGCTGGCTGCAGCGATGCATCGGCAAGGGTTGGATAAAGTTATCGCCGATAAGGTGCTGATTGTTGCCAAAGGCAAAATGAGCGTAGCGGTGTTTATGCTATTTGGTGTTACTGCTGCGCTCTCTATGTGGATCAGTAATACTGCGACGACGGCGATGATGTTGCCATTAGTGCTAGGCGTACTTAGCAAAGTGAACGAAGAAAGCGGTCACCAAACCTATGTCTTTGTGCTGCTTGGTATCGCATACAGTGCCAGTATTGGTGGTATTGCGACCATCGTGGGTAGCCCACCAAACGCTATTGCGGCAGCGGAAGTAGGGTTAACCTTTACGGAATGGATGAGCTTTGGCTTGCCAACCGCTGCGATTTTATTACCGTTGGCGATCATTGTGTTACACATGATGTTAAAGCCAGATCTAAAAGGCCAATTTGAGTTAAACCACGCTCCTATCGAGTGGGATAAAGGCAAAGTGGTTACGCTACTTATTTTTGCTACCACGGTTTTCTTCTGGATTTTCAGTAAACCAATTAATGCCATGTTAGGTGGTTACGCTAAATTCGACACAATTGTGGCATTAGGTGCGATTGTTGCCGTTAACTTTGCACGCGTTGTGCATTGGAAAGATATCGAAAAAACGGCCGACTGGGGCGTATTGTTATTGTTTGGTGGTGGTATTTGTTTGAGTAACGTGTTGAAAGCGACAGGGACTAGCGTGTTCCTCGCGAACGCGTTGAGCGAATCAATTGCACACCTAGGTATCTTCTTTATCATCGCCGTGATTGCAGTGTTTGTGGTGTTCTTAACTGAATTTGCCAGTAACACCGCGAGTGCAGCACTATTGATTCCAGTATTCGCAACAGTGGCAGAAGCCTTTGGGATGTCACCTGTTATTCTTTCGGTATTGATTGCAGTTGCAGCATCGTGCGCCTTTATGCTGCCAGTAGCGACCCCGCCGAACGCGATTGTGTTTGGTTCTGGCCATATTAAACAAGCAGAAATGATGCGGGTTGGTGTGGTGCTAAACGTTGTTTGTATCGCAGTGCTTACGGTTATAGCGATGCTATTTTGGGCTTAATGCCTGACTGAAAATCGCGTCTAATCAAACGTCCTATCTTTTGCTCAAAGGATAGGGCGTTTTACTTGGTGCACAGCATGGGCGAGCTATTGCGAATGTGTTATGTTACCGCAGCCATCACTTCTCAAGACTCATCAATGAACAACGATATTCAGCAAAAAATCGCCAGTTTTACCACAATCGAGCAAGCACTCGACTATTTCGAGATTGGTTATGACAGCAAGTTTATTGAGCAAAATAGAATTGAGTTGGTGAAGCGTTTTAATGGCTATTTGATTTTGCAAAAGCCTGAGGATTGGTTTGCGGCGCGTCGTGCACTGAAAAACGCCTATTGTAAGATTCAGCGTTCGCGTTTAGATAAGCATACTCGCCAAGCGTGTCGCGGTTGTACCACCTGCCAAAGACGTTAGGTTAAGTTATATCATGCGGGAGTTGTGTTAATTGCAGATACAAAAAAGCCCACCATTGTGAACAATAGCAGGCTTTTAGAGCTTAAGTGCTAACTGAATTATTCAGCTGACTTTTTAGAAGCCCATACGTAAAGCAGTTCTAGTGCGATAGTTGCGCCAGCAAGTGCAGTCATATCTGCGTGGTCGTAGGCTGGTGATACTTCTACCACATCCATGCCCACAACGTTCATGCCTGCGAAGCCACGTAGGATCTTCAGTACTTTGTCTGAGTTCAAACCGCCACATACAGGTGTACCCGTACCTGGAGCAAATGCAGGATCAAGACAGTCGATATCAAACGTAACGTAAACTGGCTTGTCACCCACGATTGCACGTACCTTCTCAACGATTTCAGCTGGCGATAGGTCGTTTGCTTCCATCGCATTGATAACGTTGAAGCCGTGATCTTGCTTCTCGTATTCAGTACGAATACCGATTTGCACTGAGTGCTTCGGTGAAATTAGACCTTCTTTAGGCGCATGGTAGAACATAGTACCGTGGTCGTATGCACTGCCGTTTGCGTAAGTGTCAGTATGAGCATCGAAGTGGATCAATGCCATTTCACCGTGGTGTTTCGCATAAGCACGTAGAATAGGTAGCGTGATAAAGTGATCACCACCTAGTGCCATTAGCGTTTTACCGTTCTTTAGGATTTCACCTGCCGCTTTTTCTAGACGGTATGTGAAGTCTTCTGCGTCACCACAATCGAAGACCAAATCACCTGCATCAATCACTTTAGCGCGATCAAATACGTTGAAATCCCATGGGAATTTTTTGCCTTCCCAAGCTAGGTTTACTGATGCGCGACGAATCGCGTCTGGGCCCATACGTGCGCCAGGACGACCAGAAGTCGCCATGTCTAGTGGCACACCAAGTACAACCACGTCAGCATCGCTGCCGATAGGGTTGCGTAGGTATGGACGACGCATAAAACTCATTGAGTTTGAATACAGTGAATAATCAGTTTTAGTAAACAAATCATTCATTTAGAAATCCTCTAAGTAGGTATAACCGCATAGACCTTGTTCTAGCTCTTGCAGTACCTGTTGTTGTTCTTGTTGGTCGACTCGTTGGGTAACGAGCTGGCGATAATGCTCTCGAATTTGCTCTACGTCAATGTGTACGTAACGCAACATGTCTTCGACTGAATCACCAACGTCAATTCGCTCGATAACCGCTTCGCCTTGATCGCTTACTGTCACGACTGCGCTGTGGGTATCACCAAACAGGTTGTGCATGTCACCAAGGATCTCTTGGTACGCACCCACGAGGAAGAAGCCCATTAGGTACGGCTTATCCGTATTCCACGCAGGAACAGGCAACGTCGTTTCGATACCTTGACCTTCTACGTATTGCTCAACCGCACCGTCTGAGTCACAAGTGATATCCAGCATGACTGCGCGGCGATCTTCTAGCTCATCTAAGCCTGATAGTGGCAATACAGGGAATACTTGATCGATACCCCATGCATCAGGCAAAGATTGGAATAGTGAGAAGTTGACAAAGAACTTGTCTGCCAAGCGCTCGTTCAGTTCATCCAAAATTGGGCGATGGAAACGGTTTTTGGTGCTCATTGCACGGCTTAGTTCAAAGTAGATGCGTAAAGACATCTGCTCAGCCCAAGCACGTTGTGGCAAGTTAAGCACGCCAGTTGCAAATTGTGAGTGCACCTCTGCAAGGTCTGCTTGAGTATCGTTGTAGATCTCAATCAGCGCACGAGCATCACTACCATCTTGCAAGTTCTGCCAGTTACGCCACATGTTTTGTAGTAGCGTAGGGGCATCCGCTTCAAGCGTTTCAACCATTTCTGGTTGGTAGGTTTCAGTGCCGATTACGTTGGTGATCAGTACTGCGTGATGCGCCGTCAAAGAACGACCAGATTCAGAGATAATTACTGGCTTTGGTTGGCCGTAGTCGTCACATACATCGCTGACGGTATGCACGATATTGCGAGCGTATTCAATCAGGCCGTAGTTCATTGAGTTTGAAGATTGGCTACGAGTACCATCGTAATCAACCGCAAGACCGCCACCGATATCAAAGAAGGCAATCTGTGCACCCATTTCACGTAGTTCACAGTAGAAACGCGCTGACTCATTCACACCGTTACGGATATCACGAATGTTTGCCATTTGTGAGCCAAGGTGGAAGTGCACCAGTTGCATTGCATCAAGCTGGTTTTCTTGTTTTAGGCGCTCGATTACGGTCAAAACTTGAGACGCTGACAGACCAAATTTAGATTTTTCGCCGCCACTGGCTTGCCATTTACCCGCACCTTGTGAGGCGAGGCGAATACGAATACCTAAACGAGGTTTTACCCCTAGGCTTTTCGCTTCTTTTAGTACTAGGTCAAGTTCAGATAGCTTTTCCAACACGATGAAAACTTTATGACCCAGTTTTTCACCGATCAATGCTAGACGAATATATTCACGGTCTTTGTAACCGTTACATACGATCACTGAGCTGGCTTTTTGTGCCAAGCCAAGTACCGCAAGTAACTCTGGTTTACTGCCCGCTTCTAGTCCAAGTTGCTTAGTTTCTAAGCTAGCTTGGCTGGCGAGAATCTCATCGACCACTTCTTTCTGTTGGTTTACTTTGATTGGGTAGACCAACAGGTATTTATTTGGATATTGATACTCATCGATCGCTTGGTTAAAGGCGTCACAAATTGAATGCACACGTTGATGCAAAATTTGAGGAAAGCGAACCAGTACAGGCAGATTTAACTCTTTCTGTTCTAGCTGAGTAACGATATTGCTTAGTGGGATTTGGTGCGTTTTGTCTAATGTAGGGGATACGTACACTTCACCTTGGTTATCAATGCCATAGAAACCTTGGCTCCAGTAGTGAACGTTGTAATCCGCACGCACGCGGTCTAATTTGGATGTTTTTTCCACATCTATTCTCACGAAAATAGAGAGAAGAAAATGAATCAGTTTTGGCTGATATCACACCTGACACGGCATTGCAGCTCATTCGTGTCCGCGCGCATTAACGGACAAAAAGGCGACAGAGTAAAACAAATATAATTTGTCGTGTTGACTATAAATTTACGCGTAAAAACTATACGGTGCAAGTGTATCAAAATGTGAATTTGTCCAGGGTTTTCGGGGCTTAAAGGGAAGTTTGTTTCGTGTGAAAAACGAAGCAATTAGTTGAATATTGAATTGATGTTGTAATCGATAAGTGTGAATTTTAGATAAAAAACGCCTCTGATGTCAGAGGCGATTTTAAAACAGATTAGTCTTCTTCAACAAGGCTGTTATCTTCAGCATAATCATCCGATGCTTCAGGCTTGTTACGACCGTTTAGTGTGTGGAAACGCTTACGACCGCGAGCGAGTTGAACGTATTTTAACCAAACGCGTTCTAGCTTAGATTTTGCATTCTCTGGGTTCTCGATCACTTTAACGAAGTGCTTCTCTTCAGCGCTCTGAGGAGTTAGCTCACCAGTTTCTAGACCCAGCATGGTATCACCGTAAACGGTTAGAATTTCTTCTTCCGCTATCGTAAAGTTACCTGATTTGGCAAAACCACGTGGAAATTTAGTGTTGTCGTAAAAACGCTTTTTGCCTTGACGAAATTCAGTGTCAGACATTCGATTGACCTCAAATGGTATGTTTTGGACGAAGACCAGTGCGTATGAGCCTCTAAATGTCAGTTCGCCCTAATCAGCATTGGTATATGGCGAAAATTAGGCGTAAAGTTGGAAAAGAACAAAATATTTCTATCATCTCAATCAAATTAAATTGTTAAATCCGTGTAACACTTTGCACATTGACACTTTATTTGTAGGGGAATTCCCTGTTAATCTTGCAGCGCTATTTTCTGAGGTATAACAATGGACGTAAAAGTCTTTAGAACGTTTTTAGAGTTGGCTAAAGTACGCCATTTTGGTCGTGCTGCTGAGAATCTATATATAACCCAAGCTGCGGTAAGCGCACGTATCAAACAACTCGAGAGTCATTTCGATACACAGCTTTTTATTCGTGATCGCAACAACATTAAACTTACCTCTGCCGGAGAGCGTTTGGTTAGTTACGCCGAAGTTATGGTGACCACTCTTCAGCAAGCAAAATTGGAACTGTCACTAGAGAGCGGCAAAAAATTACAACTCATCATGGGCGGCACTCCGAACGTTTGGGATGCCTATTTGCAAAACTGTTTGAGTGTTACGACAGAAGCTTTTGAAGGTTATGGTTTTATCGCTGAAGTGATGGGACGTGAAGCCTTGGTTCGCAGCTTACAAGAACGCACATTGGATATGGCGTTTGCTTTTGATCAGATCAAAGCGGATGAATTGAACTGTAAAAAAGTGGCGGATGTGGCACTGACTTTGGTTTCGACTGAACCTCGTTCTGTTGAGGAAGTCTTTGCTGATAAATACGTTTATGTCGATTGGGGCACCAAGTTTGTTGCTGAGCACGCTGAGCGCCACTCAAAAATTCCAGCACCTTACTTGAGAACATCAACGGCCAGAATCGCGCTTGATTTCATTTTAGAAAAAGGTGGCAGCGCCTACCTTCCAAACTCTTTAGTTGAAGCGTTTATTGTTTCAGGCCAATTGCATCGTGTAGAGGGTGTTGAGGATTGGTATCGTCCAATCTATCTAAGTTACCGTAAAGCGAGCAGCTCTGTGGATGCGATTAAGCAAGTGGAAGAATTGGTGAAAAACATCATTCCAAGCAGCAGCTTTAGTCTTAGCCAAGTCGCCGAAGTCTAAACCGAAAAAACCTCGCCATGGCGAGGTTTTTTGTTATTTACAGGCAGCAGCATGTGCCAAGCGGGTTAGAGCAAAGCTTGTAAATCGGCTAGTGCTTGCTCACGGCTGCGTGTTGCGGCTTCCTCACCCATATTTAGCGCTTCGGCGTAAACAAAATGTACATCGGTAATGCCGATAAAACCAAACATCGTTGCAACATAACTCTCTAGTGAGTTGCGAGGTGAGTCTTTATGCAGACCGCCACGTGTAGTGACGACAATGACCTTTTTATTTGTGATCATGCCAACTGGACCTTGTTCTGTGTATGAGAAGGTTACGCCCGCACGAGCAATCAAATCAAACCAGTTTTTAAGCTGGGTTGGCACCATAAAGTTATACATTGGCGCAGCGACAACAAGCTGATCTGCCGCTTTTAACTCATCTACCAACTGATTAGAAAGAGATAGGATAGCTTGTTGCGCTTCAGGCAAGTCGTCAAAGTTGCCGCTTAAAGCCGCCAGTACTTGAGCGTCAAGCATCGGTAATGGATTGGCTGCAAGGTCGCGCTCTATTAGTTGAGTTTTGCCTTCTAACGCAGCATCAATCAATAAGTTTGACTGAGAATAGTCACCAAGGATACTGGATTTTAAAACAAGAGTGGTCATCGTTGACTCCGAAATGTAAATAGATACGTCGAGTATCTTTGCAGTGTAATCCAGTCATTGTGGCTTAATAAGCCCTTGGTTTAGATAAAGGTATTCAAAATTTTCGAACGAGGACAAGAATTGAATATTGGCTTCGGTAAAAAAAAGGCCTGCAATAATGCAGGCCAAAAGGTAGTCATGGATTTTTTTGCGTGATTACATTTTTTCTGTAAATGTACGAGTGATCACGTCTTGTTGTTGTTCTTTAGTGAGCGAGTTAAAACGCACAGCATAGCCTGATACACGAATGGTTAACTGAGGGTATTTCTCAGGGTGATCAACGGCATCAAGCAACATCTCACGATTTAACACGTTAACGTTGAGGTGTTGACCGCCTTCAATCAAAGCACCATTGTCGCCTGCTTCGTGGTGGAAATAACCATCCATCAATGCCGCTAAGTTTTGTTTTTGCATCTCAATATCTTTACCTAGTGCGTTTGGCACAATAGAGAAGGTGTATGAGATACCATCTTTTGCAAAGGCAAACGGTAGTTTTGATACTGAAGTCAACGAAGCTACCGCACCATTTTGGTCACGTCCGTGCATTGGGTTCGCACCAGGGCCAAATGGCATACCAGCACGACGGCCATCTGGCGTATTACCAGTTTTCTTACCGTACACCACGTTAGAGGTGATGGTTAGAATAGACTGCGTAGGAATCGCCTCGCGGTACATGGTCATCTTCTGAATTTTCTTCATGAAGCGTTCAACCAAGTCGCAAGCAATGTCATCAACGCGAGCGTCGTTGTTACCAAATTTTGGATAGTCGCCATCAATCTCAAAATCAACTGCGATACCATCTTCATCACGAACTGGCGTTACTTTGGCGTATTTGATTGCTGCTAGTGAGTCAGCAACCACAGATAAACCCGCAATACCACAAGCCATAGTGCGGCGTACATCGCGATCCATCAGTGCCATCAATGATGCTTCGTAGCTGTAGCGATCATGTGAGTAGTGAATGATGTTTAGCGCAGTCACATATTGAGTTGCTAGCCAATCTAGCATCGCATCAAAACGAGGCATTAAGCGATCAAAATCAAGGACAGCATCATCAATTTTGTCCTGTTTAGGACCAACTTGTGCTTTTGATTTTTCATCAATACCACCATTGATGGTGTACAACAGTGCTTTTGCTAAGTTGGCACGAGCCCCAAAGAACTGCATGTCTTTACCAACAATTTGTGGGCTAACACAACAAGCGATAGCGTAATCATCGTTGTTAAAATCAGGACGCATTAGATCGTCGTTTTCATACTGTACTGATGAAGTATCAATCGATACTTTAGCGGCATATTTTTTGAACGCAGCAGGAAGCTGTTCTGACCATAGAATCGTCATATTTGGCTCTGGTGCTGGGCCCATATTGTGCAATGTATGTAGGTAACGGAAAGTAGTCTTACTTACTAGCGTACGACCATCAACGCCCATACCGGCCATTGCTTCGGTTGCCCAAATTGGGTCACCAGAGAACAGTGAATCGTAATCAGGTGTGCGTAGGAAACGTACCATGCGCAGCTTCATAATGAAGTGGTCGATCAACTCTTGCGCCTGAGTTTCATTGATAACACCATTCGCTAAATCACGTTCGATGTAGACATCAAGGAATGTCGATGTACGACCAAGTGACATCGCGGCACCGTTTTGTGATTTCACGGCAGCAAGGTAACCAAAGTAAGTAAATTGAATGGCTTCTTGTGCACTACGGGCAGGGTTTGCCATATCAATGCCGTATTTCAAACCCATAGTGCGAATGTCTTTTAATGCTTGGATTTGATCGGCAAGTTCTTCACGTAGGCGCAGTGTTTTCTCAAGATCTTGGCCTTGCTCTAGGAAGCTTTGCGTAGATTTTACTTGCTCTAGTTTGTCGGCAACAAGGAAGTTAATGCCATACAACGCAAGTCGACGGTAGTCGCCAATAATGCGGCCACGACCATAAGCATCTGGCAGACCAGTGATGATGCCTGATTTGCGGCAAGCAAGGATGTCTTTGGTATAAAGATCAAAGCAGACTTTGTTGTGCGTTTTGCGGTATTCAGTGAAGATTTTCTCAACACTTGGGTCAAGTTCACGACCGTACACTTCACAAGATGTTTTAACCATACGAATACCGCCATTGGCGATAATTGCACGTTTTAGTGGTTTGTCAGTTTGCAAACCAACAATGGTTTCAAGCTCTTTGTTGATGTAGCCTGCATCATGAGAAATGATCGTTGAAGGTAGGTCAGTATCAAAATCAAGCGGTGCATGAGTGCGGCTTTCTTGTTTGATGCCTTCAAGAACGTCGTTCCACAATGCTGTCGTCGCATCAGTTGCATCTGCTAAGAATGACTCATCGCCTTCATAAGGGGTGTAGTTAGTTTGGATAAAATCACGGGTGTTTACTTCGGTTTGCCATTGACCTGCAGCGAAACCTTCCCATGCTTCAAGCATGTCAGTAGTAGGAATAGTCATGCGTAATACCTATATAACGTAATTTAAAGAATACAATTAGGTCTGTTAACTATCGAAACTCAATACCGATAAGTTAATGACTTAAAAACAATTTGTGATTCTTGATATGGACGAAAACCAAGGGCCTGCAGGTGATTTTGATTAATCCAACTCGATGGCTGAATACTATGCCCGAATGATGTATGAGTAAAATGAATGTATTTCATTTTTTTGATGCATAAAACGCATATATTATATGGGATAGCCGTTTTATCATGATGTTAAGTTAGTACTTACTTGAGCTTTAACCGCAATTAATATTGAGTTTTGCGCAGGGAAGGTAAAGAAAGTATACCTGTTTCGCAAAATGATTAGTGAGCAAGAGAGTGGTGATAAATGCCATTAAAAAAGCAAAACTAAGCTAGGTAACATCAAGATGATGTTACCTCACACGATGATCAAGAACGCTCATCTAACTTAAGTGCCCGAGCTTGGCCTAATGTTATAACTCCCTATTAATAGTGGTTGGGAGTTTATAGGTTCATGAGATTCTCGATAGATTCGTCAATCGACAAGCTAGGGTATGAATAGATAGCGTTACCATCTTTGGCATCGATGTCGATACAATTAATGTTTCGAATGCCTTGATTTTCTATCATCCCAAGAGACTGTTCGACGGTTTTACACACCAAAACAGAGCCATCATTTAGCTTGATGGTGCAAGAATGTAAGTTCATAGCCAACTCCGCGTTATTTCCTTGCTTAGTATTCATGTATTCAGGATTCCTTCCCTTAATCTTAAATTAGTCAACAATTTACTATTAAGCAATTTGCTAATAGCAAATTATTGAAGCTGTGATTTGCGACCATACTGCCTTACGTTAGTGACAGTTTTTTGATAGGCGTGAGTTCCGAAAATGGCTAGTATGTGATTGGTGTTAGATTACACTTAAGCCCATGGATACACAGAGGCAGTGCCATGTCCAATAGCTTTGAACAGTTTCAGCGAGCACGCTCTACTCGTGATGCTCGTTTTGACGGTCAATTTTTTGTGGCGGTGAAAACCACCAAGATTTTTTGCCGTCCAATATGCCCAGCAACCTTACCAAAAGAAGAGAATGTCGAATATTTCACTGATGTCGCGTTGGCGTTGCAAGCAGGCTATCGACCATGCTTGAGATGCAGACCAGACAGTGCTCCCAACTCTTGGGCGTGGCAAGGTACTCGCACTACGTTTGAACGAGCTCTACGCTTAATCGAACAAGGTGAGTTACAACGTAACGATTTGTTGCAACTTGCTGAGCGCTTAGGTGTGAGTGACCGCTACCTACGTAAGCTATTTGCTCAGCAGTTGGGTATGTCACCGAAGCAATACGCACTTTATCATCAACTGATGTTTGCCAAACAACTGATTCACCATAGTGGGCTTAGTATTACGGATATCGGTTTTGCCAGTGGTTTTAACAGTATTCGTCGATTTAACGATGCATTTAAGAAAACTTTGAAGCTGACACCGAGCGAACTCAAACGAGAGATGCACAATGTGAACAACAAACAGCAGGTAGAACTGAGTTATCGTGGTGCTTTTGATTGGCGCTACATGTTAGATTTTTATCGCCAACGAGCGATTTCGGGATTAGAAAGTGTCGATGAAACCACTTACCAGCGTAAAGTGATACTCGGAGATAGTCTCGCTTGGTTTAAAGCAGATTTTTCATTCAAGCCCAATAAGGTATTGCTCGAATTTGAACTCGATGATGTGACTCAACTAAAGCAGCTGGTTTTGCAGGTACGCAGAATGCTTGATTTGGATGTGGATATCGATTTCATCGAGCAACATCTGAAGTCGATTGAGCCTGAGTTGGTGATTCGTTCAGGAATCCGCATTCCTGGTGTTTGGAGTACATGGGAAGGTGGGGTAAGGGCAATTCTGGGTCAGCAAGTTTCGATTAAAGCGGCGATCACTCAGCTCAATTTGCTGGTTTCCACTTTGCAAGGTGAGCATCCCACTCATTTTCCGACGGCGAGCGAGCTGGCAGCGGCTGACTTAAGTTTTCTTAAAATGCCGCAAAGTAGAAAAGAGACATTGAAACGCTTCGCGCAATTTATTTTGGCAGAACCAAATGCAGAGCTTTCGCAATGGTTGGATTTAAAAGGCATTGGTCCATGGACTGTTAATTATGCAGCGCTGCGTGGGCTTTCAGACCCTAATCGATTTTTAACCGGAGATTTAGTCGTGAAAAAAGCGCTGCAAAATTTCCCGAAACTGACCGCAGATAATGTTTCACCGTTTGGCAGTTACGCTACTTATCATTTATGGAGTCATGCAGGATGAACCGCTACACAATCATAGTTACCCCACTGGGTGATATGACTTTGCAAGCCAATGAGAAAGGGCTACTGGGCGCTTGGTTTGAGACTGAAACAACAAAGCCTCAACATCTTGGCGAACGTGATGATAGTTTTGCGCTATTAATGGAGTGTAAAACGCAACTCGATGAATATTTTGCTGGTATTCGTAATCAGTTTGATTTGCCATTAGCAGCAGAGGGGACGGCATTTCAAACCCAAGTTTGGCAAGCGTTAACCACCATCCCTTTTGGTGAAACGTGGAGCTATCAGCAATTGGCTGACGCAATCAATAATCCTAAAGCGGTGCGTGCGGTTGGTTTAGCTAACGGCAAAAACCCGATTTCGATTATTGTCCCGTGTCACCGTGTGATAGGTAAGAACGGTAAATTGACTGGCTATGCCGGTGGTGTCGAACGTAAAGCCGCACTATTGAGACTCGAAGGCTGTGATCTATGAGTTATCGTTTTTATTATCGATGTAGTCATCTGGATTAAACAGCGGCTTTTTCGGCATGAAAAAATCACACGCATCGCGGGTGGCAATCGTCGGTTGTTGCCACGCTCCGCATAAGTCTTTGTCGTTTTCACGAGTGCGAGTGAATTGACGGCACTGTCCGCATTTAAACATGGTTGATTCCTTTCAACAGCAATGATGGTCCAGTGTAAATAGTGAATAAGGTGAAAGCGTTGATCTATCACCTTATTTAACTAATTACTGTATGTGAACTAATGAGGGTAGTTGCTCAAGCTTGTTCAAACATCGTTAGGTAGGATTGATGCTCAAGATCTTGTGCAGTTAACTCAAATTGCGCTGCCAGTGCTTCAAGTTCGGTGCGGTATTCCGCTAGCTTGCTTTCATCGTCGGTCATAATCGCAAACTCGGCGAAATCTCCGATATTGGCGAGATGATCGAGGGTGAGGTGAAATTGACCGACAAAGTAGATACTGCGAACCTTTTGGGTGATAAGACGTATCTGATAGCCCATATTTTCTAGCATGCTACGGGCGTTGGCCGCATTGGTAATGTTGGTGGCTTCACAGCGATCGGGCTCAGGGCCTTTAACAATCCATAGTTTGATGCCTGAAGGCTCCATTTCGCGAATCGAGATCGTTTTGTTTTGCTGTTTTAGCTGATGGTCGCTCGTATCAAAATACCAGTCGGTTTCGCAGTTATTTTCTACCATTACCTCATAGTCGAGAGAATGAAGGATGCGTAAAAACGCATCCTTATTTTTGACTCGATATTTTAGCTCGACTTCGTATTTCCCTTTGAAGTGCTCGTGGCTCATTCTGCTTCTTTCTTCACTCGTTTTGCTTTAGGCACGTAGTTAAGGATCGAGATTGGCACGGGTTTGCGTGGGGTAAAACCTTCGATTTCACGACGTTCAATCAAATGGCCAAGACGGCTTTCAATCATGCATAGGTTTTTAAAGTTGTCTTTAGAAACAAATGAGATCGCTTCACCTTGTGCGTCCGCACGACCGGTTCGACCAATACGGTGCACGTATTCATCGGCAGGGAATGGTAGGTCGTAGTTGATCACACGTGTTAGACCATGGATATCAATACCGCGCGCACCCACACCAGTTGCGATCATGTACTTGATCTTGCCCGCTTTAAAATCTGCTAATAGTTGGTTACGCACCGCTTGGCTGCGACCACTGTGGAATGCTTCCGCGATGATGCCACGTTTTTCCAACTGTTGTGCTAGCTTGGCCGCACCATGTTTGGTCTCGATAAAGATCAGCGTCTGGTCCCAATCATTCTCTTTGATTAGATGCGCTAGAAGTGATGATTTCATATCTTTATCAACGGTGATCAACCATTGTTCGATGTTCTTTTTCGATGCTTGGTTTGCCGCGATAGAAATCTCATATGGATTGTGCACGGCGGTTTTTGCGAGATCGCGAACTTTGTTCGAAAGTGTTGCTGAGAACAATAGGTGCTGAATGTCGGTTGGCAAACGGTCAAGGATCTTATTGATGTCATCAATAAAGCCCATGTCGAGCATGCGGTCAGCTTCATCCATCACAAGGATTTCTACTTCTTCAAAGTACACTGCTCGTTTTGCATACATATCGAGTAGACGACCTGGAGTCGCTACTAGAATGTCTACGCCTTCAATCAAAGCTTGTTTTTGTGCTTTCTCATCCACGCCACCATACATGGCAAGTGAAGTAAGGTTTAGGTGCTGACCATACTGGCGCACTTTTTCCTCAACTTGCACGGCAAGCTCACGAGTAGGTGTTAAGATCAGGGCACGAATGCGTTTTTTACGTTGGGTTTCGCCTTGGCTCAGCTTTTGCAAAATCGGCAATACAAAACTCGCGGTTTTACCTGTACCGGTTTGCGCAGCAGCAATCAGATCTTGCCCCTGCAGGATTACTGGAATCGCTTTAGTTTGAATATTGGTAGGTTTGCTGTATCCAAGCTCTTGGATAGCTTGAGTGATTGGTTGGCTTAGGCCCAATTTTGAAAATGGCATGCTTTGACTCTGTTTGAATAACCAAAAGGGGCTGATGCCCCTTATTTGCGTTGAGTTTAGCACGTTTAGTTAAATATCTTTCTCTATTTTGTCTTTGAGTTGTTTAGCATCGTGTTCGCCTTTATCGATCATTTTATCGACGGCTTTTTCATCATGCTTCATTTCAGCATCCATTTTGCCTTTCGCATCATCAGATTTATCCATCATATGCTGCTTGGCGTCATCGCCTTTTTTCATCATATCGTGTTTGGATTTATCAACCATATCCTTTGCCGCGTCATGGCCATCGGCAAGAGCGTTAGTTGAAAAGAATAGAGCGCTAAGAAGTAGAGTTAAAAAGGGTATGCGGCTCATAATAGACCTCTCCTGTAGTAAAAGTTACTAGAGCCTTTTGAGTATTAACTAAATAAGTGTTTTTTTCCTGTTTGCCTCAGTAAATAAACGCTGGCCAATGGTCGCCAGCGTTTCTGTTCGTTGAATGGAGCCAATTTAGAACAACGAGCTGTTAAGTGTAAGGTGTGCGTATATCGCCGCCGTATAACCAAGAGCAATCACTGGTGCCCATTTTAAATGACCAAAGAAGGTGTATTTACCGTGAGCTGCCCCCATTAATGCAACGCCCGCTGCAGAACCAATCGAGAGTAAGCTCCCTCCGACACCAGCGGTTAACGTTACTAATAGCCAGTTGCCCATCGACATTTCAGGTTCCATTGTCAGCACTGCAAACATCACGGGAATGTTATCAACGATGGCAGAAAGGATACCGACCATGACGTTGGCCCAAACGGGATCCCATTGGTAGTACATGATTTCTGACACCATATTGAGATAGCCAATTAAGCTCAAACCACCGACACACATTACGACGCCGTAGAAGAATAGTAAGGTGTCCCACTCGGCGTGAGATACGCGGCGAAACACATCAAACGGCACCACAGAGCCAAGACGTTTAAGCGCTAAATCATCTTTGTTAGCAATAGCTTGTTGCGCCTTGCGAGCCAAAGAACGCTTGAGCGTTTTACGTAAGAAGAAGCCAAAGAATTGCAGATAAGCAAGGCCCATCATCATGCCGATGACTGGAGGGAAGTGCAGTACAGCATGGAAGGCAACGGCAGTGGCAATGGTCAGGATAAACAACACGACAATGCGTCTTGCTCCGCGTTTAAGTTCAACGTGTACATGCGCAACATTCGGTTTGGCGTTTGGAATGAACATTGACATGATCACCGCAGGAATCACATAGCTGATCACCGATGGGGTAAACAGCGGCATAAATTCGGAGAAGGTGACATGACCCGCCTGCCATACCATCAGGGTAGTGATATCGCCAAATGGACTGAATGCGCCGCCGGCATTAGCGGCCACGACGATGTTAATACACGCAAGGTTAATAAAGCGCGTGTTGTCACCGCCAACTTTCATCACTACGGCACACATCAGCAACGCGGTGGTAAGGTTGTCGGCAATCGGAGAAATAAAGAAGGCGAGAATACCGGTTAGCCAAAACAGCGCTTTAAAGTTAAAGCCTTTACCGACCATCCAAGCTTGTAGCGCATCAAACAGACGGCGTTCTTCCATCGCACTGATGTAAGTCATCGCGACTAATAAGAATAGCAACAACTCGGCATACTCCAGCAAGTTATGTTCGAGTGCAGCATGGGCAACATCGATTTGACCGTTTTGTGAATAGACATAACCCAGCATTGCCCATATCAGACCTGCGGCGAGCAAAACCGGTTTGGATTTTCTCAGTTGTAAGTATTCTTCCAACATCACGATGGCGTAGGCAATGGTAAAGATAACCAAGGCGGCGTAACCAACGGTGGTGAAAGTAAGATCGAGTGGGGGGGCTTCATTGCTCGCGGCGAGCGCTGAAAATGGAAAAAATAGCAGGCCAATTACCAATGGCCACAAGTATTTCATTGCTTCAACTCCTTGAAAGTTCGACTTTATAAGATCGTTTCTACGCTCGAACCAAAGATAATTGATGCAGTCTCACCGCCTGCTGCATGTTGGTATTTGGTGATGACAAAACTGGCTGCTTTGGTAGCAGTTTGGTGCTTATGACATCGTCACGATGGATTTTTTAGTTATGTTGAGACTCTATGCGATTTTAGAAACAGCCCATATTCTAGATGGATTTTAATAAATTGTTTGTGAGGCATGTGGAATTCGATCGAATCGCCTAAATATTTAATAAATATCGCGAGTTTTATAAATGGATTGGCAAATTATTGTTAGCAAGTTTAATTTGAAAAATTTATTAAACATGCGGAATATCACAAAATGTGACATTTAGTTGCATAGTGTGAACAGATTTAATGTGGGCTTGATTCCGATCAGTTTTCTAGCACAATAATTTCCGCTAAATTGCATGCGGCTACAAGCCGGAAGCTATGCAGAAAATGCTTTATTTAGAACAAATTTTATTGCGAATGGCCGGTAGCTTAATTGTTCTCTCCAAACTATTAAGGTGTATTAATGTCCACTCCAAACCCAATTGAGCGTAAAGTGACGTGGGGGTGCTATGTAGCACTCGCATTCGCTGTCGTGTTTTTCTCCGGTTTAATGCAATCAAACGAATGGTACGGTGTATTTGACTTTACCACGCTAAACGGCTCTTTCGGTAAAGTTGCTTATGGCGTACAAGAAACTGCCGAGGGTGTTGAAGCGGCAACGACTTCATTCCGCGGTAAAGGCGGTAGCGGTGCGCGTGATGGTTTCATCTTCGCTCTAACGCTAATCCCAACAGTTATGTTCGCTCTTGGTGTGATCAACGTGCTTGAGCACTACGGTGCACTAGATGCAGCACGTAAACTGCTTTCTCCACTACTTCGTCCGCTAATGGGCGTACCAGGTAGCTCGGGCCTTGCTCTAATCGCATCTCTACAAAGTACCGATGCGGGTGCAGCGATGACTCGTCAACTTAAAGACGAGGGTCGCCTAACGAAACGTGAAACTGACGTATTTACTATGTTCCAGTTCACTGCAGGTGCGGCGATTGTTAACTTCTTCTCATCTGGTGCGGTGCTATTCACGCTAACACTGGCTGACGGTTCTCTAGCGGTAAGCTCTTCAATTGGTCTTGCAGTTGGTGTGATGTTTATCTTTAAGTTTATCGGCGCTAACTTGTTCCGTATTTACCTAAACATCACAGAAGGCAAAGAAGAGAAAAAAGAAGAAGCTGGTCTTAACGAGGAGATGGCAAAATGAGCGACGTTCAAGCGAAAAAACCAATGGTAACGGACATCTTCGTTGAGGGTGCTAAAAAAGGTTGGGTTATCGCAACCACCTCTACTGTTCCAAACGTATTGATGGCATTCGTTATCATCAAAGCGCTACAAATCACAGGTGCACTAGACTTAATGGGTTCTATCTTTGCGCCAATCATGGCGGTATTTGGTCTTCCAGGTGAAGCTGCTGCGGTACTGATTGGTGCTTGGATGTCGATGGGCGGCGCAGTAGGTGTGGTTATCACTCTATTTGACCAAGGTATCCTAAACGGCGCACACATTGCGATTCTTGCTCCTGCAATCTACCTAATGGGCTCACAAGTACAATACATGGGTCGTATCATGGGTCCTATCGGCACTGAAGGCCGTTACATCCCAATCATGATTGCAATCTCTGTTCTAAACGCATTCGGTGCAATGCTAGTGATGAACCTGTTCGTATAAGGATTGATGATGAACTTTTCAGTTGAACAATACCTAGAAGAACTGCGTCCGCTAATCGATGTGGATTGTGGTACTTACACCCTAGAAGGTATCGAATTTATCGCGGCTCAATTTGAAGCAAAATTTGCTGAAATGGCGGGTTGGAGTGTGAAACGTGTTGATTGCGGCAAAGCAGGCGTTGGTCTAGAAATCCGCAACCAGCCACAAGCTGACGTTATTGACGTGATGCTAATCGGTCACATGGATACCGTATTTCCAGTTGGCACTGCGGCTGCTCGCCCGATGACAACGGATGCAGAAAAAGCTTACGGCCCTGGCGTATCAGACATGAAATCTGGTCTGCTAAACATGGTTTACGCGATGCGTAACCTAGATCAAGCGGTATTGGATAAGCTATCAATCTGTATCTGCATGAACCCAGATGAAGAGACGGGCTCAACAGATTCAGTAGAATGGATTCAATCAGTGGCTAAAACTGCGCGCAATGTATTGGTTGCAGAAGCAGCACGTGCTGACGGTAGCCTAGTTAAAGCTCGCAAAGGTCTAGCTGGTTACAAGCTAACTTTCGCTGGCAAAGCTGCGCACGCAGGTAACGATCCGCAAGCGGGTCGCAGTGCAATCACTGAGCTAGCGAACTGGATTCTGGCTATCAACTCAATGACTAACTTTGAGTCAGGCACTACGCTGAATGTGGGTGTTGTGAATGGCGGTACTGGCGTGAACATCGTTCCTGATCACGCAACGGCATTGGTTGACGTACGTTTCTGGAACAACGATGAGTACGCTGAAGTTGACGCGAAATTGAACGCAATGATGGCTCAGCCATTTGTTGATGGCGTTTCAATTGAGATGGAGCGTGAAACGTACAAGCCGTCAATGGTTGCTAGCGAGAAAACTCATGCGCTGATGGCATTGGTTGAAGAGTCTGCACAAGAGCTAGATATTGCCATTGGTTGGCAAGAAGTTGGCGGCGGTTCTGATGCGAACAACACGGCGATTCTAGGCGTTCCGACACTAGATGGCCTTGGTCCAATTGGTGCAGGTTTCCACAGCGATCTTGAGTATCTTCAATTAGATTCAATTGAGCCTCGTATTCGTCTATTGATGCGTGTGCTTGAGAAAATCGCGGCTTAATAAGCTCTAAAATTTAGTCAAAGTTCCCCTAATATCAATCCCCAAACTTCGGTTTGGGGATTTTTTTGTCTTGATTAATCTTGGGTTCATCTTGGCGCATCTAAGCTTAAACACATATACCCAAGTGACTTCAAGATGCAGGATTCAGAGCGTTGTCATTGATTTAAGTTCCAGGAAAACGATGCAGCGAAATAGTGAACTATTTCCAAGTCGTTTGACACCGAAATTGAAGCATTGACACGCTCCCGAAGGGCGAGTTGCCTTGGCTCGCACACTTCGTTAACGATTTTTGATTTAGAACCACTAGATCTTCAATTCGTTGCCTTGCCTGCAAACCAAGGCATTCTCGCTGAACCAAGCACCTTGAGGTTACTTGGGTATAAATAGAACTCAAATTAGATAGAGTGAGGAGAAATAGATGACCTCATTAACCAATGACAATGTGAATCTCGAGCAAGGTGTTGCCTTAGAGCTCGAGCAATCACAAGCCCCTGCGCCAGATGAGAAAACGTTTTGGCACAAGATGAAAACATCCGCCAAGCGAGCAGGTGAAGAGCTTGCTGTGATGGGGATAAAATCTTGGCTTGCAGTTGCTGACTCTAACACTTCCGTGCGCCATAAAGCGGTGCTTGGCGGTGCGCTGGCGTATTTTGTTTTACCAACCGACATGGTACCAGATGTGATGGCTGGGGTGGGTTTTACTGACGATATGGCCGCTTTAACATTGGCCGCAAATTCAGTGGGCAACGCAATCACTGACGAGCACGAACAACAAGCACGTGATAAATGGCACTCAATGACAAAGTCTTAATTACCTTGATAGCATGTTAGCATTTCATGTTCGTGCAATAAAAAACCACCGCTTGCGGTGGTTTTTGACGTTAATCGCATTGAGCTACTGTAAGTGAGACAGACTACACTTGAGCTCGTTTGAGCTGCACTTCTTCTTCGGCCACGCCCGCTTGCGGATCATTAAATCGTGCCTCATCAAGTGCGCCTTCTGATTTCGCGACAATAATCGTTACAGCACTGTCACCAGTGATGTTCACCGCTGTGCGAATCATATCCAATAGTCGGTCAACACCCATGATTAGCGCGATGCCCTCAAGTGGCAGACCAACTTGGTTTAATACCATCGCCAACATGACTAGGCCGACACCCGGAACGCCTGCGGTACCGATTGATGCCAATGTCGCCGTCATGATCACCATTAGGTAATCCATCATCGTGAGATCAATATTGAATGCCTGAGCGATGAAGGCTGTCGCGACACCTTGCATGATTGCGGTGCCATCCATGTTGACAGTTGCGCCCAATGGGATAGTAAATGATGAAACGCGGTTCTCGACGCCCATGCGGTGCTTTGCTGTTTCCATCGTTACTGGAATGGTGGCGTTTGATGAAGCCGTTGAGAAGGCGAACATGATGGCATCTTCCATCTTACGTAGGAAGGTGATCGGGCTAAGGCCAGTAAAGCCTTTTAACATTACGCTGTAGGTTACAAGACCATGTAGCAATAGAGTCCCTGCGAGTACTAAGAAGTATTCTGCGAGGTTAATGATTGCACCTAAACCAATATCAGTGAACAGTTTTGCCATTAAGAAGAACACACCAAATGGCGCTAGGTTCATTAAAATCGCCACTAGCTTCATGATCACTTCGTTGAGATCGGAGAAGAAGTCAGCGATGCGTTCACCCGGCTTACCAGCAGCACTGATGGCAATACCAAACAGAACCGCAAATACAATCACTTGCAGGGTTTTACCTTCAGCCATTGCACTGATCGGGTTGGTTGGGAACATATCGATGATCACTTGACCCAGTGACGGAGCCTCAGCTGACTGGAAAGTGCTCGCTGCGGTGAGATCGGCGCCAGCGCCTGGCTGGAATAGCGTACCCATCGTCAGAGCTAAGGTAATCGCGATAGCCGTGGTCGCAATATAGAAAGCGAGGGTCTTACCACCCATACGGCCAAGAGTTGAAAGGTCTTTAAGAGAGCTGGTGCCACACACCAAAGAGACAAACACTAGCGGTACCACTAGCATCTTCAAGCTAGCGACAAAAATCTGTCCGCCAACTTCAAATAATCCGTTTACTACATACTCATCGACAAATCCGTTGTCAGCAAACAGGGCTCGAATAACAAAGCCCGTCAAGATACCCGCAACCATGCCCAAAATTACTCGGCCGGTTAACGACATAGGTTTCTTGGTATTCATTGAGAACACTCCTTATAGTTTTGCCCCTCCAATGGGGAGGAGCAGGAGGTTAGCAGTGGAATTGGTAAATTTAGAAGAAAAAAGGTTTCTGAATGGTTATGAATGTGATCAAACTCACTAACTAAGTGTGATTTATTTCATATTAAATGTGCATTTTGTGTCTATTTGATGGCTGTATGTTGAATTGAATCACGGAAAAATCGAGTAATTCTCAGGTGAGTTCAATTGGATATCTCAATAAATTGATTGTTTTCTTTGCAAGTTAATGAATTTTGGTGATTTTAGGCGAAGTTTTACTGCTAAGCGTGCATAGTTAGTTTGTCTTAGTCGGCAGACAAAATTGAATAGTCATAGGTATCCATTGACGAAGTGGTTACAATAGCGAGAATTCAGAATTGAGAGAAACGGCCAATGAAAATTTGGGTGGATGCAGATGCTTGCCCTGTAGTGATCAGAGACATTTTATATCGTGCTGCACAGCGTACTGGTGTAGAGGTGACGCTTGTCGCTAACCAATTTATTCGCACGCCTGCAGCAAGCAACATTACCATGTTGCAAGTTCAAGCGGGTTTTGATGTTGCTGACAATGAAATTGTGAAACGCTCTGAAGCAGGCGATTTAGTCATTACGAGTGATATTCCGCTGGCGGACGAAGTCATCACGAAAGGTGGTCACGCCCTGAGCTCACGTGGTGAGTTGTTTACCAAAGACAATATTAAGTCACGCCTTAATATTCGTGATTTTATGGAAACTATGCGTAGCAGTGGCATTCAAACCGGTGGTCCAGCACCGTTAAACCAAGCTGATCGTCAGCAATTTGCCAATCAATTAGATAAATGGCTACTACAATGGCAACGCGCGAATAAATAATCGGTTACTGAGATCATTGCGGTCACAAACGCAGTGATCATCGATTTGAGAGGCGTTGTTCATTTCCCCATACCTTTTCTTTCATTCGTTATGTATGAGAGAGCATCTTTGCAAATCACGGTAGTCTATTAATCCCTGACTCGCCCACGCAGGGATTTCGTCTGACTCTTGAGCCCTTTGGCTTTTAATCTTCGTTCTTTGGAAGCTCGTGTAGGGCGCGTTGCTCTGCGGGCTTTTTGTACCACCATGGCGCTTCGGATAAGTTCAGCTAAGCGATTTAACGCATCTTCCTTATTTTGCTCTTGAGTGCGGTACTGTTGCGCTTTAATCGTGATCACACCATCTTTCGAGATACGTGAGTCATTAAGTGCGAGCAGGCGTTGTTTGTAACTATCCGGCAACGCAGAGCGGTTGATATCAAACTGCAAATGAATCGCACTCGATACCTTATTCACATTTTGTCCGCCAGCGCCTTGAGCACGTATAGCCGATAACTGAATTTCCCAATCATGCAGTGCGACGTTATTTGAAATCGTAACAATAATCATAGATGCGTAACCAAATAACCTTAGGATGTAGCGTAAAAATCGGCCCAAGTTTACACGTTTTCATAGCGCTCGTCAGGATTAGAGCGTGCAATACCTTCTGGGTAATTAGTCTATATTTAGTTTGATACGTAAAGATAACTAAATCAGTAAGCGTGCAAGATGGAGGACAATAATGACGGATTTTTCGGGTTTCCAATCAGCAATCGTACAAGATAGAACCGAGTGGAATGATCGTGTGTTTAGCCTTCGTGTTACTGGTGCGCAGTTAAATTTTAAAGCAGGGCAATTTACCAAGTTAGCGCTGCCAGATAGTGACGGAAAACTGGTCGCTCGGGCCTATTCATTAGTCAACGCTCCGCTCACCACTTCAGATGTCTTGGAGTTTTTGATTATTACTGATCCCGATGGGCAGCTAAGCCCTCAGTTACACCAACTGCAAAAAGGGGACTCGCTGTATGTGGCACAATCGGCGCATGGCGACTTAGTTTTCGATACCATTCCCAAACATACGAAGACCTTATGGTTGCTCTCTACCGGGACGGGAATCGGTCCGTTTTTGTCCTTACTTGATGACATAAGTTTTCGTCCTGCTTGCGAGAAAGTGGTGTTGGTTCATGGCGTGCGCAAAGAAACCGATTTGGTTTATCGTTACTTAATCAATCAGTTAGTTGACCAGTACCAAGGACGTCTTGTCTATCAACCGATAGTATCGAGAGAGAATGTTAGTGGTGCATTGAATGGACGCGTAACAGACTTAATTGAGCAGCAACACTTAATGCAGCATTGTCGCGCTGATTTCGCCCCTGACGATAGCTTCGTGATGATGTGTGGCAATCCACAGATGATCAAAGATACCACCAAGATTCTATTGGGGTTAGGACTGACTAAACACCGCTCCGCTGAACCTGGCAATATCGTCTTTGAACGCTATTGGTAGTCAGGGGCGTTGATCAAAAGGGACTTGATCCAACGACCAAAATTCAAGCACATGCTGAACTTCATCACAGCGGCCTTTTAGTATTTGATAACTGGGCTTGAATTCATGCCCGAGGTACGTGGTACGTATCATCTCTCCTGTCTTCATATCAACCTGAGAAACGACTCGGCCTTTAAAGTTTTGAAAAATCACAAACTGTTCACTGCCATAGACCAATTGGCTGCGGTAAAACAAAAAGGTGTCTTTAGAGTCAAGTAGCAGGCACTTCATGGGTAAAGAGTCTGGTCCAGTAGACTCCGGCGATGTAGTAAGAAGTAACATGGAAAAAATAAGGCTTTTCATTATCAGCGTCTCGCGAGCGTTTATTATGGTTAAAGTATAGACAGCTGCGCTGATTTAATTGTGTTGAAATAAGTTGGATATCCTTGTTTGATGTATGCACTATTTTCACCAAGTGAGAATATTTCTGCTTTTCAGCTCGTTTTGTGTTGGCAATACGCGTTAAGGTGGTCACTAGGCGAATAATGGAGTGCCACAGATGAATTTGATCGTTAACGTGCAAAAAGGTGTGCCGAAAGTCGGCTTTGAGATGGCAACGAGACAAGCCTGGAAATGTGGCATGAAAGCTAACCTCGTTAATCGGGTTATTGGTGTCGCAAAAGGGCAGATTGTGTGTGTAGTAGAAGGCGTGCGCGCCGAATTATCAACACCGCTTAACAATTCACTACACGACGACGATAAACAAGGGCGTTACATCTTTATCGGTGGCGTGTGCTGGGAGCCAAACTCTCTCTTAGCGCCGGGCTTTCCTGAGTTTATGTTTATGCATATTCGCAATTTGGGTAAAAAACACAAATACATGACCGATGATGAACTGTTTTATAATTTGGCTTAAAGGAGTCATATTTAAATAATGACGGCTCTTTTCCTTAAAAGCTCTTTGGGTGCTCTCGCTGTTTTAATTATTGCCCTATTGTCGCGTACTCCTCATTTTTATATCGCAGGCTTAGTGCCACTTTTTCCAACGTTTGCCTTGATTGCGCATTTTATTGTTGGCCAAGAAAAGGGAATGGAAGCTTTACGTGAAACCGCGCAATTCGGTTTGTTCTCGTTGTTACCCTATGCTGCATATTTAATGGCGGCTTATCTATTAAGCTATCGTTTTAATCTGTACAGCACATTGTTATTGGCAACTGTGGTATGGGTGATTTCCGCAGCAGTACTGCTTTATTTCTGGACGCGATGAGCAAGGTATCGAAAGGTATTCGTCTCGCATACTGATGGCGTTTAGATAACAAAAAAGGAGGCAATGGCCTCCTTTTGTATACTTACCAGAATTCAAACTTCTAAGAATTAGAAACCTTTGATGTTCTCTGCTTCTAGCTCAGTAAAGTACTTAACTGTTTTCACTTTCAACTCTTGAGTTGAAGGTTCGTCACATACGATTACTGCTTTAGGGTGTAGCTGAAGTGCAGATACTGTCCATAGGTGGTTAACGCTGCCTTCAACTGCTGCTTCTAGAGCAAGTGCTTTGTTGTGGCCAGTTACCAGAATCATTACTTCTTCAGAATCAAGTAGAGTACCAACACCGATAGTTAGTGCGTATTTTGGTACTTGGTTGATGTCGCCGTCAAAGAAACGAGAGTTTGCAATACGAGTGTCTTCAGTCAGCGTCTTAATACGAGTGCGTGAAGATAGAGAAGACGCAGGCTCGTTAAATGCGATGTGACCATCGTTGCCTACACCACCCATAAATAGGTTGATGCGACCGTAAGACTTAATTTTGTCTTCGTAGCGTTTGCATTCCGCTTCGTGGTCAGGCGCATTACCGTCAAGCAGGTTGATGTTTTCTTCTTGAATATCGATGTGTTTGAAGAAGTTGTTGTACATGAATGAACGGTATGACTCTGGGTGATCCGCTGGAATACCGATGTACTCATCCATGTTGAAAGTCACAACGTTTTGGAAGCTAACTTCGCCCGCTTTGTACATTTCGATCAGTGCATTGTATGTTGCTAGTGGTGTGCCGCCAGTTGGTAGACCTAGAACAAATGGACGCTCTGCAGTTGGTTGGAAATCGTGAATGCGTTTAACAATGTGCGCTGCTGCCCATTTACCTACTTGTGCTGCTTGTTGAAGCGGGATAAGTCTCATTTTTTTCCCCTGATAATTAGAATTTGGTGTTTGGTATACATTAATTCGCATTATAAAATAAGTACCCATGCTTCGCTATTGTTTTAGGTCAAATTTTGATATTTCTTTTGATGATTGGTGATATTTGGCACAAGTATACGTTTGCATCTCGGTGATGTAGTTATGTTTCGAAAGGATATTTTTCACATCGAAACATTGGGGCGTCGATTATACAAGGTGAAAATCAAATAAGCCGACAAACAAGATCGCTATATTGAGTCAATTGGCATATTCTTATTTATATCAGCATCTTCCACTTATTTTTGTCATTACAGCTCAATGATAGCTGTGATTGGTCAATATGAGGGTTGGTATATCAGTGTTTAACCTGACGTGTGAAAAAAACGAATGAATTTAATGGGTATCGCCATTGGTGCGACCGGATTACTGTTATTACTGCTGTTTGCATGGATGTTGGCGCTCTCGATGCGACAAAAGCGCTTGGATAGAGAAAAAAGACAACGGGATAGTGCCTATCGTAAAGCGATTGAGCATGATCGAAAGCAAGAGCAAGAAGATCGTTTAAGAAGAGCCGAAGCTGGCGATATTACGATGATTCTATATCTTGCCAAAGAAGAAGAACGCACGAATTTACGTAAGGCACTCTATTGGTATCACAAAGCCGCTATGCAAGATAATGTGATTGGTATGTATGGCATTATTCGCATCAGTGAGCGGATGAGTGAAGATATGGTGTTACGCCAGCAAGCGAAATTTTGGCGTATGGCCGTTGCCGCAATGGAAGGCGATCTCTCGGCAAAATATGACGCTGCAGAGGCGCTATTTTTGGGCAGAGGTGTTGAGCAAAACATAGAAAAAGCCTATCTGTTTATGGAAGAGGCTGCGCTGATGCACCATTTGCCTGCGATGCTGTTCTTAGGGAATTGGTTTATCGCGGAAAACAATCCGCACCCAGATCCACAGCTGTCATTTGAATGGTATTTACAAGCAACCAAGCTTAAGAGCAATGAAGGTCGAATGAAGCTGGGCCTGAGTTATATCAACGGAATCGGTGTTGAGGCTGATTTTATGCAGGGTTGTTACTGGTTAGAACGTGCTGGTGAAAAGGGTTATACCCCTGCGATGCTACAACTAGGCCACGTGTGGTCGGAAGCGGGCGGGACGGGAAAATATATCGCCTATATTTGGCTTTTCTTAGCGGGTCAACTAGGTGATGAAGATGCGCGTGAAATGCGCGATAAAATTTCGCTCACCATCAGCGTCGATACTGTTGTGGGTTTACAGGCATTGGCCAAACCTATGCTAAAACGCGTGCGAGAAAACAAAGTAGGCAAACATGCGTTGATCAAGGCGCTTAATCGTCTTTATAAACGCGATATGGATTATCAGGCATACGATCTTCCATCTACCAATCTCACTGATGAATTATCAAGTGATGAACAGATTGAAGATGAGATGCTCAGCAATGAATCATCTGTGCCTCCAGTGACTACGACTTTGAATTATTCAGAGTCTCCAATGGACAGCAACCGCACCATGTGAGAGGTCGGCGCTAGGCGTTGATGTGATGGCTGATGACTATCGCTTGCGTTGTTAGAACGTTCAAAAAATAAAAAGGCTGCCATTGGCAGCCTTTTCGTTTAGATGTTGTGTGCAGCGTATGGATTAGCTTGGTTTATTTTGTTTTTGCTTTTGTTTACATACGGCAGCAGTAAAGATGACGTCAGTTGAGCTGTTTAGTGCAGTTTCAGCAGAGTCTTGAATAACACCGATAATGAAACCAACCGCAACCACTTGCATCGCAATTTCGTTTGGAATACCGAATAGACCACACGCAAGCGGAATAAGTAGTAGTGAACCACCTGCAACGCCTGAAGCACCACACGCTGAAATAGCCGCAACCACACTCAACAGTAGTGCTGTTAGTAGGTCAACTTGAATGTTCAGTGTATGCGCCGCAGCAAGAGTTAGCACTGTGATAGTAATCGCAGCACCCGCCATGTTAATCGTTGCGCCTAGCGGAATAGAAACAGAGTAAGTATCTTCGTCTAATTTAAGCTTTTCACACAGCGCCATGTTGACTGGAATGTTTGCTGCTGATGAGCGAGTGAAGAACGCAGTTACGCCACTTTCACGTAGACATTGAAGTACGAGTGGGTATGGATTTTCACCCGTCTTAACAAACACGATAAGTGGGTTAACAACCAATGCGATAATCGCCATTGCACCTAGTAGAACCGCGAGCAAATGCGCGTAGCCTGCTAGTGCTGAGAAGCCGGTTGTTGCAAGAGTAGACGCTACCAAGCCAAAGATACCGAATGGTGCTAGGCGAATGATAAAGCGTACAATTTGTGACACGCCATGGCTTAAGTCTTCAAACAGAGCTTTCGTCGATGCTGATGCATGGTGCAGTGCCAAACCTAGAGCAACCGCCCACGCAAGAATACCGATGTAGTTCGCGTTTTTCAGAGCATTGATTGGGTTGTCAACCAGTTGGAATAGCAGAGTATTAAGAACTTCTGCAATACCTTGTGGTGGTGTTGCACCTTCAGCACCGGAGACGAGAGTTAGAGTCGTCGGGAAAAGGAAACTCATCGTTACGGCGGTCAATGCTGCGGTAAAAGTACCGAATAGATATAGCACCACAATTGGGCGCATGTAGGTGTGCTGGTTTTTCTTTTGGTTGGCAATTGATGCGGCAACCAGAATGAATACTAGAATTGGCGCAACGGCTTTTAACGCACCAACAAAGAGTTGACCTAACATACCTACGTTGATCGCTTGTTCAGGCGATACTAACGAGAGAATAACACCGAGTACAATACCGGCCAAAATCTGAAGAACCAGATTACCTCTGGCTAATCGACCTAATAATGAGTTGTGAAGCATAATAAATCCTGCATTTTGCTTATAATGGAATGACTGTTTTAAGATGAAATGGTCTTAAATCCTAGTCATGGTTTTTGGTGTTTGGAGCTGCACCTCAATTCCGCTTTGGTTATCTATGTTGCAATAGATAACAAATATGAAACTTAATGCGGCTACCATCTAGTTTGATAAGATATTTGTTACAAACTATAACTAGACGAACAATACTATCCCTTGTAGCTGATATGTCTAGAATTAATTTAGGTTGATATGTTAATTGGTTGTTCTGTGTTGGTTTGAAACAATATTTCATCAATATCGAGAATTTGTAAAATAATAAGGGGCTGTGCCCCTTATTGAATATGGAATACGTGTCAGTACGAAGACGCCCTAGTCATGCATGGTACTTTCACTCACTCAGGTAAGGTTTAATTAAACTCTTTTTTACGTGAGCGGTTTTCATTCTGAACTGAACGAGCGAACTTAGTAAATTGTTTACTCTTAGAACGCTGTTCTGCTAGCGAAGCACCATTCCAAGCTTGTTCGCGCATTAACTTTTGATAGTTGTTTACGCGACGTGGATCCAGTTCTCCGGACTCTAGAGCGCGAATCACGGCACAACCTGGCTCATTTTGATGCTTACAATCACTAAAGCGGCAGCGCTCAATGGTCGCTTGAACGTCACCAAAGGTTTGTTCTACGCCATCAGCACAATCGTGGATTTGGATTTCGCGCATTCCCGGGGTATCGATCAATACGCCGCCAGTTTGTAGAATATGCAGAGAACGGCTAGTCGTGGTGTGGCGACCTTTGCTGTCATCTTCACGAATCGCACCAGTAAGTTGCGTATCTTCACCGAGTAAGCCATTCACTAAGGTTGATTTACCCACACCTGAAGAACCCATAAATGCGACGGTTTTACCCGATTTACACCAACTAGATAGTTGGTGACATTGGTTTGCATCACGAGCGTCTAAAGTCTCGATAAATAGCATAGGATCAAGCGCTTGAACCGATGCGCGTTTTTCTTCGGCATCGCTGCATAGATCCGCTTTGGTAAGCACGACAACAGGCTCTACATCGGCATCATGTGCGATTGCGAGGTAACGTTCAATGCGGTTCAGATTGAAATCATCGTTGAGCGAGCAAACGATAAACACAGTGGTTACGTTCGCCGCGATTAATTGCTCTGCGACTTTTTCACCCGCTGCTTTGCGACTAAATAGCGACTGTCTTTCCAATAAACGAATAAACTGACCTTGGGCATCAAGTACCACCCAATCGCCTACCGTCATACTAGGAAGTGCTTTATGGATAGCCAAATTGATGGCACCTTGCTCGGATAAAAGTGTGTATCCGCTGCGGTGGTGTTCGCTTACGCGTGCCATCTGATTGTGTTCAAGATCATCGAGAGTGAGTTGCTGCTGAAATAAATTGTTCCAACCAATTTGGTTTATTGAATAAGTGGAATTGGCATTTGAAGTCATTTTAAATCCCGAGGGCGTGCATTCTACATGTCGTTTAGGGTCGTGTTATTGACCGAGTTAATCGATATCGACAGTGGTAGGTAGCAAGTGAGAGCTCCTTTCTCACCATCGTCTTGTCAACGAAGCTCAGCGATTGTTTATCCTGAACAAATTCGCAACTTGAGCATATCATGAGCAATAAAAAAGAGGAGGGCTAAACCCTCCTCTTTTCTCACCCAGTAATAATTAATGATGGTGCTTCATTCCACTCATGACTTTTTTAATCGGTGCCATAAACGTTTGTGATGTTCCATCGTCAAAGCGAACGCTTACCTCAATACTCTCTCCTTCGGTCAGCGCCTTGGTGAGATCAAATAGCATAATGTGCAGGCTACCAGGTTTGAGGGTCGTTTGGCTGTTTGCAGGCAGCAACACTTGCTCAATTTGGCGCATCTTCATCATATCACCATCTTTAATCACGTCGTGTAGCTCGACTTTACCTGCTACAGGTGTGCTCACAGAGATGATGGCTTTATCGTTGTCGCTTTGGTTGATGATTTCGACAAACACCGCGCTGGTGGCTGCATGTGGTGGCGTTGCGCGAGCGTAAGGGTGCTCAAAGACAACGCTGGCTGCGTTTGCCAATGGAGTCAGCAGTAGGGCAGCAAAAAATAGGTGTTTACGTATCATGTATCCCCCTTGTTATTAGAGTTGTTGGATTGCGGCCACCAGTGGCGCCGGGTTGAGTGTATGAGGTACCTTGGTGATGAGATCACCATTGGGCTTAAGGAAATAGAAATAGGAGTTATGATCGATGGTGTATTGCAACTGAGAATCTTTAAGCTCAGTGCGCTGAAAGACGACGCCATATTTCTCTGCAATGGGTTTAACTGTGTCGATGGGGGCTGAAAGTCCAACAATATTTGGATGGAAGTACTGGGAATACTGATGCACTTTTTCTGGCGTATCTCGCTCAGGATCGAGGGTAATAAATAAAGGGAGAATTTGGTTTAACTGCGATTCATCAATTTGCTTTAGTGCTGCTGATAGCATTGCAAGGGAAGTCGGGCAGACATCAGGACAGTGAGTAAAACCAAAATATACGATACGTACACGCGAATCATCGAGGTCATATAAATCTACCCCTTGTTGGTTAGCACTGGTAAAAGTCGCGCTGTTATTCGCTGCTGGAACGGGTGACTCGGAAGATGCGATGAACTTTTTCAATCCAAAGCCAAGTAGAAACGCAGCAACTAAAATTGCCCCCCATTTTTTGCTCATCGTGCCATCCTTATCGCTACATCGATTGATTGTTTGCCATCAGTGAGCTGACCAATCCAAGTCATCTCTTTGCTTGTGCAACCTGGCAGCAGTACCTCTCCGCTAAACTGCTGGGAATCTGCTTTGTTGAGTGTAAAGCGTGCGTTGCCCATATCCATTTCGTAACCATGTAAGGTTAACGATAGTGTTTCCGCCGCAGAATTAGGCCATTGGGCAACCATAGTGACAGGCAGTAAAGGTTGAGCCGTGTCTTGGCTAATGGTGACCACCACATTGCTCTGCTCACAGGGCTGGGTGGATAATTGACAGTGTTCCGCTAGTGTTTTGTTTGCGGGGGCTGCTTGCAGAGACAATATATCTTGGGCGAAGAAGCCAACTACGAGTGCCAATACGACAGCGAATCCTTTGATTGCATTTGACATACAACTTACACATTAAAGTTAATGAATATAATTTGATGTTAGCATGTTGATGTTTTGTTGGGTTGTTTTTGTGGTGATTATGTGTTTGATGTCATTGTGAAAATAAAGACAAGTAGTGATACATACAAAAAAACGAGCGTTATTAACGCCCGTTTTATCTCAACATTTTCTGAGTTGCTATTGTGATGAATCAGCTATTGTTGATTGACATATTGTTTGAATTTCGCACGTGTTTCAGCATCCGCTTTTTGATACCAAAAATGCAGCATCTCTTCTGCCGTATTGGCGTCTACCTTAACATCAGCAGCCGGAAGGGCTTGTGTCGCAACAATACCTGTAGAGAGTGCAGCGATACCCGTTGTGCGGTTGTAAGCTTCTGATTCTAGTACGTAGTCTCGACCAATTTGTAGGCCGTCTTTACGTAATATGTCTTGTTTTAGCGCTAGAGGTTGGCCTTGTTGGTTAAGCAACTTAACTTGCCATTCACCAATAACCTTTTCTGCTTGGTTGGCATTTTTGTATTCTGGCAACTCAAAAGTGAATGTTTGGTTTGCCGCATCAAATTTCGTAATGACCGCTTCACTGTCGACAATTACGCGATCGTTACCCTGACTGAAATAAGGGGAATAGCGAAATACCACTTGGTTTTCACCATCAGCGAGATTCAGTGTTTTTGTTGAGCTAAATAAACCACCTTCAACTTGAGGCTTTTCCGCATTGACGGCGAGTACTTGAATCGTGTCTGGTATTTCAATTGTCACTTGAGCGAGTACGTTGGTTGAAATAAACAGAGTTGA
This sequence comes from Vibrio taketomensis, assembly GCF_009938165.1. NCBI lineage: Bacteria > Pseudomonadati > Pseudomonadota > Gammaproteobacteria > Vibrionales > Vibrionaceae > Vibrio > Vibrio taketomensis. The sequence continues at coordinate 137,255 of NZ_AP019650.1, forward strand.
AATAAGTAAAACGAGATTTTTCATTATTATTCCTTAATACAGCAAGTTTGTTTGCTAGCAAGCTTGAGCGCTCTCCTTAGTCATTGATGACACGCCAGAACTAGCCAAATTTTAAGTGCTTGATTCTACCTATAGACTCTTTGCTTTGTCTGGTTGTTCACTAAAAATTAACTGAAAATTCATTTTTCAATATCGCAAAACAGACAACAGATAGATAGCGCCTTTTGATTGTAGACACTCACACTATTAACTCGTTGAGTAATCGTAAAAATAGCGGACTGAGTCACGTTATCACATACGTTGTTTTTGTCTTGCCTCAAAACAACACTACGCCCATAAGTTAGGGCGTAGTGTTGGTATTCGGTGGAGAGTATTGTGTTTAGTTACGCGCTAGCGGCTCTGACTTTACCTTGCATCAGGTTGCTCAACACTTCAGCTTTTGGACCGTCTGCAATAACAGTACCTTTCTCCATCACGATAACTCGATCAACCACATCGAGCATTGAGGTTTTATGCGTGATAAGAATGAGTGTCTCAGTCTCTTTCAATTGTGCCAATTGTTGCTTAATATGCATTTCTGAACGATTGTCCATCGCGCTGGTTGGTTCATCCATTAACAGTACCGGTGGACGACCTAAAATTGCACGAGCGATTGATACTGCTTGGCGTTGACCTCCTGACAATAGCTGACCACCTTCACCAACTTGGCGCTCTAAGCCCGCTGGGTCTTGTTGGGTAAAGACGGTTACACCTGCGCGGTTGGCCGCATCCATGACATCTCTGTCATCGGCAAGTGGGCGACCGAGCGTGATGTTGTCACGAATAGACCCATAGAACAGATGGTAATCTTGAGGTACACAACCGATGTTACGGCGAATATCGATATGATGAAGCTGATCGATATCGGTGTCATCGATTCGAACGTGTCCTTCAGTTGGTTTATATAATCCTAAGATCAAGCGTTCAAGGGTGGTTTTTCCTGAGCCGATACGACCAATGATTGCGACTTTTTCGCCCGGATTGATCGTCATGCTTAGATTGCGAATGGAAGCAATTGGGGACTCCGGGTAGTGGAAGGTCACGTTATCCAGTTCAATTTTACCTTGCACAATTGGTCGGTGAATGTAGCGTTTGCCTTCTTCTTGCTCATCAGGCATCGACATCACTTGTTCGATGATCGTCATTGACGATTTTGCTTGGTTGTAACGGGCTGAGAGCACTGATAACTGCACCATAGGGCTAATAGCACGGCCACTCAACATGGTAGCTGCAATCAAACCACCCATGGTCAGATTGCCATCCGCAATCAAATACACACCAAAGATGATCATGCCGACATTAGATGCTTGTTGAACAAAACCCGCTGTGTTTTGGATGCTGTCGGTAATTCTGCGGCTCTTAATATTCCAGTTTGCCATGTGGGCGACTGCTTCTTCCCAGCGGAATTGGAACTGGCTCTGCGCGCCGAACAATTTCACTGTTTCAAGACCGGCAAGGCTTTCAATCAAGTTGGCATATTTTTGCGAGGCGAGGCGCGAGCCTTCTTCAATTGCTCTGCGCAGAGGTCCTTGAATTAAGAGTGAGTAAATGATGAGAATCACAACACCAGCAATTGGAACAAGCACAAGGTTGCCTGCCATGAGCCAAATTAATAGTAGGAACAATAATGCAAACGGCAGATCAATCAATGAGCCGATAGTGGCAGAAGTAAAGAACTCCCGGATGGATTCAAATTCTTGCAGATGGCGTGCAAACGCGCCCACTGATGGTGGGCGTGATTCCATGCGGATGCCAAGCACTTTGCTGAACAATTTTGAGGAAATTAGAATGTCAGATTTCTTACCCGCGACATCGATAAAATAGCTGCGCATGAGCTTGAGTACGAGGTCAAATAAGAAAATAACAAAGATACCGCTAGCTAAAACCCACAAGGTTTCAAAGGCTAGGTTGGGCACCACTTTGTCGTACACCAAGCGCGTAAACATCGGCGCGGCAACAGCAAATAGATTGATTAGAATGGAGGCGATCAGTACATCTCGGTAGATGTTTTTTGATTGCCACAATGTGCTCCAAAACCAGTGTCCTTGTTTGGTTTTTAGTACTTCAGGGGAGCGCTCATCATAGCGAAATTGCTTTTTAACTAGAAAATAGCGTCCGATATAGAGCTGTTTGAGCTCGTCAAAACTGATGGAAATTGGCACTAAGCCAGATTCACCCGTTACGATCTCGGCTTCTTGTTTTTCTAGGTTAATGCTATTGAGTACGCAGGCATCCCCCCCTTTGAGCAATAGCACTACAGGTAAAACTAAAGCGGAAATCTTCTCGAGTTCACAGCGATTTTCTTTTGCGACAAGGCCTGCACGCTCTGCTGAGCGTGGAAATAGAAAAGGCGTGAGCTTGCCTTCTGATAATGGCAAGCCATTTATCAATGCTTCAGGAGAGTTCGCTAATCCGTAATAACGACTGATGTAGATTAGCGAATTTAATAACGGGTCTTGCATACATTACGGCCTTTGCAATGAGTTTATTTGTCGACAATATAGCCTTGGAATACATCAATAAAGTGCTCAGATAGGAAATCAAGCTGGGTCTGAGTTTCCACCCTAGAAGCAATCGTTGTAATGCCTAAGTTATGCGCAGTTCTGGAGATAGAAGTAAGAGTAAACTTCTGCTTTTCATCTTCTAAGTGATGCGTATACAGATAGTCGAGTTTGACGTAAGTTGGGCGGAACTCGTTGATGTAGTCCAAAGACTGGAAGTTTCGACCATAGTTGTCAACACCAAAATCGGCACCAGCACCTCTGACAGCATTACAGAATAGAGCGGTGTGATGCGGAGTTTGAACGAAACAGTTCTCCGGAATTTCAAAATGAATCAACGGAGCGATGTGTTGGTTCTTACTTAACTGCTGAGTAACCCAACGAATAAAGCTTGGCTGATCAATACTGTTTTGTGCAATGTTGATCGCGATAGGCGCAGCGATAGAATCTTTTTCATTCTTGAGTTTTTCGATCACTGATGAAATAACGTATTCATCAAAAATGTGGCTGGCGTTAAGTTGCTCAAGTGCAAACAGATATTGATTCGCACTGTATCGATTACCGCCTGTCTCTATCGCACTAAACATTTCATAGTGATAGGTTTTGCCATGAATCGAATTGGCAGGTTGCATACGAAATGCAAACCAATCGTTGTTGATGGCCTCTTCAACCAATAATTTCCACTGCTGTTTACCCATCAGGGTACGTGAATCATTACTGGTGATGTAGCCATAGGTTAGTTCTGGGTTTGAAGTGGCGTCTGCCAGAGCGTTATCGAGCAAAGTAAGTATGTGAGACGCTGAGCAACTACTCGAATTGTGTACTACCCCCAGAGCCGCATTGGCTTTGGCCATTCCGGTTGGGTCTGCATCGAGGTCGCTGACAAAAGTGACGATACTTTCCGCCAGTATTTTGAGTTCACTTTCATCCATATTGGCCATGATAAAACCAAATTCATCAGATGAGATTCGTGCAACTAATACGTTGTTACTGCTGATTGCGACTTTCAAATGGTCAGCCAACTCTCTGACCATTTTGTCACCAGCCTCATACCCTTTGGTTTCGTAGAGGTCTTTAATAAAATTGGCTTCTAACAGCGCCACGCCACCAAACGCACCTTCATTGAGCCATGCATTAAGCTGGCTCATGTAATAAGCGCGGTTACCCAAATTTGATACTGGGTCGATGTAGGCACGTTCACGCAACTGCTGAGCTTCTTTTGCTTGAGCTTTGAACGTCTCTTCCAATTGAGATGACATGCTATTAATACCCTCAACCACACTGATTAAGTCGGTAGTTTTAGGTAACGGCAATGGCTCACCAAACTGATTCTTCGCCACTTGCTTCATTTTACTAACGATGAAATCTAACGGCTGTAATGCGCGTTTAAGCAGAATTGAAATGGCAAAAAGACCAATCAACGAAATAATGCAAAATACAATGACAAGGTCTTTGAAGGCGACCCAAAGCTGTTGATAGGCCCCACCTGGGTGGCTCACGATCTCAACTTCGGCTAATTGCATCCAGCCACTGGTTACGACGCGGCTATCATGAATCGGTTGGAAAAGCCCAAGTGCGACGAACCATCCAGGAACATTACTGGGTTTGATAGGATAGGAGCGAACGATTTCCTCATCACTATCGAGAAAATCAAGACGAACCTTAGAGTAACTGCTGCCATCAAACAGAGCATTAATCACGGACTCAACGGCAACGTGATCCTCATCTTGTAGGTAAGGCGCTAAGGCTAAGCCTACCGTATTGATCGTATTATTGACCTCAGACCGTTGTTGTTGCTCTAGAAAGTTCCGTGTTGTAGTAAATTCGATAACGAAGGTGGATATGAGTAACATAATCGTTACTGCTATCATCCCTGCGACAAGCTGTTTGTGTAGAGTCATAGTCGTTACTCATCGTAATTTATTATTGGTTTCCGTAATTGGAGTGATTTCTCTCTTGCTCTGAGATCATTCCATAAACTTAGCCGAGAAGACTTCCCTGCCAGTTGTCCATTTTGTGACTTCATTAACCACAAGTTACTACCGTTAAAACTGTACACTGGCAGTAGATCACGCCGCTTAGTCGCGGTGGTTATTTCAGGGTTAATGTTATCGAGTATCAGGGGTTCAGCACTTGGGCTGGAGTAGTAAGCTAAAACCATATGAAATTGGTTCAGGCTCAACGCCTTAACATACACCAGTCGAAGTTTCTTATCTGAGACTCCAAGTTCGAGCAGAGAAAAATATTTCGCAATGGTGAAATCCTCACAATCCCCCGCGTTACTGCCGAGAAATTCTAGAGGTGTTGCCCAGTAATCATTTTTTCCCCACAAGCGATCGTCATTGACGAAGTTCAGTTGGTTAAAAAACTGATTCACTCGTGTCAGTTGCTCTCTCTCATTTAGCCCTTGGTATACTCGCATTTCTGTGCGCCACGTAGTCACACGCATTCCTGCGCGATCACCGTAGATACGGGTGACCGTCTCCACTAAGCGCTGTTCTTGTCGGTTCAGCGCTTGAGAGTGCGTTGTGGTTAGTAACAAAACTAAACTCATACCAAAAGTTCCGAGACGTTTGAGTGAGTAGCGCAATTGTTTTTACCTCTATTCTTTTAGTGCGTTGTCTTTGGCACTGAGAATGGGTTTAAGTAAATAGTCCATCACGGTTCGCTTACCGGTAATAATATCCACAGAGGCCGTCATACCCGGAATGATCGGCAATGATGCATCTTTATTGAGTGATGTTTCATTGGTGCGTACACGAACCAGATAGAAGCTGTTACCCTCTTCGTCGGTTGTGGTATCGGCACTAATGTGTTCAAGTACGCCCTCTAGACCTCCGTATTTGGTGAAGTCATAGGCACTAAATTTAACTATCGCGTGTAACCCTGGGCGTAAAAAAGCGATGTCCTGTGGCGCAATCTTGGCTTCTACTAACAAGGTGTCTTCACTTGGAACGATCTCAACGATGTCCATACCTGGTTGAATCACGCCACCGACAGTATTAACGTTTAGCGTTTTGACCGTGCCGGTAACAGGCGAAACCACGACGGTACGATTCACTTTGTCTTGTAGACCAACGGTTGATTCACTCATCGCGGATAGTCTATCTTGAGTTTCATTTAGCTTTTCTTGTTGCGCTGAGCGAAACTTTTGCGCGGTATCAATTCGACTCAGCATCGCTTCTTGAATCGCTGAGCGCAATACAGGCACTTTCAATTCACTTGATGTCATCTCGCGGCGCGTGTCATTCACCTGTCGTTGTAGTTTGAGCAACTCAATACGAGGAACGACGCCTTCTTCTGCTAACGGGCGAGTAATTTCCAGCTCTTTACGTGCATAGTTATAGCTCTCGCGAAGGTTGCGTACACGTGCTTGAATTTCAATTAAGTCTTGTTGTTTTTGTTTAACTTGTTGGTCAATAACCGATATTTGGTTACGTAGTTCGTTTAAATCTTGACGGTATTCTGCAGTTTGTCGTGCCACTAACCTTGGTTGATCCTTCTTAAAATCATCAGGGTAGGAGAGTTTGCCATAGTTAATTTCGACGTTATCCTGCCAATTTTTGTTAGTAAAATTTTCGTTAATGGTGACGCTAGCAAGTGATGCAGAGAGCTGAATTGCATTCGCGGTTAAGTTCGCGACCTGTTGTTCTCGTTCACGAAAATCAGAGCGAAAGCGCGTGTCATCGATTAACAGTAATTGTTGGCCTTTTTCTACTTGCTCCCCTTCTTGGACTAATATCTCTTTGACTAAGCCACCCTCTAAGTTTTGAATCACCTGAACTTGAGAAGAGGGTACAACTTTACCTTGCCCTACCGTGACTTTGTCAATTTCAGCCCAAGAGGCCCAAGCAATTGCAATCAAGAAAAACAGCAACATCAACCAAAGCATGATGCGCGCGCTACTCGGTGTGTTAAGCAACAGCGCAGCGGTTTTATCATCGACGTAGTCTAGTTCATCGGAACTGAGACGGTTATAACTGCGTTTGCTCATTTTAATTCCCTAGCATAGATGATAAGCATTTATCTGATTTTGTTGACTTAATGAATAAATGTTAATGCTTTGCTGTGAACTTGTCATTAATAGATTGTTCTAACTTTATGCGTATTTAAGCAATGATTGTATTCGTTTTTACTATGCTTGATACCAATCAAAGGACGATTGGTGGTTATATATCCATTAAGTCTAGCTTCTGATTCGAAGGTATACTTGAGTTATCAACAATATGGGCGCACAATCACGAAAAAATGTTCAGGAGTGAATATGGAACTGGAAGATATTCGACGTGAGTACCTTAAGGGAGGTTTACGTCGTAAGGATTTAATGAGTAATCCGGTTGAGCAATTTAATCTTTGGTTACAGCAAGCGATCGACGCTAAGTTAACCGATCCAACTGCGATGACTGTGGCAACAGTAGATGAAAATGGCCAACCTTATCAACGTATTGTATTACTGAAACACTGCGATCAAGATGGCTTTGTGTTTTACACCAATTTGTCGAGTCGCAAGGCACAACATATCGAGCATAATGCAAAAGTCAGTTTACATTTTCCTTGGCACCCAATCGAAAGACAAGTCAACGTTATCGGTGTAGCAGAAAAGCTGACAGCGCTAGAAAACATGAAGTACTTCACTTCGCGCCCTAAAGATAGCCAAATTGCAGCGATCGCAAGTAAGCAGAGCAGCCGTATTTCAGCGCGTGGTGTCTTGGAAGGTAAATTTCTAGAATTGAAACAGAAATTTGCTAATGGCGAAATTCCAGTACCATCCTTTTGGGGCGGCTATCGCATTCGCCCGGTTAGTATCGAGTTTTGGCAAGGTGGTGAACATCGCTTGCACGACCGCTTCATTTATTCCCAAGATAACGAAAAGTGGGATATTGACCGTCTCGCTCCGTAAAAAACGCCGCATTATGCGGCGTTTTCACTATGTAGAATGACAGAAATTTGAGTTTTTAGCAGTGTCTTAGGAATTTGAGAACCATAACCGCGTTCAAATGCCAGTTCGATAAGATGCGCTTTACTGTGCGCATTAAATTTGCTTCTTAACCGAGCGACATACCCTCAAATGTTTTGATTGATATACCCATCGCTTCAGCGATGAAAGTTGGTTTTTTACCATATAGCAGTAAAAAGAGAGCTTCTTCCTCGCGTTGAGTCAGTTTTTCGTCATTAGACGCGCAAAGCTGGATTTTCTTAGTATCTATTGAAGGGTTAGTGGCTCGACAAATCCAATGACCGACTTCGAGAATGGCGATGTCGGATAACTCTTGGCCGAAAAAGATACTGCCTTGAACCTCACCTTGGTTGTTATACCACGGTTTTTTGCTGAATATATGCGCTCGCCAACTACCATCAGGGTATGGATGAATGTCTAAAACCTTAATTGTGCATTGTGTGTCGATAACGAGCTTATCTTGTTGTCTAAAATCATCAGCGCAACAATTGGTTGGGCTTGTAATCTCATGGTCAGAAAGACCGACAATGTCAGCAGGTTTTTGAAATCCCATCAATTTTGCAAAGGCCTTATTGACGCATACAAAGACGGAATTTAAATCTTTACATCCCCAATAACCTGGGAGTTGATCAACCAGCGAATCCAAATTCATACTCACTGATCTCACCTAATGTTCTGTTGTTTTTAAATGGTACGACATTCTAATTTCTTGAGAAATAAAAAAAGCCAGATATTTGTCAATATCTGGCAAATACAAGAATAACTCTTGTCGACGTGTAGAAGAGGTTCTATGACTCAGCGAGGGTAAGCTGAGCGATAGAGGTATTGGTAATTAGCTCCCAATACCGCAATTAGGCACCGAGCGCCTAACCACTCAATGCAATTTAACGTTTGGTTTAAAAACAGAAAAGGAGGGAAATCCCTCCTTATTGTGTTATTTGTGAACTAGCCAAGATTATCTCTTTGGTTATTTTAACTAGTTGATTTTTCTCACTACCCTAAAACCAACATAGTTAGATGCACTGCTAGGGGACAAATAGAGACGTTCATGAGCAACGGCTTTCTCTGGTGAGAAGTTCCATGCGCCGCCCTTAGCGATGCCCTGTGAACTATTCGTCCATTGCCAAACGTTACCGACTGCATCGTAAATGCCCATTGGGTTAGCTTTAAATGCATTCACAGGAGCGGTGCTGGTGTTCGCCCATGGAGAGCTACTCCAGCCAGTGTTTGCTTCTCCAGCGGTGAATTGTTGACCCCACCAATAATTAGCTTGGCTTCCTGCGCGGGCGGCAATTTCCCATTCATCTTCGGTCGGTAGGCGATATTGAAAACCGGTGCGTTGGCTTAGCCATTTAGCGTAGGCTTCAGCATCATTACGGCTTACACACACCACTGGGGAGTTAGCGCCTTGTTTGAATCCAGGGTTGCGCCAATAACGTTTTTCAACCGCAGTTACCTCACCATTTTCAAGCGCTGTACAGGTATTTTTGAGTTCGGCATCGGTTTGATAATCCGTTTGACGAACGAAGCTGTCGAATTCGCCAATAGTGACTGGCGTGGTACCAATACCGAAAGCATGATCAAGGAAAAATTGATTCGCAGCATGCTCTCCTACCATGTATTCACCGGGTAACACCGTAACAAGTTGTGGTGCTTGAGCGCCTTTACCAAGGAAGTCTGCAAACTTTTCTCCAGCTTTTAGTGTGTTCGCCTTCTGCTTGAGATTTGCTCGGAAATTGCGATCAGCATTGACGGCGATATACTGCTCGACAGATTTGAAGCCTTCTTTTTTGATCACGATATGATGCTGACCAATTGGTAGCATAATTTCTACTGGTGTGCTGCCATAGGAGACGCCATCAACAAAAACTTGATCGTCAAATTGGTTTGAACGCACTGAAAGCGTTACCCATGCAATTTCTTGTTCATCATTGTATTGCTGGCCAGAGATATAGCCGGGTTCAAAGCAGTATTTTTTATCTAAACCGAGCAGAGTACATGCGGCGCTCTCACTTGGTCGAGCCTCGAGTGTGGCATCAATTAATGCGCGGTAGCGTTCGCCGTCATAGAATTCAGATTTGTTTGCTTTGTGGCGTAACACGTGAATATTAAGCGAGGTTTGGTTAAGATTTTTCTTTACCAACTCAGCTTCTGTTGTTTGGTCAACTAACAGTGATTGGAAGGTTTTCACCGCTTTTTGCAGCGCCAATTCACGTGTTTGAATATCACACTGTGCGAGTGTCATATTGCTTTGGCAGCGATTGGTAAAACTGACGCTGACCGGATGTTCTGCTTCAAGTTCGCGTTTTAGTCGATCGACACGAGCACGGGCTTTGGAATCATTAAATTGAGCAATATTTTGCTCGATACTTTGAATTTGACTCTGAGTCGTGAGTAATTGTTGCTCTGCTTCAGCCAGCGTTTGGTTTGCACTTAACTGGTCAGTTTGATTTTGTTTGAGCGTTTTCCATGCTTGCTGGTAAGCCGCTTGAACGGTAGCGATATCAACAGAAGGATCATCGATCATGCGCTGATAACTACTATCTAATGCGGATTTTGACGCGCGAAACTTCTCTTCAAGCTCTTTTCCCTGCTTGGTCATTTGTTGCAGTTCGATTTGGCGTTGAACGACGATCGCTTGTTGCTCTTTTTGTGTCTGCTGAAGTTGTTTTAGTTCAGAATGCTTTGAGAACAGCTGATCTTCTATCGCGGTCACAGAATTCGTTGGATTTTCTGCCAAGGCACTGCCTGTATAAAAGCAAGGTACAAGCGCCAGAAAGAGAGTCGAGAAACGGGTTCGCATCATCGTATGTCTATCTTAATTTTGATTCTATTTCAGTATTTTAACGAAAACGCCATTTTGTCTTAAGTTATGTTTACTTAACTTAGAAGCAAAATGGCGTTTTCGTTCATCTTTGTGAATTGGCTCGTTATATTCTAACGAGCACAAGAGCTTAGCTTTGTTCGCTAGCGCGCAGTTTTACCCATACCGTGTCATTGTCACTAATGTACACTTCACGGTTGTATGTCTGATAACCATCTTTGGTTACAGTCACTTTATGTTGGCCGCGTGGGACAAGGATTTCTACTGGTGTGCTGCCGTATTTGATGCCGTTGATCACAACGTTGTCGTTATATTGATCTGAACGAACGGTCATGCTCACCCAATCTTTGCCTTTTTTCTGCTCTTGGGCAAAAGCTTCACCTTTTAAACAGTAACGCGTAGATACGTTGAGTAGCTTACACGCAGCAGTTGCTTCAGGTTTTGCTTGCAGCTGCGCTTGTAGTTCAGCAAAGTAGCTGTTGCTACCTTCAAAACCAGCGTTAATGATTTGGCTCTCTTGAACGTGAACATTGAGCTGTACGCCGTGTGCATTTTGTTTTGCCAATGTGGTTTCAGTTAGACCATCCATTAGAGCTGCTTTAAATGTTTTCACAGCTTTCTGTTTTGCCAGTTGTTGGCCTTGGCTGGTACATTCACCTAGCGTCATGGTTGCAGAGCAGGTTGTTTTGTAACTGGTTTGCAAAACATCACTTTCACTCAGTTCAGCCATCAAACGTTTTACACGCGCTTGTACTCGTTGTTCTTCAAGGTATGAGTACTCAGAGCTTAGACGTGCTTGTTTCTGCTTGATTTGAGACAAACGAACTTCACTTTCAGTGGTCAGTTGTTGGTTCTCAAGCATAACAGTTTGATTCTGTTTCACTGCTGCCCATGAATCTTGGTATTCCTTTTGGAAGCTTACCAAGTCAATTTCAGGGTCATCCAGTAAACGGCTGAATTGTTTATCTAGAGCAGATTTAGCGCGGTTTCGTTTTGCGTTTAACTCTTGCTCATCACGTTTTAGCTTTGCATTCTCATTTTGCAGTTGCTGGAAACGTTGAGCTTCAGAATCGTATTCCGCAGTCAAGGTGTCTAATTCTGTTTGTTTATTGCTCAATTTTTCATCGATGACAGCAACAGGATCAGCGGAAGCTTCTTCTGCAGCTACCGAGGTCGATAGCCAAAATGGGCTAAGCGCGAGCAAAAGCGCTGGGATGCGACGTGTGATCATAAAGTCTCTACAACAATTACGTTTTAATTCTTAAATATTTAAGACATTTAGGTGACAGTCCTTTGATTCACTGTCGCACAATGGTTGTCTTGCATATCCTTTGGCACTTACAACTCATAGATTATCATAGCTTTATAAAAATAAACCTAAAGTGCTATCAATATTTTGTGCAGTTCACGGAAATAAGCAAGAAAAGATTTCAACTAATCAATACTTAGCTGTGATAGAAGTGACATGCACCGTAATTTATGTGTGCTTGATCATTCTTCCGACAATAAATTTGCTTGATTGAAGTCGTACATTGTGGCGCTTCTTGAAGCTGTGTTAATCACCTCACATTGGATAACGGTCGAGAAATGAGACCAAGTGCGGTAATATCGATGTGGTCAACCCTGCCTGTAGTGTTCATATATGAGCGATAGTAATACCCCTATAAACATCTTATTACCCAAACCCGCTGAATTAGTGACGTTACCATCTTATATGGATTGTCATGCTCATCAGTACACTCAGATTGTTATCGGCTTAAAAGGACAAGCTGAGTTTGAAGTCGATGGTTGTGGCAACTTGGTTGGACCAGGACAAGGGTGTGTAGTGAGTTCTGGGGTCGGCCATGCGTTTGGTGGCGTGGTTGGTCAATCGGACATTTTGGTATTAAACATGCCACAGCCAAGTCAAACAGAGCCTTTAGTTCTGCAAAAATTAAACGAGCTCAGTCCATCGCAGGTGTATTTTCAACTGGATGCCAAAATTCAACGTTTGATTCAATTGCTGGTTAATGAAATGCAGTCCAGCCCTGATGATTTGCTGTTAAGTCGTGCTTGTAATGATACGGTGGTGGCTTTGTTGCAACGCCATATCTCTGCAATGCAGGTGAGTCGCAAAGACTCGCGTTTTGATCTTGATGAGATTGATCGCTACATCGATCAGCATTTAACAAAAAAAATCTCGGTCGCTCAGTTAGCGGGCAGCGTATTTTTGGGCGAAAGCCAATTCCACAGCTTATTCAAAGATCAATTGGGGGTGACTCCGCATCAATATGTATTGAATAAACGGATTGATAAAGCGAAAGAGTTAATTGAGCAGCAAAGCCTTACGCTCGGACAGGTAGCTGAACTGACAGGCTTTTCGGGTCAAAGCACTTTTGCTCACGCGTTTACGCGTTTGCAGGGCGTGTCGCCATCACAATATAAAGAAAAGAATTGGTTAAAATATCGAGTTTATATGCTTATAAATATTACTTAAAGTGATGTGATCATGTTTATGTTTTGTTAAATATCGAAGTTTTAAGCAAATTATTCGGAGTTTTTGACAAGTATTCGCTTCGGCCTCACAATACACTGCTCGCCATTGCAGTAATTCTGCCTATCGGACAGGCGGATGTGAGATTGAGGAATACGTATGTTTACAGCAACAGATGTGTTGAACGCGGAATTTATTGAGCAGCCGCTTGATAAATTGTGGGCGTTAATCTCGCCACTCTATATGGTGGACGAATCCCAATGGTTGGCTGAGCTTCTGCCATTAGCCACGCCAACTGAGCAAGAGAAAGCGCAAATCGCGCTGGAAACCTCAAAACTGATTGCCGCCATTCGCGCGGACAAAAAATCCGTTCAGATGATCGATGCTTTATTGCTTGAGTACAGCTTGGATACTCAAGAAGGCATTTTATTGATGTGCTTGGCTGAAGCCTTAATGCGCATACCGGATACACAAACAGCGGATGCACTTATTCGCGATAAACTTTCGGCGGCGGATTGGCAATCTCACCTTAAAAATTCTGATTCGGTATTTGTTAACGCGTCAACCTGGGGATTGATGATCACAGGCAAGGTGGTCGGTCTGGAATCAACGACAACGCCGAGTCCAAGCCAAGCAATCAATCGTTTGGTGAACAAGCTGTCTGAACCTGTGATTCGTAGCGCGATGCATCAAGCGATGAAAATCATGGGGCATCAATTTGTTTTGGGCCGCACGATAGAAGAAGCGCAGAAAAATGGTCACGCGAAACGTAGCAACGGTTTTACTTATTCCTACGATATGTTGGGTGAAGCGGCGCTAACCGCGGCGGATGCGAACAAATATTTTAAAGACTACCTAATGGCGATTGAAGCGGTGGGGCGTGACTTAGCCGTCAATCCAACCGGGCAAGCGCCGTCGGTGTCGATCAAACTTTCTGCTTTACATCCGCGTTATGAAGTGGCGAACCAATCCCGTGTGATGACGGAGTTACATGACACTTTACTGCAACTGTTAATTCGAGCCAGAGAGCTAGATGTTGCCATCACCATTGATGCAGAAGAAGCGGATCGTCTAGAACTGTCACTAAAGTTATTCGCTAAGTTATTTGGACACTCAGCAGTTAAAGGATGGGGCAAGTTTGGGCTCGTAATTCAGGCTTACTCTAAGCGTGCACTACCGGTGTTACTCTGGTTGAATCGCCTCGCACAATTACAAGGTGATGTGATCCCTTTGCGTTTAGTGAAAGGAGCTTATTGGGACAGTGAGATCAAATGGTCGCAGCAAGCGGGCTATCGTAATTACCCAGTTTATACGCGCAAAGAATCGACGGATGTGGCTTACCTAGCATGCGCTCGCTTCCTTTTAAGTGATGGTGTGCGTGGTCATATTTACCCGCAATTTGCTAGCCATAATGCACAAACGGTGACCGCGATTGCCCAAATGGCAACGCATCGAGATTTTGAATTTCAACGTCTGCATGGGATGGGCGAAGCGCTCTATGACCATGTCATGGCGACTTATAAGCAGCCAGTGCGAATTTATGCGCCGGTGGGCAGCCACAAAGATCTCTTACCTTATTTAGTGCGTCGTTTATTGGAAAACGGTGCCAATAGCTCTTTTGTTCATCGCTTGGTTGACGCTCGTTGTCCGATAGAGAGTTTGACCTCTCACCCTGTGGATGAACTCGGCAGCTATGCTCAAATGAGTAATGCTGCGATTCCGTTGCCTCTAGATATCTTTACTGAGCGTCGCAATTCTCTTGGTATTAATATTGATATTGCAAGCGAAGCTCAGCCGTTTGAAGCGCAGATTAGCAAATGGATGGAGCATCAATGGCGTGCTGCCAGCGTTATTAATGGTGAGTCAAATTACGAAAGCATGATCAAGGAAAGCGGCGAAGTATATACGGTGACTGCGCCTTATGACCGCCGTATCGTCGTAGGTACTTCGGTTGATGCACTGCTTGATCATGTTTCCGCAGCCCTCGATGTCGCAGCTCAGTCTTTTGACCTCTGGAGTCAGCGTTCGTTTAGTGAGCGTGCCAAGCCATTAGAAGCGTTAGCGAATCTGCTTGAAGACAATCTCGCGGAATTGGTGGCGTTATGTCATAAAGAAGCAGGCAAAACCATTCACGATGCGATTGATGAAGTGCGTGAAGCGGTCGATTTTTGCCGTTTTTATGCCAAACAAGAAGCAGCGCTAGCTGCGCTGACGTTAACCGGCTTTGATGGCAAAGAGCGAACCATGCAGCGCCAAGCGCGCGGCGTTTTTGTTTGCATCAGCCCATGGAATTTCCCGCTTGCGATTTTTCTTGGCCAAGTGACTGCAGCGCTAGTCGCTGGTAATACTGTCGTTGCAAAACCGGCGGCACAAACCAGTTTGATTGCGACGCGAGCGGTCGAGTTAATGCTTGAAGCAGGCTTCCCAAGTGGCGTAATTCAGCTCGTTATCGGCGGGGCTGAAGTAGGCGCGGCACTAACCGCAAATACTGCCATTGCTGGGGTTGCATTTACAGGTTCAACACCAACCGCTCAGCATATTAACCGCTCATTAGCCAAACGCGATACAAACCCGGTGCCGCTGATCGCGGAAACTGGTGGTCAAAACGCGATGATCGTTGACAGTACCGCGCTCCCTGAACAAGTCGTACGCGATGTTATTCGTTCGGCTTTTGCCTCTGCGGGACAGCGTTGCAGCGCATTGCGAGTCCTATATGTACAAGAGGATATCGCAGATCGGATTATTCGTCTGATTCATGGTGCAATGGAAGAGCTGTCTGTCGGCATGCCCTATCTACATTCTACGGATGTTGGCCCAGTCATTGATGCGCAAGCTAAACACAAGCTAGAGCAACATATTGAGCGAATGGCCAGCCAATACAAAACTGTGGCGCAGTTAACCTTTAGTGATGAATGTGCACACGGTGATTTTGTGGCGCCATGTGCATTTGAAATTGATGACATTCGCGCGCTGAATGAAGAGCAGTTTGGTCCGATTTTACATATCGTGCGCTATCACGCGTCGGATTTACCACAGGTGGTCGCGCAGATTAATCAAACTGGTTACGGATTAACTCTGGGTATTCATAGCCGCAATGAGACGACATATCGCTGGATAGAAAAGCATGCTCGAGTGGGGAATAGCTACATCAATCGCGACCAAGTTGGTGCGGTCGTAGGTGTTCAACCATTTGGTGGTCAGGGGCTTTCCGGTACCGGACCAAAAGCGGGTGGCCCGCATTATCTGTTTAGTTTCACTCGTAGTGTTTTCGTACAAGCAGGGGAGGCGTGATCATGGCCCATCAAGTAGTGAGTTTTTCTAACGCCTATTCTGCTTGGGAAAACTGGAATCTGACTGACTTTGACTCAAAAATTGACGGTTTACTGTCGCTGAAAAATGCGATGAGCGAATCTCAATATTCCGCGGTGATTGGTTTTCACATCGAACAGGCGGCAAATTTGTTGTCTTTAACGCACGAGTTAGTAGGTCCAACCGGTGAAAGCAACGAGCTGTATACCTCAGGTCGCGGCGTGAGTTTACTGGTGGTCGAAAATAACAGCGAAGCTGCGCGACTCGCGGCTTTAGCGCAATGTGTTGCGGCATTAGTCGCTGGAAATAGTGTGGTGATGTGTAGCGATGATGTTGAGTTTACTCAGCAACTTGACGCTGCTTATCAGCAATCATCTTTGCCAACCAATGTCCTTCATTTTACATCTTTAGAAGCTTCACAACAGTTGCTGGAGTCGGATGTACGAGTGGTGGGTTTTGTTGGCACACAAGTAGGGGAGCGTAAGCTTAATCAAGTATTAGCATCGCGCACGGGTAGCATTGTTAGATTCGTCTCTGAGACAGATTTAACTCATTTGACATCGGTGCACGATCCTCATCTCTCGCTACAGTTCATTACTGAGCGAACCAGAACAATAAATATAACAGCAGTGGGTGGTAATGCGACGCTATTAGGGGCTTTGGACGCGGGTAAATAGCGGCTTCAGGCTAGCGCGCACACTCAACCATTTTCTAAGGGGCCACGGAGGAGAACCCGCGAAAATGGCGTTTTTACTAAGAGGAAAATCAAATGGAAAATAGCTTTGCTATTACAACCACGTTTATCGTTTACTTACTGGTCATGTTGGCGATTGGCGTCTTTGCTTATTTGCGAACGAAAAACTCGACCGACTACTTTCTAGGCGGTAGAACACTAGGGCCTTGGCCTGCGGCGCTTTCTGCGGGAGCATCAGACATGAGTGGCTGGCTACTTTTAGGCCTTCCAGGTTATGCGTATGCTGCAGGCATCGAAGCGATCTGGATTGCAGGTGGCTTATTAGTTGGGACATGGGCAAACTGGTTAGTTAGCGCTAAACGCCTACGTACATATAGTATCACGACAGAATCGTTGACGATTCCAGAGTACTTCTCGCGTCGCTTTAAGGATAATTCAAACCTAATTCAAACCATTTCAGCGTTCTTTATTTTGCTGTTTTTCCTTTTCTATACCAGTTCAGGTCTGGTTGCTGGTGGTAAGTTGTTTGAAACTGTATTTGGTTTGGAGTATTCAACCGCAGTGATTATCGGCACCTTATGTGTTGTATCTTACACGCTTTTTGGTGGTTTCCTTGCTGTATCTTGGACTGATTTGGTTCAAGGATTGTTGATGGCTGCGGCACTGATGATTGTGCCGATTGCAACGATGCAGGGCGGTTTCGGTGATGTTGTTGATCAGTTAGAAGCTATTAACCCGCAACTACTCACGTTATTTAATAATGCAGAAGGCCAACCTCTTTCTGCAATCGCGATTATCTCGTTAGTTGCTTGGGGCTTGGGCTATTTTGGTCAGCCACATATCCTAGCGCGCTTTAAAGCGACACGTAGCAATAAAGATCTGACAACTGCGCGTCGTATTGCCGTGGTTTGGACTGGTCTATCGATGCTTGGTGCGCTGATGGTGGGCGTTGTTGGTTTGATTTACGTTCACAATACGGGCAGCGTGTCACTTGATGATGGCGAAAAAATCTTCATGATCTTAGTTAACGCTATGTTCCATCCAGTGGTCGCAGGTATTTTACTCGCTGCCATTTTGGCGGCAATCATGAGTACCGCTGATTCACAACTGTTGGTCTCTTCATCTGCACTGGCAGAAGATTTTTATAAACAAGTCTTCAAAAAAGATGCAAGCTCAGATGAGATTGTAATGGTAGGTCGTATCGCGGTGATCGTGATTTCTTTGATTGCGCTATTCCTTGCAATGTCTCCTGATAGTTCAGTACTTGGTCTTGTTTCTTACGCATGGGCAGGATTCGGTGCCGCATTTGGCCCTGCAATGGTTCTGAGCCTTTATTGGGCGGGCATGAACCGTAATGGTGCGTTAGCGGGTATTATCGTGGGCGGTGTAACCATTGTGGTATGGAAGCAATTGACTGGCGGTTGGTTTGATATGTATGAAATCGTCCCGGGAATTATCTTCTCAACCATCGCGATTGTTGTTGTGAGTATGGTTACTGGCGGACCAAACCAAGAAGTACAACAGCTACACAAAGATTTCGAAAAGAAACTAGTAGAACTCGACTAATTGATAGTTTTAATTTTTGCGAGCTAACTCAGCCCTCTTAGGAGGGCTGAGTTGTATTGGCGCATTCAATTTTATGCTGTGTCACATTTTTTAGACAAAAACTTCATATTAGGGAACTTCAAGTTTATAAATGTGTCCACTGAATGGACACCTGAACACGCGAGGAGAAAGAGATGCCACAAATGTACTGCGACTGCTGCCATAAAACGACAGCCCACAAAGTTTTATTAAAGCGCTGCGATAGCGAAAAGGTATCTCTGGTGCGTTCATTTGTGAGTTTTTTTGCCACAGTTCTTCAAGGTGACCATTACGTTAAAATGGAAAAACAATATTATTGCCGTGGCTGTAATCATCAATCCATTCCAGCACCAACTGCAATATCCAATATTAAAGCCGCGTAGTTTTAATCTAGATGAACAAAAAGCGAGCCATGATGGCTCGCTTTTACGTTGTTAGGTAGGGTTTTGTTACTTAACTAATAAGTGCAGAAATGACCCCAATCACACCACCAAATACACCGCCCCAAACCACTAGCCAGCCAAGGTGTTCTTTGATCATGGTTTGCACCATCTCTTTCACTAGCTGCGGAGTCAGTTCGTTTAAACGTTGATCGATGATATTTTCGATATTGACTTTGATTTCATCCATCATCGCTGGCGCTTCAAGTTGCTCTTTCAACGCTTGTTTGACGTTGTCACTTTGGCTGATTTCAATCACCGATTGCTGCATCTTTTCAACAAATGGTTGTTTTAGCGGTTGTAGTGCCTCGGTGCCACCAAACATTGCCAACATGCCACCAAACGGTGAGTTAGCAATCACTTCAACGAGTGAATCAAACGTTGGGTTGAAATCGACGTTGGCAATCACTGGCTCAAGGTTGAGCGTTTTACCGCTGCTCATCTCTTTACTTAGGAACTTGTCGATATTGGTGTCATTAAAGAACTGTTCCATCATCAGTTGTTTGATCGCGCGCTTGAATTCTTCAAAGCGTGCTGGAATAACACCTGAACCGTATAAACCCGGTACTTTCTCAAACAGCATATGAATCGCTAACCAGTTAGTGATCGCTCCAGAGAAGGCGAACAAGCCTGCGTAGTATGCCAGTTCGTTGTTAGATGCATGGCCGCCAGCCAGTAATGCAAGCGCCACAATATTCGTGAGTAGACTTTTGTTCATAAGTAGTCGTCGATAAAAAACAATGCGCGCAAGTATACCCAACCTGTTGTCATGCAAAAAGCCCCCTTTTACAGGGGGCTTGATAGGGTATCGATTACGGTAGGATAAAGTGAGTTAAGCGCTTTGCTGCTCTTGCTCTTCAGCGCCTAGGAAGCCACCGGTTTGATGCGCCCAAAGTTGGGCGTAGATACCTTGGTTTGCAATCAACTCTTGATGGCTACCTTGTTCAACAACTTGCCCATGGTCGAGCACAATGAGGCGATCCATAGCGGCAATGGTTGATAAGCGGTGGGCGATAGCGATAACGGTTTTACCTTCCATTAGCTCATACAAGCTTTCTTGAATGGCCGCTTCAACTTCTGAGTCAAGTGCTGAAGTTGCTTCATCGAGAACCAACAGCGGAGCATCTTTGAGTAGTACTCGTGATATAGCTACACGTTGACGTTGACCACCAGAGAGTTTCACACCTCTTTCACCAACTTGAGCATCGTAACCGACGTTTCCAAATGGATCGCTTAACGTTTCGATAAATTCATGAGCATGGGCTTGCTTGGTGGCTCGTAACAGTTCTTCTTCACTCGCATCTGGTTTGCCGTAAAGAATGTTTTCACGGATAGAGCGGTGCAGTAATGAGGTATCTTGCGTCACCATGCCAATATTGCTGCGTAGCGATTCTTGAGTGACTTCAGAGATCACCTGACCATCAATTTTGATTTGACCTTCTTCGACATCGTGGAAACGCAATAGCAAGTTAACCAGCGTTGATTTACCTGCGCCCGAACGGCCAACTAAACCGACTTTTTCACCCGGCTTGATATGTAGATTTAAGTTACTGATCACGCCTTTTTCTTTGTCACCGTAGTGGAAACTGACGTTATCAAACTCAATGCCGCCTTGATTGACGGTAAGCGGTAGTGCATTTGGTTTGTCTTGAATATCGATTGGTTTGGATAGCGTTTTCATCCCATCGACGACCGTACCCATGTTTTCAAATAGCGCACCGACTTCCCACATGATCCATTTCGACATGCCATTAATACGCAGCGCAAGACCGACTGCCACAGCGATTGCGCCAACCGAAATCATATTGCCCATCCATAGGTAGATGGACAGTGCTGAGATAGCGAAAACTAATAGGTAGTTGGTAATTTCAACCGCAATATCAAAACCGGTGACCAAACGCATTTGGCGATACACGGTTTGTAAAAAGCCCTGCATACCTTCTTCTGCGTATTCGGTTTCACGTTGGCTGTGCGAGAACAGTTTTACAGTGGAGATGTTGGTATAGCTATCAACAATACGCCCTGTCATCAGTGAACGCGCATCCGCTTGCTCTGTCGCCACGTCTTTCAGCTTTGGTACAAAGTAAATTTGAATTGCAACGTAGGCGGCTAACCATGCCAACATCGGGATCATTAAGCGCCAGTCTGCTTGGGCAAGCAGCACGATAATACTGGTGAAGTAGACGGTAACGTAAACAAATACATCCATCGTTTTCATGACAGTTTCACGCACGGCCAGTGCAGTTTGCATCACTTTTGTCGCCACACGACCCGCAAAGTCATCTTGATAGAAGTTAATGCTCTGGCGTAGCAGATAACGGTGTGCCAACCAGCGGATCGACATCGGGTAGTTACCAAGCAACATTTGATGCGTAATTAGCGAGTAGAGTGACACCAAAATTGGCATCACAACCAGGATCAGTACCCCGTAAAAGATCAGTTCAGACTGGTTGTCTTGCAAAAAGGTCTCAGGATTACTGTTGGATAGCCAATCAACGAGGTCGCCCAAGGCGCCAAATAGCGCAACTTCAACGATCGCGACAATCGTCGCCATAATCGACATGGCAATGAGTGGGATTTCGAAACCACGGGTGTAATACCGACAGAAGGCAAAGATACCTTGAGGTGGTTGCTGAGGCTCTTGCTCGGGAAAAGCTTGAGTAAAACTCTCAAATTTCTTAAACATAGAAAGTCCTAGGCGCAGTCAAAGGTTAACGCAAAGATGCAGAGAAACAGCGCATGGTAAAAATTAAACTTAGCAAGGAATCAATAGAAGTAGGCAATGTTAACATCGCCGAGTCGAAGATTGGCATGCTGAGCGAGAATTAGTTAGCTATGTTAACCTTTTGCTCGCCAAAATGTAACTGACTAATTGGTGGGGATTTTAGAGTTAATAAAAAGGCCAGCGATGCTGGCCTTGTCACAGTTAGTGTGTACGTTCTGCGTATTTTTCTAGTCCAAGTACCAGTAGGATTGCCGCACACATCATCACAATCGCGATGCCGAGTTGCGAAGGCTGATTAAAGATATGCTCAAACTCAAATGGTGTTAAGTTGTGTTGTACTAGCGGAACTTGCTCACCATGTGAGTTGGTACGCCATGAAACGGTTTCTTTCCATGGCCAGATTTTTGGTAGCGTGCCAATCATTAAGCCAGTCAGGAACATTAAAGTCGTATCTCTAAAGCGTTTAAGTAGCCACGAAAGAACGTGTGAAAAACTTAGAATACCGATAACACAACCCGTCAAGAATAACGCGATAATGGTGATGTCAAACGACTTCACCGCCCCAAGTACAGGGGTATACATGCCAATTAGAAGCAGAATGAAACTGCCAGAAATACCTGGAAGAATCATGGCGCAGATAGCAATGGCACCAGCAATCACCACATTAATGTAAGTTGGTTCCATATGGAGCGGTTTTAAAACAGTGATCGCGTAAGCAAACGCCACACCGAGTAATAAGAATACCCAGCGACTAATAGTTTTTTGGTCAACTTGTTTAAGGATATGGAACACTGACACCAAAATCAGACCAAAGAAGAAAGACCAAATAGGAATTGGGTGAGTAACCAACAACCATGAAATTAATTTGGCGAGAGTTGCAATGCTGGTAAATACCCCCGCAAATAATGCGATGAGAAATCCACCATTGATATGGTTGAATGCCGCTTTAATACCGCCTTGCTTCCAGACAGAGAACAGACTTGGGTTAATGCGTCGAATGCTTTCTAGTAGCGTATCGTAAATGCCAGTAATAAATGCAATGGTGCCGCCGGAAACACCAGGCACCACATCAGCAGCGCCCATTGCGATGCCTTTAAAAAAAGTACTTATATAATTCATTTGCTTATACAACGAGTTAGAGTCGGTTGAGTATACCTTTGTTAGTGTGAAAAAATATCGACACACTCTGGCAACCTGCTTTGTTTTTGAGACTGATTACGCTTCGATGTTGGTCAAACAACATAACCCTCGGGATTATTGCAGCGACAATTTAGTGCCATCGAATTTTAAGTGGTCAAGTAGCGATTTCGCCACTTTTTTACCATCTTCATCAAATTTGACGCCGTAACGACGTTTCTGTGAGCTTTGATTGACGTTACAGATTCGGCCAGTTAGGGCTTGAAATTCTTGGTCTTTATTGGCTTTGGTATTAATGCGCAGTTGGACATGCTCACCGACGGTAAATGGTCTGGTTAGTGCCGGCGTAATATACAGGCAACCGCTCTTAGAGAGATCGCGAATTTCACAATCAATTCTATGGTTAGTGCTGTGCACTTTTGCCATTAGGTTCACTTCGTAGCGAGGTTCATTACGTAATGCGGCAGATTGCATAGTTTGGGGAATAGACATCGCAATCATGGCGATTGGCGCACGAATGACATGCAATATTTGACTACGAAAAGTAAGAATAGCGCCTTCACCGCGCGGTGAGATCGCGCGAATGGTTGCCCAGAAGCCTTCTTGGAAGAATGCTTGTAGCTTGTCGTCACTGACTTTAGGAAGCTCAACCAAAATCATATGGCTAGAGTGTGTACCAATTAAATGGCTTCGAGCACGAAAGCTAGTGCCAACTGGCGTGATAATACCGATATTCAATTCACGACCATGATCCAGCATTGATAGCCCATCATTGCCAGTAATGATCATTGATGTCCTGTTTTCATAAGACGTTGGTTGAGCTGACGTGCTCGTGGTTGTCCCGTTATGGGTTGTCATTTAGCCACCATTATCCCGGTTTATATTTTGTAATTGTTGGCTCGCAGATTTTTCTTTTGAGCCAAAGGGAATATGGGGCAATTTTAGAGAGGCTTGGCGAATAGTTCAAATCTCAATTACTATATGTCTGAATCTATTGCTGATATGTTAGTGAATTTTATGCATAAAGTGACATTTGACCAAGAATTGAAGCAATTTCGTGTCGCACTTGAAGGTGATTACAGCGCGATAGTGAAATTTGAGCAACAAGATAATGTATTTGTTATTACTTCGACCAAAGTACCGAATGAATTACAGGGTAAAGGTTACGGTAAGTTAATGATGGAAAAGGTATTACCCGAAATTGAGCGAATGGGCGTGAAAGTGATACCTGAGTGCAGTTTTGTTGTGGCGTATTTTGAGCGAAATCCTCAATGGCAGCACCTACTCGCGATGTAAACTGTAGCGCAGCGTTACTGCCGCTGCGCTAAACATTATTTGTTGATGCGCGCCATGTAGTAGGTATTAACATACTCGCCATTGCGAAACACAGAGCATTCTGCCTCGCCCTCGATGCGGAATCCGAACTTCCTATAGCAGGCGATGGCCGCTTGGTTATCGGTATTTACCTCAATTTGAATCCGCTTTATTTGTAGCCAATTGTCAGCGAGATCGAGCACGGTCTCAATCAGTTTACTTGCGATACCCATTTGATGGTAATCATCGTGTACACCAATTCCAAATTCACCGCAGTGGCGAAGTCTCGGTGATTGGGCCTGTTCAAAACCAATATTGCCCACTACTTTGCCATCGACTTCAGCGACAAAGCTGAAAATGTTATCAGGCATATTTTCAAGTCGCTTGCGCCACATGGCTTCACTGGGTTTTGGCAGTTGTAGTGTGCCCGTATAGGCTTTCGGCTGCGCATACAATTCCGCTAATTGTTTTGCATCCGATACTAGTGTCGGTCGAACGGTAATCTCCATTATTTACTCCCGATTCATCCTGAATAGTAATGATATAACACACTGAAATTAAACGTGGAAGCGCGGCTTATCGAGTCTGTATAAAAAGTAAATTAGATTGAGTTAGGCAGCATCAGTCAGTAACCTGAAGAGGTACAGTTTAAGGAACTTTTGATGAATAACTCTTCTGGGTGGAAAACCCCACATAACTACCTGCTCTTTATATCGATTATTGTGCCGATCGCTTTTTCTAGTTGGATGGCGTTGCTCAATAACTTCGTGATTGAAAAAGCGAACTTTGATGGCGCCGATATTGGCTTACTTCAAAGCGTGCGAGAGATCCCCGGATTCTTAGCATTTACGGTGATTTTTGTGCTGTTGTTTATTCGTGAGCAAAAATTCATGTTGCTGTCATTGGCGATGTTGACACTGGGTACTGCGATTACGGGCTTTTTTCCGTCGGTCGTTGGGCTGTTACTGACCACATTATTGATGTCGACGGGTTTCCACTATTTTGAAACGTTAAAGCAATCACTTGCACTACAGTGGCTGACGAAAGAGGAAGCGCCTGAGGCATTAGGCAAATATGTATCTGTTGGTGCATTAGCATCGCTTCTCACCTATGGGGCATTGTGGGTGTGTTTAGAAGTGTTCCAGTTAGAGTTTAAGTGGATTTATGCTCTGTTTGGTGGTGTCGGTTTTGTGCTTACAGTGTGGATTGCTATGAGCTTTCCTAACTTTGAAGCCAGCGTAACGCAAAACAAAAAGCTCGTGTTACGTAAGCGCTACTGGCTTTACTACGCACTCACGTTTATGAGTGGTGCTCGCCGTCAGATTTTTACCGTGTTTGCGGGTTTTCTGATGGTGGAACGTTTTGGTTATTCGGCCTCAGATATTACGCTCCTGTTTTTAGCTAACTACGGTTTTAACTTTCTTTTTGCTAAAAAAATCGGGCGCTTTATTGGGCAGGTAGGGGAGCGCAAAGCGCTCGCATTTGAGTATATTGGTTTGATTGGTGTATTCGTTGGTTATGCGTTTGTGCAAACCGCCGAATGGGCGGCGGCGCTTTACATCATTGATCATCTATTCTTTGCCTTGGCATTGGCGATCAAAACCTACTTGCAGAAAATAGCCGATCCGGCGGACATGGCTTCGACAGCGGGTGTCTCATTTACGATTAACCATATTGCAGCTGTCGTGATCCCTGTGACCTTTGGCTTTATCTGGCTCGTATCACCATCTGCGGTATTCTTTATTGGCGCGGCAATGGCAGCTGTGTCGCTACTATTGTCATTGAATATACCGGCAAAACCAGCAGAAGGTAATGAGGTGCGCGTACTGAGCTGGCGTTAGTGAGGCTGTGACTGGCAATATTGCGAATATTGTTGGCAAATGAAAAATCCGAGTTATTAAACTCGGATTTTTTATGTCGTTGAAATCGCTTAGCTTATTTTAGAACGGATACCAAAATAGCTGTGTATCCGTAACTTTTTTACCAATCGCAGCGGCCACGACCAAGGCAATCACGACCAGCGTGAGCGCGTCTTGACGCGTAAGCGGGCGTTGGTTATACCATGTTCGGCCGTTATTACGACCAAAGCCACGCAGTGTCATCGCATTGGCAATTTCATCAGCTCGATCGAGGCTAGAGAAAATCAGAGGGCCTAAGATTTTTGCCACATTTTGCAAGCGAGTATACAAGGGTGCATTCTTTGACAAATCAAGCCCGCGTGCTTGTTGAGCATGCATAATATTGACGAAATCTTGCTTAACATCTGGCAAATAGCGCAAGGTGAGGCTAACGGCATAAGCAATCTTATAAGGCACACCAATACGATTTAAACTTGCTGCGAATTCTGTTGGATGTGTGGTAAACACAAACACTAAGGCCGCAGGCAACATACTGAAGTACTTTAAGCTAACTGCAACCAGATAAAATAAGGTTTCTTGTGTAATCGAATATGGCCCTGGTAGCGCTAACAGCACGGTATTACTACCCATATATTCACTGCCTTGCTGCGGTGACAGCATAAACATAAAGACTGCGTTAGTCATCAGGACGCCAACTGTGCCGATTAACAACGGCTTGTATGATGAAAATGGCACTTTGGTCATCTTCAACAGGGCTAATCCCAATGCAATCATTGCAAGAATGATACGAATATCAAACGTGGTCAAAACCACGGTAACCCATGCCATAAAGAAGGCAAATTTGGTAATACCGTTTAATTTATGCAGTGGTGATTTGGTATCCACATAGTTAATACCAAACTTCATTTTTGAACTACTCATGCGGCAGGTTTCTCTAGAGCAATGAACGTTTGCATAAATTGGTTTTTGTCCTCAATTTGCAGTTTGTCAGCCAGATCGTAAAGGCTGGTGGTGGTTAAGTTAGCTTGGTCCAGTAATGCTGGTTGACTGAACACGGCTGTCATCGGTTGGTCAGCAATCAACTTGCTATCCGCTATCACGATAGAGCGAGTGGTATACTCAAGAACTAGGTGCATATCATGCGAGATGATCATCACGGTAATACCTAACTCTCGATTCAACTTGTTAATGAACGCCAACATTGAGGTGTAATTACGGTAATCTTGACCTGCGGTTGGTTCATCCAAGATCAGTAACTTAGGCTCAAGTACGAGAATCGCAGCAATCGTCACACGTTTCTTCTGACCGTAGCTTAATGCGCTGATTGGCCAGTGGCGGTATTTATTTAGGCCACATAGTTCAAGCGTGCGCTCAACTTTAATTTTTATTTGCGCTTCATCTAGGCCCTGATTACGCAGGCCAAAAGCGACTTCATCAAAAATCATATGGTGCGAGATCATATGATTTGGGTTTTGCATCACAACCCCGATCTTCTGGCTACGTTCGAAGATATTAAGCTCCGTCAGTTCTTGGCCATCAAAGGTAATGCTGCCAGCATCGGGTTCAAGCACGCCCATAATCAATTTTGAAATTGTTGACTTGCCTGATCCGTTCTTTCCGAGAATAGAGACAAATTCCCCCTGTTGAACGTCAAAAGAAACATCCTCAAGGGCGTTACGCTCACCGTCATAAGAGTAGGTAAGGCTGCGTAGTTGCAGTAAAGGCGTTGACGGGTTGTTGTCTTCAATCATGTTTGATGGAGTCCTCCAAGATTGAAACGCAGGTTGATATTCTGTCACTGGCAGAGTCGCCAAAGACGAAGGTTTCATCTCGGCAGAAATAGAACAGTTAGCCGCTTTTAACGCTGAAAGATAGAGCGGTTCTCGAATGCCGTGCTTTGTTAATAGTGGTGAAGCAAGCATCTCATCAGGCGTCATATCCGCGATGATTTCACCGCTTTCCATCAAAATGATACGGTCAATAGAGCGGTGCAATACATCTTCAAGACGATGCTCAATAATCACGATGGTTTTTTTTGTGCGGCGATGAAGATCATCGATAATCTCAATAGTCTTACGTCCGGTCTTTGGATCGAGTGCAGCTAACGGTTCATCAAACAGCAGAATATCAACGTCATCAACAAGAATACCGGCTAGAGAGACACGTTGCTTTTGACCGCCAGACAAATCATGCGGAGCATGATCCAGCAGTTCTTCAAGTTCGACCATTTTTGCCGTTGCTTTAACCAACGGGTACATATCGATATTTGAGACTAATTGGTTTTCGAGCGCGAATGCGATGTCTTCGCCCACACTAAGACCGACAAATTGGCTATCTGTGTCTTGCAAAACAGTGCCAACTTGTTCGGTATAGCCGTGCAGATCTAACTCACTAATGACTTTGCCACCAATCGTCAGTGTGCCAGTTATGTCACCGTTAAATGAGTGTGGGATCAGACCGTTTAGACATTGACCTAACGTTGATTTACCACTGCCACTTGGGCCGATAATTAGTACTTTTTCACCCTTGGCGATTTTTAAATTGATGTTCTTTAGGGTCGGATTTTTTAATGCATCGTAACGAAAAGAGAAATTTGAGAATTCAATGCTCATTAACGATTAAGCCTCAGTTAAATTGCGGTTCATCGCATTACGTTGTGCGACTTTTTTAAGAATTTTATAGCCAACAGCGGCAATCAGCAGCGTGTTACCGGCCGCGATAATAGTGAGCTGAGTGAATACTTTCAGGAAGGGTTCTGCGTATAGGATGGTATCGAGAAATGCAGAACTACCGTAACCAATCACGTGGCCAATAAAGGCTAAGGTGACAAACAAGACGTAATCTCGCGTGGTGAAAATACCATTACGCAGATTGTCTCTGGTCAAAATAGGATAAAAACCGATCACTAAGCCAACAATACCGGAGCCAAGCACCCAGTTCAGCCAAATACCCCATCCAGCGAATAAGTCCGTGACCCAGTGACCGATAAATCCCACCAAAAAGCCAACCAGTGGGCCAAAAAGCACGGAAAATAGTGCCAGAATTGCCATAGCAGGTTTAAGCGTTGTATTAGCAAATACGGGAATACCAAACATTGGTAATCCACCGATGCCATATAGCGCAGCGCCAATCGCGATAATGACAACAGTTTTAGCGGAAAGATTCATAGGAAACCCATGGTCGGAAAATATAAAAGCCTTATATAAGGCCGCTTAGCCAAAGATTTATGCGACTCAGGTCACATTTAGGCGGCGGATTATACATAACAAATGGCATCAAGGAAAGCTAACTATCTAGACGTCTAAACTGATAAATTTCACAACAGTTTTTGTCTGTTTTTGCAGCTATTTATCGTATGGATAAGTGTAGAAGAGAACGTGACTTATCGGGGAGTGAAGATAGAAATGAGTGGTGCCCAAATCACGTTGAGCACCACTGTTCATCGGTTAATGATCTAGATAGAGGTAGTTTTGCCAACTTTTCATTCGAATCAATACCTTGCGCATTATTGATACGTGAGTAAAGCTGTCTGAGTAAACCGCAACTTCTACGGCGGTGCCCAAAGGTAACCCGTATTGCTTGATATCATCGGTTAACTTTAGTGTTACTAATACACGTCCGTTGGTACGTAGTGCATCCGTGCCAATTAGGGCACCTCTGGCTTGAAATTGACTTTCACCAATCGCAGGGATAACGTCAATAACTTCCCCTTGGAACACTGTGCCCGGTAAGGCGCGGAAAATAAACTCTGCTTCAAATCCTGACTCGAGACGCAATAGCGAGTTTTGACGAAATGCTGCCGTGTAAACGCGATCTTCCGTATGCACGTAAGTCATCACAGGTGCTAGCGGCAATGGAACGGCCATTACGCCTGGGCGCAGCGCGAGCTGAGTTGCAAAACCGTCAGTCGGTGCATACACAGTCGTTTGCTCTAAATCGAATTCCGCTTTGCGCAAGTCAGCAAGCAAACGGGCTACCGTGGTATTTTGTCCGCCAATTTCAGAGTCCAAAGCTATCTGAGCTTGCTCAATATTGGTGTTGGCAACATCAACCGTCGCTTCCGCTGCTTTGTAGGCTTGTCTTCTTGTGTCTAATTGTTGAGCCGTGAATGCGCCTTTATCGTAACCACGCTGGTAACGGGCAAATTCACGTTGAGCTTTGTCTCGCTCAGCAACCGCTTTGGCCAATTGTGCTTCTGCTTGTTGTAAATTAGCTTCAAGACCAAGTGCACCTTGGCTGGCTTCTTTGACTTGTGCGGTTAGCTTATCGACTTCCGCTTGATAAGGGACTGGGTCAATGCGAAACAGCACATCCCCTTTTTTTAGCGGTTGGTTGGCTTCAACGGGCACTTCGATGACTCGACCACGCACGCCAGAAACAATGGGGGTGGTTGAAAATACTTGATTGCCTATTTGCGTATAAGGGTGGTTGTAGTTCATCAGCAGGATTAATGTACCTACGAGAACAACACCACCTAAAACTGCCGTCGGAACGGTCCATTTGTTTAAAGGAATATTGAATACTTTAAAGATGGTAATGCAAAGTGCGGCGTAAGTGAGAATTAACAATAAATCCATATCATTGCTCCTTCTCTTGTGCGTCAGATGACGGAGTGGCTTTCGTTTGTGCCTCAGGCAAGTTTGGTGCGCTCAACTTATCGACTTGAGTCTGTAATACATTGACTTGATCGATGAGTTGTTCCAAACGGTGGTGAAGGTCGTGTTGCTCTTCTTCTAAACGGTGGAATCCCCATCCACGTTCTTTTCGCCACAATGTTGCCCAGATCCAAAGGAATGGCCACAATACGTGGAGGGTGAATAGACTTACCCAACCGGCATAGTGAATGGCATCTTGGTGAGGGTGTTCGCGGCTTTTGGCTATTTCGTAAGGGATATCATGAATGGCTATCACGCCATAAAAGAGAACTAAAACGACGAATATCAGCAAACCTAACGCAAAATAATCGAGAAACATTTTACCGTCCTTGTAAATATGATTTCTCGTAATTATATGTTTAAGTTGTTAAAAATAAATTAAAATACTCGTCGTTTGTTTCTTTTTGTTGCATTATCTATTCGCAGCACACTTGATTGCGGCCATTGGCTTTTGCACGATAGAGCGCTTTATCTGCTCGATAGAAAGTTCGCTGCGTGTTTTCACCTTCACGATGAACGGTAATACCAATGCTTATGGTTAGACCGCGCTCTCCTAGGATCTCTTGCCAATCAAAATCATAGATTCGTTGTCGGTAAGTTTCAGCATGTAATTCAGCTTGTTGGATATTCGCTCGCTCCAAAATGACCAAGAACTCTTCTCCACCAAAACGGACACATGACGCGCCTCTGAAGCGGAAATACTTAGAGAGTTCCGTCGACACGTTAACAATGGCTTTATCCCCTACGAGGTGGCTGAGCTCATCATTGATTGACTTGAAGTGGTCGATATCGATGACCAGTAGCGTAAATGGCGTCTCATGCAGCAGTAACTCTTTCAGTTTGCCATCCAACCAACGACGGTTATGTAGATTGGTTAACGGATCGGTAAACACGTCTTGTTGTAACTGAGCCACGGCATGCTTCTGGTTTTCCGTGGTTTCTTTCAGTTCACGGTTTTCAATTTCAGACAGAATCAATTTGAGTTGAAGCTCAAAGCGAGACAAACGGCGTAATTGACCGGCACCCAATTCAGAAATCGGGATTTTCTTCATTAGATCATTTTCAATGCGAAACGCGTTTTGCTGATAACGCAGTGCCTCTTGATATTTTTGCTGTCTTTCACAAACATTGGCTAAGGCATTACAAAGGCGCAAATTGAGAATGGGTGAGGCGGTGCGCTCAACACGTTGGTGCACACTTTCAAATACCCAATTCGCGAGGTGTACTTTACCTAGATCCGTCAAGCAACTGCCAAGCTCCATACGAATCATATTGGAAAGCCAGTTGGTATTGATATTACCCGATGAATATTTTACGTGGCCTAAGCACTTGATCGCTGCCTCAAGCTCACCCGCTTGACGATGTAAAATCGCTTGATAAAGCAAGATTTGCCCCGTGAGCACTTTGTCACTGACTAGAATACTGAGCTCTTCACATTCTTTGATTAATTCTTGTGCGGCTTTCATTCGTTTTGAATCAATCAAACAGCAAAGTTTGTAAAGCTTGTAGCGAAGACGCAACGAGCGACTGCTGATCGCATGATCAATGCTATCAATTTTTTGGTAGTAACGCAGTGCTCGAGTGTGGTCACCGTAGGCGTCACACAAGTTAGCCATACCAATAATCGCCCTCACGTAGGCATCAATTTGGCTAGTTTCGACCGCAATGGTTGAGCATGAGATGTACTCTTCTAGCGCGGTGGTAAAGTCGCCATAATCAACTAACCAATCAGCGAGATAGCCTTTGATTTCGAGAATAAATTTTGCGTCTTCTGGTAGAGAAAGTAGTGAAAGCGCTTTACGTAGCTCGTCGATCGCTTCTTGATGTTGGTTTAATGAGGTACGAAACTCGGCACTAAAAACCAGAGATTGCGCCTTTTCAATCGGATTCGAAGCAATATGCTGTTGGACATGATTCCAAAACACCAACGCTTCCTCTCCGGAAACGGAAGAGGCATCAAGTCCGGCATCAGAAATTTTGTTTAGAAACACTTCCATTATGCTTGTACCTCAACTTGGAATTGAAGCAAATCCTCGTCAAATAATGACTCTTCTTCTAGTTGTTCAAGCGTAAAAGGAAATGCGAGGATATTGTGTAATTCTACAATCGGGGTTTTGTTTGATTCGCCGCGACGTTGCCAAGGGTAGATAGCCATCATTTTGCGTAGAATATCGTAGAGTTGTTGCGCTTTCTCTTCTGTCTCTGACACTAAAAAACCGATGCGTTCAGTACTGATTCGAGACAAAAGATCGTCGTCGTTGCACAAGGTGTGCGCAACTTCAAGGCAAATGTCGAGGTTCTCGCCTTTCGGTTGGAAAATGGTGATTACTGAATAGTGGGTTTGTTTTAGCTGCGTTTTGAACAATACTAGTTTTTCCCACCAATAGTTTTCGGACACGACTTGGCTCATGTGTTTATTGGGGTCGTATTCGTATTGTGTGCGAATACGGTTTATTAATTTGAATGCGCGCTTTTCCAGTAAACGCTTGGAAGCGCGAGCCTTATCGTTCCCCTCGCGGAAAGTTTGTTCGCGCAACATACCGACTGAGTTTTCTCGATAGCGTTTAAACGCGTCGAGTGCCGCTTTGAAATCACCTCTTTGTTCTGCCACTCGTGAGAGTTGGAAGAGAATTTGAGAGAGTAATTCCCCATCTTCAAAGCTAATGGCCGCAGCTTCTGCCACCTGAAGTAATTCTGTTGCTTTGGTTGGGTTATCTCGCATTGCTTCCAGCCGTGCTCGGCTCAAGTAAGAATGCGCACGCATCCATATTAAGTCATGCTGTTCAACCAGTTGTTGGGCTTTTTGCGTGGCGATGTCGGCATCTTCGAGTCGCTCAAGTCCAAGCATGGCTAGACCACGAAAATCCCAAATCTCAGCTTGCCAGGTTGCATCATTGTGATCTTGCAGCACTTCTTCAGCACCATCGAGTATCGACAGCATTTCAACGTGATGGCCTAACAGTTGGAGATCCCAAGCGAGCAGAATTCGTGATTTGCCTTCCAGCCAGTCAATACGTAGGCTGTTGGCTACTTTTACCGCGAGTTCATGCGTTGATTTTGCTAACTCGTATTCACCGAACACACGCCAAACATTACCAAGGCCGATTAAGGCTTCAATTTGAATGTGAGTATCTTCGACCAGCGCCGATTGCTCTAATGCGCGAATCCAATATTGCTGGGCAGAATAAAATTTTGCTTGCCCCCAAAGTTGAAGAGCTGTGATGTGAAGGATTTCAGGCAAAGCATCATCATTGTCGATTTGGATCAGTCGGCTATAGGCATCACGGATGTGTTTTAAGCCCTTGCGAAAATCCATCAGAGACCAATGGCAGCGAGAAATAACGATAAGGCTGTGGATAACGCCTTCTGGGAAAAGGATCTGGTTGGCTTTCACCATGCACAGCTCAGCCGCGTCGAGAACCGCTTGTGGGTCTGACTTGATGCGCGGTTTTAGCTGCTCAAGCTCTTGGAAGAGCAGTTGCTGGTTTTTATCCAATTAAGTAATCCTTCACTACATCACCCGGCGATAGGCACAATCGACGATTAATACGTTCGTATTATAAAAAAAGTGCACTTTAGTGTGCCATAAAAAGTGTTAACTGTGCGACAGTTTGATGGCGGACTTCACAATAATTCGAGATTTATCCCGTTTAATTTTCAACAAGTTGTCTACTCGAATAATTTACGACAACAGCTGTTTTAAACTAATGGGCGCGTTGGCTAAGCCAAGCGACTGTGCGGCGGTCAATCCATCTCTTTTTTGGTAGCACAAATTATGCCAAGCACGATAGATATCGAGGACGGGCAACAAGCCGCGGGACGGAGTTTTCGTCGTGGCTCATTAACAAACTCTCAAATAAGAGGTGAAAACGCTCTTGGTACGTAGATATGGCGTCCGTTGATGCCTTTTGCAACCAAAGTTTAGGCGAACTTTGTTCGCCCGCTAAATAGCAGATTCCCTTAGCGTATTGATGATTTTCTGCGATTGCCCAGCGGTCTCGCCACCATCCCATATGAATGATGTCGACTTTTTCAAGCGGCGATTCATTGCCCCATTGACCAACAACGTACATCAAATCCAAGTTTTTTGCTTGGATGCGCGGCAAACCGATGGTGAGAGCGGCAGACCGAAGAAACGGATCCTGTGGTAAATACAGGGCCAATGGTTTGTCTTCTGAGCATAGGGAAAACAATTGCAAGTAATGCGCGTACGACGCATATGGCGGCCTGATTAACGCCCCTTTGGATGGGTAGTGGAAACTCGTTAAATTACTGAGCGGATCTTCAACATTGTTACGCGCTAAAATGGCGCGGTATTGGTTGTCAATCTGTTCCCGAATCGTGCTCAAATTGCTGCGTTCTAGCAATGAGCTTTCGGGCTGATAGTTTAGAGCAACATAACGGGCAGGTGAGCGAAAAGGGTTGTGTTCCAATTCGCCCTCTGGTGAATCGGTCAGCGAGTAGTTAACGTTTTGGAATAGAATATACCCTGACTGGGCGTCTCCGCTTGCTAGCCAATAAACCCCATTATTGCTTTTAGGTTGCAGCGGAACAAAAAATGACCCTAACTCAAATTTACTCGCATGGTTGAGCCAGCGTTGATCGAACATGGCCAATTTACTGCGACAGCGGCTGGCAATGTGTTCAATATGATCGTAAAAGGATTTTGGATTGATATGCAGTTTTCGGCAGATTTCGCGCACGGAATAGCCAGTAAACAGTAAGCCCAGTAGGCTTTCTTGTAGAGCCAGTTTACGGTTGCTACTTGACCATTTATCAACAAAAGTACTCTGACAGCATTTGCAGCGATAGCGTTGACGTTCACCGCTGTAGCCAAATGCATGGTACAAATGTTTATGGGTGTGGATGGTTAAACCAAAGTTCTCGCACGCTTTATTGCGACATCCCGGCAGGTCTGCATTTTGGTCTGCTTTTATGCGCTGGAATTCTTCGAGCACATCTTGGTTATTAAGTAAGGGGGGAAACGCACCGCACTCACGACATACCATAGCTGGTCGCTTAGGGTTAGTTTGCTGCACAATGTAACGATGTGCATCACTCAATCCAAAGTTGTCACACGCCAATGTTTTACAGAAGTTGAGTTGTAACCCTTCCACTGCTTGTGGCAAATCACCAGCGCTCACGAACACCCCCTCGTGTTATTTATTAAATATTGATAGCGGTTTCTAATGCCACTTTCATCATGTCATTGAATGATTTCTGACGTTCTTCAGAGCTGAGTTTTTCACCACGAATGATATGGTCAGAAACCGTCAAAATAGTCAGTGCTTTTGCACCAAGATCGGCAGCAACGCCGTAAATACCAGCGGCTTCCATATCTACGCCAAGAATGCCCAGTTTTTCCATTTTTTCGAAAATGTCAGCTTCAGGGGTGTAGAATAAATCTGCTGAGAAGATGTTACCCACTTTTACCGGAACATTTTGCGCGCGAGCTTGATTCACAGCCGTTTCTAATAAGCCAAAGTCAGCGATAGCAGCAAAATCATGATTGTTAAAGCGAATACGGTTTACTTTTGAGTCAGTCGATGCACCCATGCCGATAACAACATCCATCAGATTTACGTCATCACGCACCGCACCACAACTACCAACACGAATCACGTTTTTCACACCATATTCGGCAATAAGTTCGTGAACATAGATACAGCAAGATGGAATACCCATACCGTGACCCATGACAGATACGCGTTGGCCTTTGTAAGTACCGGTATAACCAAACATATTACGAACATCACACACTTGTTTTACGTCGTCTAAGAATGTTTCAGCGATGTATTTTGCGCGTAGTGGATCGCCAGGCATTAGAACTGTTTCTGCGAAATCACCAGGTTGTGCATTGATATGTGGGGTAGCCATAAGATTGCTCCGTTTGATGTGAAGTTCAACAGACGTGAACCACATTATTGCGTGGTTATAACTAAATTTGTTGAACATTAAAACTGTTTGTTGAGGCAATACTAGCGAGGTAAATCCATAAGCCATGAGACTTACATCACATTAATTCGTGTTCAGAAGTTAATTTTAGCTGTTGATAACTAAATCTGTTGATTCTTTTAGCGCAATCGATTTCGAAAAAAAATGGCTTTGGGTTGATCGATTTTTGTCTTGTTGTACGTAGAAGTTGTACCAAATTTATTTTTGTATAATTTTAACAATTGCATCTATAGTTATACATAAATTAAATATGTATAACACGCTGGCTAACAGGAGAACCATGGAAAAAGAAATTAAAGTAGGGGTAAGCGCTTGCGTTTTGGGTGAAAACGTTCGTTTTGATTCCGGGCACAAGCTCAGTCGCTTTGTCACCAAAGAGCTAAGCGATCACTTTGAGTTTGTATCGGTTTGCCCTGAAGTCGAGTCAGGTATGCCTGTGCCGCGTCCTACAATTCGCCTGATGACCAATGAAGAGCGTCTGATTTTGGTTGAGACCAAAGATCCTACCAAGGACCACACTCAATCGATGCTGGACTTTTCGACTAGACGCATCGAGCAACTTAAAAAAGAAGATCTATGCGGTTACATCGTGTGCGCCAAATCGCCAACTTGCGGTATGGAGCGAGTTAAGGTGTATGGCAAAAACAACGCTGACAAGGTGGGTATAGGTCTTTACACCAAAGAGTTGATGGAGCGAATGCCTTGGCTTCCTGTTGAAGAGGACGGCAGGCTCAATGATCCGGTACTGAAAGAGAACTTCGTTACGCGTGTTTACTGTCTGCATGATTTTTACGAATCGATGGGTGGAGAGCCGACTGCTGGTAAAATTGTCGCGTTTCACTCTCGTTACAAGCTCACGTTAATGGCTCATCACCCTGAGTCATACAAGTCTCTTGGTTCTCTGGTGGCGAACGTTGCCCAGTATGACATTGATGAATTTTATCAACTTTACCGCACTGGATTAATGCAAGCGATGGCAAATCGTGCGAGTCGTAAAAATAACACCAATGTGCTCATGCACATTCAAGGTTACTTCAAACGAGATTTGAATAGTGATGAGAAAGCCGAGTTATGTCAGGTGATCGAAGATTATCGAATTGGTGTGTTGCCGCTTCTTGCTCCGCTTACGTTGTTGAAACACCATATGAATCGCAACTCAATTGATTATCTCAAACAACAAAAATTCTTAAATCCATATCCGGAGGAGTTACGTTTACGCTATGGGTTGTAAAGATAAGCTATATGCAATTCGTGAGGTGTCTGAATTAACGGGAATCAAGCCTGTAACTCTCAGAGCTTGGCAGCGTCGGTACAATATTATTAAACCGCACCGCACCGAAAAAGGACACCGCCTGTATACCGCCGAGCACATTGAGCAAATTAAGGTCATACAGGGCTGGTTGGCAAAGGGGGTTGCGATTGGCAAGGTCAAAGTACTGCTTGAGAACAACACCCAAACGACAGACTTTGAAGTTGAAGGGCAAGATACGCTTGTCGAGTCGGAGGCGCTTCTTGCGGCTCTAGCGGACCTTAATCAAGCAAAAGCAGAGTCGATTCTCGGACAAGTTTGTAAAGATTATCCGTTGCCCATCGTACATGCTCGGCTTGTCATTCCGGTGTTTGAGGCAATAGAGCAAGTTAAGCGAAGTCAACAAAGTTTACAGTATGGCCTCTTTTTATCATTACTGATGCACAAACTGTCGACCATTTTGCAGGCGGAAAACAAAGTCGCTCGTCGGGGCAAATGTCTGCTATTGAGTTTTGATGCATTAGGCTCGATTGAGATGCGTTTTTGGGCACTAGAGCTGGCGGAGCAAGGGTACAACATTAGCTTGGTTGAGTCTGTCGATGATGTGTCGGCATTAATTGAAGCGGATTGTGGTAGTTCAATCCCTTCGCTCGCGATATTTGCATCACAATCACCAACTCAAGTCCAAATAACCAGCATCAAAGAAATGAGTGCTAACTGGGGCGATAGGTTACACCTGAGCCCATTGATAAGCGCGCTAGTGGAAATGTAAGAGAACCGCCATGAATATCGTTTGGTTTCGCCGAGATTTACGAGTAGAAGACAACACCGCTTTGTATCATGCGATGTCTTCTGAACAGCCTGTGGTGGCCGTATATATTGCAACGCCCCTAACATGGTCTGAGCATAATAAAGCACCACTTCAAGCGGATTTAATATACCGCCGTCTCGAGGTTTTACAGCGTGAGCTAGCAGCGTTAAACATTCCGTTATTGTTTCACGAAGTTGAAAGTTTCACAGACAGCGCAAAATGGCTTGCGAGTTTCGCTCAGCAAACTGGTGCGCAGGCGGTGCATTTCAATAAAGAGTATGAGTGGAACGAAAATCAGCGCGATGCGCTATTGCAAGAGAAGGCATCGTGCATTGTCGTGGGGCATGAAGACAAGTGTCTGTTCTCTCCCGGCAGCGTGAAGAACAAACAGGGTGAGTATTTTAAGGTATTTACACCCTTTAAACGTGCTTATCTTGCCAAGTTTTATCAGCATCAACTCGATATTAAGCAAGTTGAACCTCAAGCTGTCGTGCCACAATCTGAGCTGTTGAGTGAATACTTGTTCTCGGCTCAATCGACCTTTTCCTATCCTCGCGAAAATAGTGAGGCTTATCCGGTTGAGACCAAACAGGTTCGTCAAAGATTAAGAGACTTTTGCCAAGAGCGAGTTGATGCATATAAGCAACAACGTGATTTGCCTGCGATAGAAGGCACCAGTGGTTTGTCTGCTTATTTAGCAATTGGTGTGCTTTCGATCCGCCAGTGTATTGCTCGCTTGCAGTATGGAACAGGAGATAATCTCGGAGAAGGGCGTGAAACTTGGTTAAGTGAGCTAATTTGGCGCGATTTCTATCAGCATTTACTGCATTTCGAACCAAAGCTGTCCAAGGGGCTAAACTTTGTGCCATGGACACAAAACGTGACTTGGTTTGAGAATGAGGTTTGGTTATCTGCATGGCAGCAAGGGCAAACGGGATACCCAATTGTCGATGCCGCGATGCGTCAACTTAACCAAACCGGCTGGATGCATAACCGCTTAAGAATGATTGTTGCGAGCTTTTTAACTAAAGATCTGCATCTTCATTGGCATCACGGGGAGCAGTACTTTATGCAACGTCTTATTGATGGTGATTACGCAGCCAACAATGGCGGATGGCAGTGGAGTGCTTCGACAGGGTGTGACGGACAGCCTTACTTTCGCATCTTCAATCCAATCACTCAGGGGGAAAGATTTGACCCAGATGGTGAGTTCATTCGCGCTTGGATCCCTGAGTTAAAGTCCGTACCTAATAAATATATCCATAAGCCTTGGCTCTGGGCCGATGTAAATTACTTGTCATATCCACAACCAATAGTTGATCACAAAAGCGAAAGAGAGATAACCTTACGGCTCTTTCAAGAAGCTAAGGATCAAATCTAATGCTGCGTAAGCTGCTCATTTTATGTAGTTGTTTGAGTGCCTCTGTATGGGCAACTAGTTATCCACTGCCTCCCGAAGGCAGCAATCTAGTGGGCAGAATACAATTTCACCAAATAGAAAAGGGTGAGAGCATGGCGGACATCGCCAAGCTTTATGATGTGGGTTTTTTGAGCCTAATGGCGGCGAATCCGGGCGTGGACCCATTTTTGCCGGCAGAAGGACATGTATTGACGATCCCAACCCAAGTGATTTTGCCTAATGTTGAGCGTGAAGGTGTGGTGATCAACCTTGCTGAGTTACGTTTGTACTATTTTGAGCCGACGGGAAAATACGTGCATGTCTTCCCAGTTGGTATTGGTCGCATCGGACGTGACACGCCAGAGATGGTGACCAGCATTAGCCAAAAACGCCCGAATCCAACTTGGACACCGCCAAGTTCAATCCGCAAAGAATATGCAGCCAAGGGCATCGATTTACCCGCTATCGTGCCAGCAGGGCCTGATAATCCACTTGGAGAATATGCATTGCGCCTTGCTCATGGTGCTGGCGATTACCTGATCCACGGTACAAACAAAGACTTTGGGATTGGTATGCGGGTGAGTGCGGGCTGTATTCGTATGGATCCGAAAGACATTAAATGGTTGTTTGATAAAGTGGACCTTGGCCTTAAAGTAACCGTGGTCAATCAACCGATTAAGTTTAGCTTAGAGCCTGATAGAAGCGTCTATCTTGAAGCGCACGAACCGCTGACTCGTAGCGATGGTAGTAAGAAAATTCTCGGGGTGCCTCAAGAGTTGACGTGGTGGCTACAAGCCATGGATAAATCGGATGCTAAAGCGCGTGCTGTCGTGTTGGCTCAAAATGGTGTTCCAGTTGAGATTGTTGAACCACAAAGCTATGAACAGCCTGATACGTATTTTCGCCGTTAACTAGGCTCACGTTACTTAAGGTGCCTAACTGAAGGCATCAAAAATTACCAAGATGTTTGGTTTAGTTTATCGAATCAGGCATCTTGAATCGAATTTTCGTGATGTTTTAGGAAAAAAAGCGCCCATATGATAAGCAAACATATGGGCGAAATATGGGCAACAATTTGAAATTGTTAATTGGAGATGTTGGGAAAGTCCATATTCAATCTGTTTAAGTATTCTCGATCTTAGGAATACTTAAACAGAGTAACCAACGGGGATTAACTTAACACTTCGGTTACGAAGATTTAATCAGTAATTTTACAAAGATAAGTTTCAATATTGAAATCGCCTCACGTAATAATAATAAGCCCATATATTATGGGCTTTTTTTATGTCGGCGAGCTATGTGTTATTGAGTGTTTCGTTTGTTGTAAATTACAAAATCAGTTAACATTTATGACATAAATTAACAATTAATTAAACTTAACGCATGTTTGGTGATGCTATTAATAATGCCATTCATATTTAGATATATACTCAAGTGACTTCAAGATGCAGGATTCAGAGCATTGTTATTGCTTTGAGTTCAAGGAAAACTACGAAGTGAAATAGTCATCTATTTTCGAGTAGTTTGACGCAGAAATCGAGGCAGTAACTTGCTCCCAAGGGACGAGTTGACTTGGCTCGCATACGTCGTTAACGATTTTTGATTTAGAACCACTAGATCTTCAAATCATTGCCTTGTCTGCAATCCAAGTCATTCTCGCTGAACCACGCACCTTGAGGTTACTTGAGTATACTTACTTCTGTTGCTGCCAATACTGATACAAAGCAGCGATATTGTTGGAGCATAGATAAGGCATGGCGCCGGCTAACCATTCCTCAGGCCAGCGCCACCACTGCATTTCGAGTAACTGTTCGATCTGCTCTGGATCAAAGCGCAGTTTTACTTGTTTGGCTGGATTTGATGCCACGATAGCGTATGGAGCAACATTTTTGGTCACAACCGCACGACTAGCGATTACCGCGCCATCGCCAACGGTAACACCGGGCATGATCATCGCTTCTGAGCCGATCCAAACATCATTACCAATAACGGTATCACCGGCACGTTCAAACGCATCGACAGCACCAGCAAAAAGTGGATTCGCTTGGTAGTAAAAAGGGAAGGAAGATACCCAGTCGTGACGATGACCTTGATTGCCTGCCATGATAAAAGCGGCTCCAGAGCCAATAGAACAATAACTACCAATGATCAGTTTATCGACGTCGTTTCGGTCGGGCATTAAGTAGCGCGCACAATCATCAAAGCTATGCTGGTGGTAATAGCCAGAATAGTAACTGTATTTGCCAACGATGATATTGGGATTAGTGACTTGCTGATCCAAAGGGATGCCGACAAATGGGCTTTCAAAGTAGTTTTTCATGGGTTGTCTTCATTCTATTAATTCATGACTAAGTGCTACGTGCACTTAGGTTGGAGTAGTATAACCACTCCAACCTAAGAGTAGACATAAATTAGTCGAGCGATTTTTTAAATCGTTTAGAAGCAACCATAAGGCCAATAATAGTAAATGCTCCGAGCCATAAAGAATCTCGCCATAACTCTGAAAGATCCGCTCCGCGTAACACAATGCCTCGGATCAAACGCATAAAGTGAGTGGCGGGGAGTACTTCTGATATCCACTGCGCAGCAACAGGCATGGCTTCATAAGGGAACATAAATCCAGATAGCAGGATCGAAGGCAGTAGAATAAATACCGTCATTTGCATCGCTTGCAGCTGAGTGCTTGCGATGGTCGAGATCACCAATCCCAAGGTAAGACTGGCGGCAATAAACAATAATGTCCCGAGTAGAATCTGGCTTAATGCGCCATTAATCGGTACACCAAAGATAAAATGGCCCAAGCCAAGAATAATGGCGACCTGTATCAAGCCAACGAAAATATAAGGCACTATTTTCGCTACCATTAATTCCATTGAGTGAATCGGGGTGGTGATGAGCAGTTCCAAATTTCCTCTCTCACGCTCACGTACAATTGCAGCACTGGTAAATAGGATCATGGTCATGGTGAGAATGACCCCTAAGAGGCCGGGGACGATGTTCACAGCAGAGCGCTGACTGGGGTTATAGAACAGCGCGACCTCAAAGGTTTTATGCACTTGCGGTTTGATTTCAAAGTCAAAGTCGGTCAGTGGCATATTTTGCAGCCCAAGGATGGCTGCGCTGATCATGGTGTCGGAACCATCAACAATCCATTGACCCAACTCACGACCTTGCATCATACGCTGGGTGAGATCTGAAGGAAGAATCAAAGCGGCACGCACCAACCCTTCTTCAATCGCTTGTTCCGCTTCTTGAGGAGTCGCAAAGCGTTCGGTGATATCGACAACTTGGGTGACACGTACAGATTCGGTAAGGACGCGGCCTGCTGCACTTTGGCTTTGGTCGACAACCGCAATGGGAATATTGCGTACGTCGGTATTAATCGCAAAGCCAAATAGTAATAACTGAATCAGCGGGATCATCACCACCATGCCAAAAGTGATTCGATCGCGTGAAAGCTGACGGATCTCTTTGAGCATTACGGCATTGATGCGAGCTAGACTTTGAATCATTGGCGTCCCTCTCCAGTTACGGTAACGAATACATCTTCGAGACTAGGGCGTGCAATATTCATTTCAGCTTGCGCAAGTTCAGGAAATTGCTGAGCAAGCCACGCTATCGGTTGATTGACATGATTGTGGATTAGCACCCTTAGACGAATACCGAGTTGAGCGGCAGAGCGCACTTCAGGTCGTTGCAACAATTTCTCTTTTAGAGCTCTCAACCCCGGGGCTTTCACTTCGACAATATTGACTCCCATTTCAGCCATTAGGCGTTCAGGTTCACCGTCGGCGCGAATATGACCGGATTCCATAATTGCAAGACGATGGCAGCGTTCGGCTTCATCCATATAGTGAGTGGTCACTAATATTGTGGTGCCTTGATCACTGAGATCAAACAACTGCTCCCAAAATTCACGGCGGTTTTCTGGATCTACCGCTGAAGTGGGTTCGTCTAGAAACAGTAATTCCGGTTTGTGCATGGTTGCTGCGGCCAGTGACAAGCGCTGTTTTTGTCCGCCACTCATGCCACTCACACGTTGTTTTCTACGTTGATCCAAACCATAAATACTGAGTTGTTGGTCGATACGACTGCGTAATTCGCGGTTATTCATGGCAAAGATTTGGCCGATAAATTGAAGATTTTCTTCCACTGTAAGATCTTCATACAGCGAGAATTTTTGTGTCATATAGCCAATTTTCAGGCGCAGCAACTCTGATTGCTTAGGAATTT
Source organism: Vibrio taketomensis (assembly GCF_009938165.1). NCBI lineage: Bacteria > Pseudomonadati > Pseudomonadota > Gammaproteobacteria > Vibrionales > Vibrionaceae > Vibrio > Vibrio taketomensis. Next base: position 181,413 of record NZ_AP019650.1, read on the forward strand.
GTAAGCCCAGTACGTCGACATTGCCTGAGGTTGGGCTGAGCAAACCAGTTAGCACTCGTATGGTGGTGGACTTCCCGCAGCCGTTAGGCCCAAGGAAGCCGTAGATGCTTCCTTTTGGGACGTTAAGATTGATGCCTTCAATCGCGGTAAAGTCGCCAAACTTTTTCACCACGTTACTGGCTTGAATCGCAAACTCCGACATGGTTACTCCTCACTAAGAGCGACTTGCGCTGACAAACCAGAGGGCAATTCAATCGCACTTTGAGTGAGATCCACTTCTGCAAGATACATCAAGCGTGATCGCTCTTCTTCCGTAAGCGCGTAATAGGGCGTGAATGAAGGCTCTGAAGAAACCCAACGTACATTTCCTTCAAATGGCGTCTCTACGCCATCAACAAAGACTTGTACTTGTTTGCCCGGAATAAAACCCACCCGATAATTAGCGGGCACATAGACACGTGCGTAGGGAATTTGACTGGCTTGTACCACCGCAACAATGCCGTTGACTGGCACTCGTTCTCCTAGGTTATAAGGGAGGTTATCCAGTACGCCAGAGCGGGTTGCTACGATAGTTAATTCATCCAGTTTTTGCTGCTCGAGTGCGACATCAGCTTGAGCTGCCGCAAGTGATGCGCGCGCTTGTTCAATATCTTCCGGGCGAGAGCCCGCAGTGAGTTTGCTAAATTCTTCGTTCGCTGAATCTAATTCAGCACGCGCGGAATCACGAGCGGCAAGGGCAGAGTCTTTTTCGGATTGGCTGAGTAGTTTCTTTGCGACCAGTTCGGATTTACGTTGGTAGTTTTTTTGTGCCTCAGTTAACTGCGCTTGGCTACGGACGACTCGAGCTTGAGCGGCTGCGATATCCTCAGGGCGCTCACCATTGGTCAGCTTAAGTAAGTAGGCACTTGCTTTCGCTTTCTCTGCAATGGCATGGGCGAGCAGTGATTGCTGGTTTTTAGAATCAAGACGAACTAAGACGTCTCCTTCTGCTACGAGGCTGCCTTCTTTTACTGGCAGCTCGCGAATAATTTCATTGGCGGTGGCGGAAAATGTCACACGGTCGCGTTCTAGTGTGCCGAGTGCTCTTTGTTTTTCAATAGGATTACAGGCGGGTAGCGCAAGCAGCAGTAGCGGAATGAGTAAGAGTTTTTTCATGTGCTTAGCCTCGTTACGAGCATCTTATTAATCGCAGCTTAGTGGAAAATTAAAGCCTGCGATGTGACCGAGTAATTAACTTAGCTATAGAGTATGATTTTTCGCTCTCACAAGAGAAGTAACATAATTCCCCACAAATTCATCAATTGATGAATTAATAACAATCGAGAGACGCCATTTCGTTATGGAGGGGACGAGAACAAGAGAATCAAGAAAGGGATTGTGAGAGCCCGTGGTTTAGGCTCTCAATCGATCAGTTTGCTTTTAACTCTTCGAGCACAGCGCTTAGCGATGGTCTAATTTTGTGACCAAGGGCGACAATGTCGTCACTCGGTTGAACCAGATCTGGGATTTGATAGGCTTGCATGCCTGCATTCACTGCGGCGAGGACGCCATTGTTGGAATCTTCAAATGCTAAACATTGTTTTGGATCAATACCCAAGCGTTCAGCGGCAAGTAGATAGATTTCCGGATTTGGTTTGCCATGAGAGACTTCGTTACCACAGGTCAGTTGGTCAAAATAAATATCGAGTCCGGCTAAGTTTAGTTTGATTTTTGCTAGGTCGTGATGAGTGGAAGTCGCAACAACCGTAGGAATATTATTCGCTTTTAACCATTGCAGTAGTTCAACTACGCCTTCTTTCACGTCAATTGCTTGATAGTGAGTAATTGCGTCATATTGCTTACGCCATTCAGCATGAACCATAGGTAAATCGTCGCCGTAAGCCCCACGTAGGATTGGCTCGATGCCTGCGGCATTGCGTCCGATGATATTGAGATAAACGTCTTGATAAAAAGGCAGACCTACTGTCGCACATGCCTCGGAAAATACGCGCATACATAGACGTTCTGTATCAAGTAGCAGACCATCCATATCAAAATTACGGCTTTATAATTCATAAGGATACGAACCTAAAAAATTGAGGTAGGTATTCTGACATAGAATTCTCATGCTTTAGAACCAAATTTAAAAAGCGCGTTGGATCACGTGTCGAATTTGATACACTGCTCGACATCCAAGTGATTCCAATGTGTAGAAATCGGCTCAATAACACGCTGTTAAAGGGCGAGTGCCTTGGCTTACACGCTTTGTCGGTGATGTATGCGGTAAAGGTTTTACCTCATTCATTACTGCGCGGCTGCAATCCAAGGCATCCTCACTGACGTTCGCACCTTGAACTTATTTGGATAACATTTTTAGTTTATCAAGGGAGTAAGACATGGAGAGTAAGGTTGCATTTATTGGCCTAGGGGTAATGGGATACCCAATGGCTGGCTATTTAAGTAAAGCTGGTCATCAAACGCGCGTTTATAACCGTACATTCGCTAAAGCTGAAAAGTGGCAGAGCGAATATCAAGGGGTTGCCTGCCAAACACCTAAAGAAGCCGCGCAAGGCTGCGACATGGTGTTTGTTTGTGTGGGTAATGATGATGACGTCCGTAGCGTCGTGTATGGTGAAGATGGCATTTTAGCGGGGCTGAAACCGGGCGCTGTGCTGGTGGATCACACCACTACGTCAGCCAACTTAGCTGAAGAGCTTGCCGTTGAAGCGCAAAAAGTGGGCGTGGCTTTTATCGATGCTCCAGTATCAGGCGGTCAAGCTGGTGCTGAAAATGGTGTGTTAACCATTATGTGTGGTGGTGAGCAACAAGTATTTGAGCGAGTTGCGCCGGTGATGGATGTGTACGCAAAACAAAGCACGTTGCTGGGTGAACACGGGCAAGGTCAGCGCTGTAAAATGGTTAATCAAATTTGTATCGCAGGGGTGTTGCAAGGCTTAAGTGAAGCACTGATTTTGGCGGAGAAATCGGGTCTAGACATTGCACAAGTCGTTGATACATTGAAGTTTGGCGCAGCAGGTTCATGGCAGATGGAAAACCGAGCCAATACCATGGCGCAAGATAAGTTTGATTTTGGTTTCGCCATCGATTGGATGCGCAAAGATCTCGGTTTTTGTCTACAAGAAGCCGAGCGTTTAGGGGTGGAATTACCGCTAACAAAAGATGTCGACCAGCGTTACGCCAGCCTTCAAGAACAAGGCTTAGGTCGTATGGATACGTCGGTGTTGATTAAGTCTTTGAAAGGCTAGTCAACAACGAAACGAGAAAGGCAAATCGAGACATAAAAAAATCCGATATCAAGGATATCGGATTTAATTTATGAGCTCTTAAGTGAGTCCACGTCATTCTTGTCACTATCGCAACTTGAAAGCCGTAACTGAAACTCGCTATAAATTACTTAGTGTAAGATTGAGCGATGTTGTCGATGCGTTCGTTAGCGCGAGCTGCTTCTTCTTGTGCTGCTACTGCTGCGCCACCTGCACGTTGAACGTCAGATTTTAGAGAGTTTACGTCTTGGCTTAGCTGGCTTACTTGGTTGCTTAGTTCGTCAAGTTTTGCAGTTGTTGCTTCGTCTGGACCTGATGCACAACCAGCTAGTAGAAGAACTGAAGTCGCTGCAGCTGCGATAATCATTTTGTTCATGGATGAACTCCTTGCATTTAGTAAGTATCAATATAGTGCTATACGCATATAGCATCAAACATAGTGTAGCTCTAATTGTACAATTTACCCAGTCCTAAAAAGTCAAATTATTCCAAGAATTTAGCTAATTATTGAGCACTTGATACAATAATCCTCTAAAAATACCCGCGACTGTTCACTTATTCGTCAAGGGAGCACTTGAATATTTTCTGTGATCTCTATCTATTTTGGACATTTTTGGGGTATTATAGCGTGTTTTATTTTTATTGAAGGCGCCACGCCGAAACTGACTTTGGAGAATACTTTGCAGTTTAAAGATTTAGGCTTAGATAATCGCTTACTAAAGAACTTGAACCACTACGCGTTTAAGAAGCCAACAGATATTCAAAGACAAGCAATTCCTGTCGCGATTGCTGGTAAAGATTTGCTTGCTTCATCAAAAACCGGTTCAGGTAAAACCTTAGCGTTTGTGTTGCCTATGCTCCACAAGTCACTTAAGAGCAAAGCGTTTTCAGCTAAAGATCCTCGTGGTCTGATTTTGGCGCCTACTCGTGAACTGGCAAAACAGGTTTACGGTGAACTGCGTGCAATGCTGGGTGGTCTTACTTACGATGCAACCTTAATTGTTGGTGGTGAGAACTTTAACGACCAAGTAAAAGCGTTGCGCCGTTACCCGAAATTTATCGTGGCAACTCCAGGACGTCTCGCTGACCATCTTGAGCATAAATCACTGTTCCTTGATGGCCTAGAAACGCTAGTGCTGGATGAAGCTGACCGTATGCTTGATCTTGGTTTCGCACCAGAACTTCGTCGTATCAACAAGGCAGCTAAGCACCGTCGTCGTCAAACACTGATGTTCTCAGCGACACTGGATCACGCCGAAGTGAACGATATTGCAGCAGAAATGCAAGATGCGCCAAAACGTATTGCAGTCGGTGTGTCGAACCAAGAACACCAAGATATCACGCAAAAATTCTACCTATGTGATCACCTAGACCACAAAGAAGCGATCTTAGAGCGCGTATTACAAGAATCTGAGTACCGCCAAGTGATCATCTTTACGGCAACGCGTGATGACACAGAGCGCCTAACCGCAAAGTTAAATGAGAAGAAACTCAAAGCGATTGCACTAAGTGGTAACTTGAATCAAAACCAACGTAATACCATCATGAGCCAGTTTGAGCGTGCGGTATTTAAGATTCTCGTGACGACTGACGTGGCATCTCGTGGTCTTGATATTGCGAACGTTACCCACGTAATTAACTTCGATATGCCAAAGCATACCGAAGAGTATGTACACCGTGTCGGTCGTACTGGCCGTGCTGGTAACAAAGGTGATGCGGTTTCGCTAGTTGGCCCTAAAGACTGGGATAGCTTCAAGCGTGTCGAAGCGTATCTGCACCAAGATCTTGCGTTCTCAACCCTTGAAGGGTTGGAAGGTAAGTTCAAAGGTTTGAAACCTAAGACGCCTGTATCACGTAACGGTAAAGTCGATTACCGTAACAAGAACAAACAACAAGCGAAGAAAACACCGAAGAAACCAGTCAAACGTGATAAAGGTTTCTACCAGAACGTGGCGGTGGGTGACTCGGTATTTATTCCGAAGAAGAAAGTTGCACCAAAAGCTGACGACGAGTAATCAATACTGTTTGTTTTCAAAGGCCACCATGTGTGGCCTTTTTAGTCTCCAGAGTTTTTTGAAATAAAAAAAGGTACCCGAAGGTACCTTTGACTTACGACTTATTTCCGAACTACTTCGAAACTATTGACTGATTTTAGTGAGGTATTCGTAGTTCAATTCAATACCTAAACCAGGCGCATTACTGACTGCGATTGAGCCATCGATGATTGGCGGCTCGTTGAGCGTTAAGTTATGAGTCAGTTCACCTTGCCAGAAATCTTGGTGTAGGTACTCAATGTAATGCTCGGTCTTCATTGCCGCACCAAAGTGACGAGCGGCAGCAGAGGTGATGCCAGTTTTCCAGTTGTGAGGCATCAAAATCGCATTGTGGTACTCACAAAGCTCTTCGATACGCAGTAATTCAGTGATGCCACCACAGCGGTTGTAGTCAGACTGAACAACAGAAATACCAGCATTGTTCAACCAGTCTTGCGCTTCAAAGCGTGTGGTTGACATTTCTGCACCACAAAGACGAGTCGATAGGCACTCCGAAAGCTTTTTGTGACCAATTAAGTCATCGTGCTGTAGTGCTGCTTCAACAAAGTACAGGTCAATATCTTTTAGTTGTTCAAATGTCCAACGTGCCGCTTGCCAATCGTGCCAACGGTATAAACAGTCAACCATCATATCGATATCGTAACCAAGAATATTGCGCAGTTCTCTTAGATACCAAACGATCTCACGATCGGTTGCTGGGCAGCTTGGCATGATGCACACTTTCACCGCTTTGGCACCGACTGCTTTGGCTTTGTCAAACAAACCGGCATACGCATCAATAATGTCTTGCAGCGATGCAGCTGCTGGAACACTTGGGTATAGCGTGAAGTATGGTGTAATTTTATCGCGATTTTGACCGCCCATTAATTGATAAGCCGGAACACCAAGTTGTTTGCCAGCAAGGTCATAAAGCGCCATATCAATGCCAGAGATGACAAACATACCCAAGCCACGCATACCAACCCAGCGAGTGGTGTCGTACATGCTTTCCCAAATTGAGCGGAACGCCATTGGTTCACGACCAATCACAGATTCCTTGATATTTTTTAGCCATTTATGCTCAGTTTCTGCTTCAGAAAATGCTTTGATGACTTCAGGTGTGCCGTCGGCTTCACCAATACCGTACACGCCATTTTCGTCGGTGATTTTTACGATAATGGTATTTTCACTCCAGTTGGTTGCTTCAACGTTTACTGGAATAAATTCAACCGATGTAATTTTTGCTACAGACATCGTTATACCTCAACTTGATGTAGTGCAGTTGCTGATTGTTCAGCAGATTGGTTTGTTTCTTTTGTTGCTGGAGCGGCAACCGTGGTAGTAAAAAGTTCAGGATGGTCACGACGAATCCACTTCATTAGACATACGCCTAGGATGAAGTAAAGGACGATCATTGGCAGGCCAACCACAACACACATAGATTTAATCGTGTCGATACTACCACCCATGAAGAACGCTGCCATTGACACTGCACCGATACCAATTGCCCAAATCATACGTACAGAGACATCAGGATCCGCGTCGTGATCGAGCTCTTTGGTTGTCATCATCGACACCGCCATTGCTGCTGAAGTCATCGTTGTTGACATCAGGAAGAATTCAACCACTAGGAAGATAACGAGAATGATCGCACCAAACGGTAGTGACTTAATGGTTTGGATGATGGCGCTAGATACACCTGACTCTGACATCCATTGTAGAACTGGAAGCGTACCAGAGATCTCGTTGTACACTGAGTAACTACCGAAGATCGCAATAAAGAATGCACAACCAGCAGAACCAAAGGTAATCGTCGTTAGCACTAGTTGCTTGATTGTACGACCTTTAGAAATACGCGCTAAGAACACACCCATCATCACTAGGTAAGCAAAGTACCAAGCCCAGTAGTACATAGTCCAAGCTTGTGGGAAGCCCGATTTTTGGACTGGGTCAGTCCAGAAGCTCATACGAATGTAGTTGTTGAACATTACGCCTACGCTGTCAAAGAAGTAAGCGAAGATGAATGCGGTAGGACCTGAAACTAGGATTACAATACCCAGAGCGAATGCTGCGTAAACACACGCATTAGCCAGTTTAGATACCCCTTTCTTCATGCCCGCAAACATCACAAGCGCGTAGAAAGCGATGAATAGTACGATGATGCCAACTTGCATGGTCAGACCGTTTTTGATGCCAGTTAGGTTTTCAACACCTGAACCGATCAAATCAACAGCAAGACCCATTGACGTTGAGAATGCACCTAGCGTACCGAAAATCGCCACGATATCGATAATGTAGCCAACGATACCATTAGCATGCTTCTCACCAATTACCGTTTTTACTAGTTGACTAAGGCGAAGGTTACGGTGCTTCATCTTATGTAGGTAGTAAGCAAACGGAACTGCTGGCATACAGAAGATCGCCCAGCCAGTTGGACCCCAGTGGAATAGCGTAAAAGTGATTAGCCATTGAGCAGCTTCAGGTGTGCCTTTTTCTGCAAACATCGGTGGACTTTGCATGTAGTACATTGGCTCACCAACTGCCCAGAAGATCAGTGCCGCACCCACGCCCGCAGAAAAGATCATAAACGCGTAGCTTGCGTAGCTAAATTCAGGTGCATCTGATTCTGTGCCTAGCTTGATATTACCAAAACGGCTTAGAGCTAGGTAAAGTAGGAACATTAGGCATGAGAAACCAGCAAGCTGGATAAACCAACCGATGTCATTGGTTACCCATCTCATACCGGCATTTGCAGCTGCGCCAGATTGTTCAGGGAAGAGTACAGCGAGCCCGAGTGCCAAAAATGTAAAACTAATGGCGGGCCAGAACAGTTTGTGGTCTAGGTTATTGAATTTCATTGCAATTCCTTGCTAATTATAATTTGCTGCCATTCTCGATCATGGTGGTGCGAATCGTCGCCACATTGAGATCGCGGATAGCGGTATTGGTATCAATGGCTTGTACAGCAGCAACACCAGCTGCGTGGCCTAATTCAAAACACTGAGCCGTTACGCGAGCAGAAGCGAGTGCTTCGTGTTCTGCACTTAAACAGCGGCCTGCCACGATGATGTTTTCACCGATTACAGGTACTAGCGTGTGGAATGGGATATCGTAGTAATCATTTAGCAGCCAATGCAGTTTAGGTTTGTCACCTGAGTGCAGTTCAATTGGCCAAGGCGTGCGGCAGATACCGTCTTCACGCTTACGGCAGTTCACCACGTCTTCGTTAGTTAGCGTTTCAACGCCGACGATAGAGCGAGTTTGGCGAATGCCGACTTCAACGCCAGTGTCGACAACAAATGCATCTTCACAACCGGGAACGAACTGGTTTAGGAAGCGTGCATATTCACGAACTTGACGACGACCAAACACTTCCGCTTCGGTAAAGTCTACCGGGTCGATAACGTTTAGCATGCGGCCATCTTGACCTGCTAGACGAGTGGCATTAACCATGAGCTCGTTTGCGCGAGTGGTCGGGAAGATCCAAATCTTATGGCGTGGTAATTCGTACTCGCCGCTTGCGTTTGCCGCTAGGATGTTTTCTGTCACTTTTGGTGGACAAATAGTGTCTTCACCGTAGTACTCAAGGTATTTGTCCATGTCTACGCCGCCAAAGCGGAAGAACATGGTTGGGTTTTGAATGCGGCCATTATCGCCAAAGTAGTAATCCATGCCAGCACGAGCAACCACTGCGGCATCACCAGAGGCATCGATGATCATCTTACTTAGAATCACACTTTGACCTGCGTTTGATTCAACGATCACACCTTTGAATGCATCACCATCCATGATCACACCAGTCACGGCCGTGTGGAATAGGGTAGTGACATTAGCTTGTTCTAGGAAATCATCCGCAACTTCACGCCAAACCAGTGGATCGTGCGTTACAGTGAATGTTTTGCCGTAACGTTGTGGCTCAGTGACACCTGCTTTGTTTTCTAGTGCTTGACGAAAACGCTCGGTAAAACCGAATACCACTTGTTCAGGTTGTGCGTCGGCGTCATCAGTTGCCATGTACATACCGCAGATTGTGCCAGAGAGACCGGCAACGGCAGCACCGCCGCAAAAGCCGTACTTTTCAATTAGCCAAGTGTTTTTACCAAGGCGCCCAGCGCTTTCAGCTGCGGCAACACCAGCAGGACCACCACCGATAACCAACACCTCTACCTCAGCCAATACTGGCAGATTTGGTGTGCTTTCATAACGACGGATAATGTTCCAAGAATTCATTGATACCTCACTAATAGATAACTGATGTTCATCTGATATATCAGTTGTGTGGATTTAATATATTCTTAAATTCTTTTCTGGTACAATCGGATACGTTCTTAACGTGATATTGCTCACTAAAAGATTTTATAAAGGAATAGGACAGATATGAGCGCTAATGCAGTCAATAAGACTGAGGTTGCATACAGCAAACTCGAAAAAATGATCATCTTCCGTGAACTAGAGCCAGGGAGTATGGTGAGTGAGAAACAACTGGCTGAAGAGTTGGATCTCGGACGTACGCCAGTGCGTGAGGCGCTACAAAGATTGGCTTATGAATGCATGGTTGAAATTCATCCCCGTCGTGGCATTCAAATCCCACCAATATCTGTTGAAAGTCAGTTAAAAATTCTAGAAGTCCGCCGCGATATTGAAGCACTTTGCGTTAATTATGCCGCATCTCGCGCGAGCGTCACTGAGAAGCAACAGATGTTGCAGTTGGCGGATCAGTTAGAGCAGTGTGCTGCGAACAAAGATGATTTGCTTTATGCCTCGTTGCTAAAAGATATTCATATGGTTTTGGTTAAAGCGGCATGTAACGAATATTTGCAGTTAGCGATGGCACCTCTGCAGGGGCTGTCACGTCGTTTTTGGTTTGCTTATAAAAATGAAGCGTCAGATTTGGTAGAAGCATCCTCATTGCATGCTTCAGTGTTGAGAGCGGTTAGTCATACGGATGCTGAAGAAGCCGTAGCGGCCTCCCACCGATTAAATGATTATTTGACCGATGTCGCTTACCGTTCGATTCAACCGCGCAAATAATGGCTGATTAGATTGTGATTTAGATATAAAATGGCTACCAATTGGTAGCCATTTTCGTGTTTGATTCCGCGATTAGAAAATCAGATGAGCGACGCCGGCAATGACTGGCAACGTAATCAGTGTACGCAGAATGAAAATCGCAAACAGTTCAAAGATGTTAACTGGGATTCGGCTACCTAGTAACAGAGCACCGACTTCAGACATATAGATAAGCTGCGTTACTGACATTGCAGCAATCACAAAACGTGTCATATCACTTTCAATTGACGTAGCCAGAATTGATGGAATGAACATATCTGCAAAACCAATAACAATAGTTTTCGATGCCGCTGCAGCTTCAGGCACACCCAAAAGTTCAAGGTAAGGAACAAATGGTTTACCTAGGAAAGTGAAAACCGAGGTGTATTCTGCGATAACCAGTGCGATGGTACCTAGACCCATAACGACAGGCAGTACGCCGAACACCATATCAACTGCGTTATGCACGCCTTCTTGAAGAATGGTTTTCATTGATTTAACGCGACCTGCTTTTTCTAGTGCGAGTTCCATGCCCCACGTAAAGCTAGAGTGACCCGCAGGTACTGCGTCAGCATCTTCTGCTGGCTTTGTACCATCGATGAATTGATCGCGCTTGTAGCTTAGTGGTGGTAGGCGAGGGATGATGATTGCCGCCACAAAACCTGCCAAACACACTGCGCCGTAAAAAGGTAAGAACATGTGTTCTAGGTTCACTTGTGCAATAACCACAAGGCTAAAGGTAATCGACACTGCAGAGAAAGTGGTACCAACAACCGCCGCTTCACGCTCGGTGTAGAATTTATTCTCGTATTGCTTACTAGTAAGCAGAATACCGACACTGCCATCACCTAGCCAAGAAGCCATACAGTCAATAGCACTACGACCTGGTAGATTGAAAACAGGACGCATCACTTTGGCAAGAAGCGCACCACAAAGCTCCAGCAAACCAAAGTTAAGTAGCAGTGGTAGCAGTAGACCCGCAAAGATAAACACAGAAAATAGCGTTGGTAATAGACCTTCGAGAACCATACCGCCGGTGTTGCTCTCCCAAATCGCTTTAGGGCCAATTTGGAAGTAAGTCATGATGATCGCAATACCACCGATAACTCGCACCGCTAACCAAAGTGGTGAAGGGTTAAACAACCCATTCAAAAAATGGCTGTTAGCAATGAAGCTTGGATTCTTGATGCGACATAGCAATGATGCCGTCGCCATAAACGCAACAATGGTCGTCACGATCGCAACTAAAGAATCCCCAAACAATGCTTGGATTGATTTCGCAAGAATTGCGACAGGAATGGTAATGTCACCGTTGTAGCTAACGGGTGCCATAAATAGAAATACACCAATCAACGATGGAATTAGAAACATCCAAAAGTGTGATTTTGGTCTGTCGTGCCCGGTTGTTTGAGTCTTGTTGGTCATTGCGGTTCTCATGTTACAACTAGTCAATAGTATCCGAGCGATAGGTATCAATAACTCGGAATAGTTATTCACTAAACATCCGTATTTAGTCAGTTTAGCGAAGACTACTGTTTTTTTGCTATCTACGCAATACTATTCATTAAATATCGCTATTTATTCACTACAAACCTTTGCTTGTTGTGCAAATAGTAGCCAGTTGTATTTTTCGGCTATGTGCGAATAACGGCAGAACGTTCGTCTGCAGTAGTGAAGCAAATTTGTGGGCTTAATAGAGAAAAGCCCAACTTGAGCATAGGTCAAATTGGGCGGAGATCAGTTTTTTTGGCGAGTAGCGAAAAGATAAAGCCAATAAATCAAAGCGAGTGACAGGGCAAGCGCGATCGGAGCCATTAGAGCACCAATGGCGTAGTCGCTATAAAGATTAGCACCTGCTACACCACCGGCTAAAAAGCCAGAGAAGATAAACAGAAATAATTTGGCTTTGCGAAAGTCAAAGTGTTCACCACGCAGGCGTGCGCCAATCATCAAACCAAGATCGGTAATAATACCGGTCATGTGTGTTGTGCGAACGACAGCGCCACTAAAGGTGGTGATCATGGCATTTTGTAGGCCGCAAGCGGCAGACGCAAAATATTGACCAGTAGTGATGTTTTGCTCAAGTAATAGATAAGCAAGAAATAGAAAACCCGCCTCTATGCATAGCGCAACACCATAACGACGTCCGAGCTTTAGGGCCGTGCTATGAAAGAAGACACCCGCGAGCGCGGCACCAAGCAAAAAGCTGACAACAATCATTAATAGATGGAAGCTAGTACCGTCTAAAGACTCAATACTGGTACCAAGTAGTGTGACTGTACCTGAGATATGCGAAACCGCTTGGTGTTGAAAACCAAGTAAGCCAATTGCATTTACAATCCCTGCAAGTAACGCGAGAAGGAAAGATCCATATTCCACCCAACGAGGTAGTCGAGAAATCACTGTGTTACTCCAAAAGCTAAGGGCAGATTATAGCGCTGCATACGCAAGGCTTAAAGGGAGTTAGAGTAAAATACATTATTTTTTCTAGGAATTGCTCAATCTGACAGTCAAACTTAACCCGCTTGTTTGTGCTGCTCGTAAATGGAAAAACTGGGCTGTGGAAGGTCTTGGTTGGAGAAAATACCGACAGGAATAACACTATACTCGGGACAAATAGACAGGCTGAGCATTACCGTCGTACCGCATTGAGGGCAAAACGAGTAGTGAACTTGGTTACCGGTATCGCTGATGCGGGTGAAGTTAGAGATGCTCCCGCTTAATGATACTTGCTCGCGCTTAAACCGAGCTTGGACACCAAATACACTACCAGTACGTTTTTGGCAGGCAAAGCAGTGGCAAATTGCAGTGCGGATCGGTTCGCCGCGACAAACGATTTGCACTTGCCCACAACTGCATTCGGCGTTGCGAATTTTGCTCTTATGGTTCATAGCCCATCCTTGAGGTGCAACAAAGGCGCTGATATGGTGACTTAGACTCAAGTGATATTAAAATGTCGGTTACTTGAGATTCGCTATTATAAGGATACACATAGTAGGTCAATTATGAAAAAACGTCTGTTACCGATTCCTCTAATTTTGCTGGTTCCAATTTTACTGCTCGTTTTCGTCGTGGTGGCTGGCGTTTATCGTTTTACTCTCAGTGATGAGGAAATATTAGCGAAATTTCCCAACCAACAAGTTACCAGAGACCCTCTCGTAGAGCGATTATTTGCCCTTCAGTCTCCTAACCCATTTACCGTACTCGTTCCGGAGACTAAAGCGTTTGCTTTTATCGATACACTTGATCAAGTAAACGGTTGGGCATCAGGCAAGTACGACACCGGAATGGAGCGCGGACAGCTACTCGTGAGCACCAAATGGCTAACTTCAATTAACACACATCAGTATATTTCGGTGTTAGCCGTATCAAATCAAGGTAGCGGGGTGTTTTATTATTTGGCTTCTTTTCGATATGACCAACAACGTCAACGTATGATATTGGTGGATTCAATCTTACTTGGTGATCGCATAGAGGTTGATGAAGTGACTTATGATGCGCCACGGGTGACGGTTCAATGGCGCACTCATGACGAGCAGCAACCAATGAGCGATACGCCAGAGGAAAATGTACGTAAAGAATTTGTGTTAGAGTCGAATCTTTTGTTTAAAAGCCTTGAATTAAAGGGTAAATAATTGGTTGTCATGAAATTATTTACCTATATTTAGAGGCGTTGTTTTTCTTGCTGTGATGGAGCAATAGATGATAAATAAGCGCTTTTAAAACCAAGGATGAGGTTGAAGTGACGTTTGAGATGCCACAAGAGTGTGCCGATCAGAGCGTGGCTTTAGTCGCTGATTTTCTCGACTGGCAACCTGCGCTGATGAAAAAAGTGGCTAAGAGCCAATCATTCAAATTCAAAACACGCCTACCGAAAGGGCAACAATTTGAATTTAGGTACTTAGTTGATAACGAGCGTTGGATCAATGATCCAAAAGCCGATCAATATAAACCAAATGTATTTGGTGAAGATAACGGTTAGTAAATACATATTAATAACAATTTCAGTTAGTTATTTAGAGTGTTTGAAAGCAGTTGTAGATGAAAGGTGCCTAAGGCGCCTTTTTTTGATCGCAAAGTCGCTGTGGAAACGTGACAACAAGGGTATAAATCCGTACTCTTATACGCGTTTTAAGTGTAAATATTACACATAACACAGATTAGAATTTACAAGTTAAAAGGTTAGATTGTGCAAGTAACAACAATAAAAGCACGCGTTACCGAATTGTCAAAACGTAAGAAATTGGTGCTTTTCAGTTTGCCGTTAATGGCCGTTGTTGTGATGGTGTCTTTGGGCTCCCCAACAAAAATTACTCGAACGATTTCCCTTTCTGTTTCTGATTCATCGCTTACTACTCCGAAATTTAACGATGATGTCGTTATTGAGGATCTTCCAGATTATGAATATACGATTCGAGCTGGTGATAATTTAAGTTCGATTTTAACCAACTGCATTTGGTTACCGTGATTTGCTAAAATTATGGAGACCGATTTAAACTATTTGGCACTTGATACGCTTAAACCCGGTAATAAACTGCGTTTTTGGCGCGATGAAGAAACAAATACTGTTACAAAATGGAGTTGGAATTTAGTTTAGTTGAACGCGTTGTCTACTCACGTACCGCAGACGGCGATTACGTATTTACTGAAGTTAAAATTCCGGGCGAGTGGAAAGAGTATGCGCTGGTTGGAGAAATTAACGGCAGTTTCTCTCAGTCAGTGAATCGACTAGGGCTTGGTATCAGCGATGTTGAGCAGATCGTAACGTTACTGAAGGATAAAATTAATTTTTCTCGTGATTTACGCAAAGGTGACAAATTTGAAGTTGTACAAGCTCGTCAATATGTCGATGGTGTACTGACGGGTAACCGTGAAATTCAAGCGATTAAAATTAATAACCGTGGCGGTGTGTTCACTGCGTATCTACATTCTGACGGTCAATATTACGATCATAACGGTGATAGTCTGCAACGTGCTTTTCAGCGTTATCCTGTAAACGGCCATTACCGTTTAAGTTCGCATTTCAACCCACATCGTAAACACCCAGTCACCGGACGTGTGGCTCCGCATAATGGCACAGACTGGGCGGTTCCGGTTGGAACGCCAATTGTAGCAACAGGCGATGGTGTGGTAGTCATGACCCGTAAACATCCTTATGCAGGTAATTATGTGGTGATTCAACACGGCAGTACCTACAAAACGCGTTATTTACACTTGAGTAAAATACTGGTTAAGAAAGGGCAGAAAGTCACGCGTGGTCAACGAATTGGTTTGTCAGGAAAAACGGGTCGTGTCACGGGGCCGCATATCCATTACGAGCTGATTGTCCGTGGTCGCCCTGTTGATGCATTGACAGCGAAGATTCCGATGGCAAGTTCAGTGGCAAAAAATGAAATGCCGGCTTTTGAAAAGCGCCGTGACCAATTAGACAGAATGATGCTTGAACAAGAATTCAAATTGGCAAGACAGTCATCTGACGATTCTGCAAGTTGATCATCAAGTTAACAAAGAAAAGGCGAGCTTATGCTCGCCTTTCTTATTTATGTTTTTGAGCACTCAAAAACACGCATGTTTGACAAAGTATGGATTATCGAACTTTTTAGCCGCGCCAATTTCAGAGAGCACCAATTTATTCCACAGATGGCGGTCAAACTCCCCTTTAGGTATCGCAGGATAGAGTGTCTCAGCCTCTTCGTAAGCAAATCGCATAAACTGCTTTTTCTTAATCTGATTGTACTTATTTGCCACGCGGTTATGTTTTTTGATCCATTCAAGCTTATAGTCATGCAAAGCCGGCTCTGCTTGTTCCAAAGGAACACGAGACAAGTACACGCGTTTGTATGACACCTTACGATCGAGCATGGTGCGCATCGCGGTTTGAATGTATTTTCCGTGATGAGTGATCGAAATGTCGTCTAATTTAAACAGCTTGATGTGCCAACCAGTCGGTAAGAAATCTGGTTGTTTAAATTTTTTGTTTCGCACTTCAATCGCGTCATGTAACACAATATCTGAAGTACCATTAAAGGTTTGTTGCCAGCGTCCTATGCGGATCTGAAAAGCAGTTGGCAAGCGATAAATATTGGTAAACTTATCTAAGCTCATAAGCGTTAACACTGATTCATCAGCCGAAAATGTGGGCCACATTCGCGGACATTGTAGTCATAAGTATTGGAATTTTATGTCAATAATCAAAACCCAGCGAACAAAAAAGTGTGTAGGAATATATCCACGGCTTAACTGGGCATTGATTTTATATTGGCTAGAGAATAATGCTAACAGGGTCTTATGGCAAGAATCTGTTTAGAAAATGCAGTGTTTGGTAAAATCCGCTGCTTCATTGGCTGTCCAATCGCCTTTTGGTTTCTCCTTCATATCTTGGCACCACTCTTCACTACCTACTTCAGTGCACCCGATTAGAAATAAGCTAAAAACTAATGATAACAGTAACTTGTGCATAATCTGCTCCATGTGTATTCAATGTAATTTTACCAATGACGAGCTATGCAATTGACACAGCTCGTTTTATTTTACCAGTCATTGCTGACTCAAGCGAAGTTTAAAATGTGTGATTCGTCTCACTATTACCATA
Source organism: Vibrio taketomensis (assembly GCF_009938165.1). Taxonomy (NCBI): domain Bacteria; kingdom Pseudomonadati; phylum Pseudomonadota; class Gammaproteobacteria; order Vibrionales; family Vibrionaceae; genus Vibrio; species Vibrio taketomensis. The sequence goes on from NZ_AP019650.1 coordinate 198,350, forward strand.
TGGGTTAATAAGAGGGATTTATAAATCTATTCGTGATGAGGATCGATATTTTTAGTGGGTAAGGGCGGAGTTAAAAGATCGATCTCACAAAATTCATGTGTGCCGGATGCAAGGACGAAATATAGTTTTATTATTCATCGAAACGTATCGATGGTGAGTGAAGTACGATTTTACTTACCTATCGAGCGATATTAAACGTGTAGCCGAAAGGTAATAACAATGAAAAAAACGACCCTACTAAACGCTGAAATCTCGTATTTGGTAGCCACGCTTGGCCATACCGATGAAATCACAATCTGTGATGCAGGTTTACCGATTCCAGACCAAGTGACGCGGATTGATTTGGCACTCACTCATGGTGTGCCGAGCTTCATCGATACCGTGCGAGTGATATTGAGCGAATCGCAAATTGAAGGTGTGGTGATCGCTGAAGAATTTGCTCAAGTAAACCCGGAACATCATCAAGCGCTACTTAATGAGTTGGAGTTAGATCAACAACGCACGCAAAAGCCAGTTCAGATCCAATACATTTCCCATGAAGAATTTAAAACACGCACGCACCAAAGCAAAGCGGTAGTGCGCACGGGTGAATGTACACCATATGCAAACGTAATTTTCCAAGCTGGCGTGGTGTTTTAGCTAAAAAGAAATTGTTCACTCATACCCTACAAAATTACCCAACATCGCGATGCCATGTGGGAATGAACATTCACCACTGAACGCATTTCGCGAATTGAAGATGGAACAAAAGACATGTTTATAAAAATAATACAGTCCAACATGTGGACGGATACTTAAATAAAACACCGCTATTCCAATTCATCTTATTGTCTTCAGTATTTGCGCTTTGGTCTGCAGCAGCAGCGCTAAACGATGTGCTGATCACTCAGTTTAAATCAATTTTCCACCTGTCAAACTTTGCTTCTGCGCTGGTGCAATCAGCGTTCTATGGTGCTTATTTCCTAGTGGCAATTCCGGCTTCGATGGTCGTAAAGAAAACCTCTTATAAATTAGCGATTTTACTTGGTTTGGCATTGTATATTTTTGGCTGTTTGATGTTCTTCCCAGCATCACACGCCGGTACGTACACCATGTTCCTAGCGGCGATTTTCTGTATCGCAATTGGCCTCTCGTTCCTTGAAACCTCCTGTAATACCTATTCAGCCATGATCGGTGAGCCAGAGCGTGCAACTTTGCGCCTGAACGTGTCTCATACCATTAATGCGATGGGTTACATTGTTGGTCTGCTACTAGGTAAACATCTTATCTTCCAAGAGGGTGTTGACGTTGAACATATGATGGCGACATTAACAGGTCCAGAGCTAGAAATGTTTAAAGAGCAAGTACTGCAACAAACATTAGAGCCGTACAAATGGTTGGTAGGTATCATTGCGACGGTCGCAACGCTTATTGCCATCACCGAATATCCAAACTGTAAAGCAGTGACAGATAAGAAAGACGATCAACCAAGCTTTGGTGAAACTCTGGCTTACCTTGCAGGCAACAAGCGCTTCTTTAAAGGTATCGGTACTCAGTTTGCTTACGTTGGTATGCAAGTAGCAGTATGGTCATTCACCATTCGTCTTGCCCTAGAAATGGACTCAACGATGGTTGAGCACGATGCTGCAAACTACCTACTGTATGCATTCATTATGTACTTCTTAGGTAAACTGCTGGCTAACTACCTATTCACTAAAACATCACAAGAAAACGTATTGATGGGTTATGCGGGTATTGGTTTCTTATGTTTGCTGTACGTGACATTTGTTCCTAACTTCAGCGCTGTATGGGTGGCTGTAGGTACTTCAGCACTGTTTGCGCCTTGTTGGGCAACCATCTTTGCGTCAACGCTACAATCGGTGGATACCCGTTACACTGAAACGGCGGGTGGCTTTGTTGTGATGTCGATTATCGGTGGTGCAGCGATTCCAGTTGTACAAGGGTTACTTGCAGACTCTGTTGGTATGCAAACATCATTTATCGTAAGCGCAGCGTGTTTCGCTATTGTCTTTTGCTACTTCATGAGTGAGAAGAAATACAAACAAGCATACAACTACGTTCCTGCTAACGCTTAACTTATTGTAGATGCCATATTCGATGTTCTCGCATATGGCATCGCTAAAGAGGTCATGATGATTACGATTCCTTTATACAAAGCGCAGTTCAACCATGAGAAACGCATAGTTGCCCATTCTGCCCACTTTGAAATCAATGGGTTCAAATATAACTCTGGTGTTGAAGCGTTAGAAATCAAAAACAGCAAAGGACGTTTAGTGATTTTGCCTTTTATGGGGCAGATGATTTGGGATGCGGAGTTTCTGGATACGGATCTGTGTATGAAGAACATGTTCCGAGAGCCAAAGCCTGCAAAATCGATCATTGAAACCTATGGCTGCTTTGCGTTTCATGCCGGCATGATCCGTATGGGGTGTCCGACACCGCAAGACGACCATGTTTTACATGGTGAAATGCCGTGTGCAAATATGGACAGCGCTTGGTTAGAGATTGAAGACGACGCGGTTACCATTAAAGGCAGCTACGAATATGTGATGGGTTTTGGTGATCACTATTTAGCTAAACCTGCTGTGCGATTGGAAAAAGACGCAAGCTTGTTTGATATTTCGATGACGGTGAAAAACTTGGCGTCCGTTGCGATGCCGCTGCAATATATGTGTCATATCAATGCTGCGTATGTTGATAATGCCGTAATGACACAAAACTTACCGAATCGTACATTTACCTTGCGTGAGAGTGTGCCTGCCCATGTTAAACCTAACGAACAATGGTTAGTGTTTAACGAGTCGTTAAAAAGCTCTGACCCAATTGCAGTGCTTAATACACCAGAGATGTATGACCCTGAGATTGTTTATTGCTTGGATAACATTTCACAGTATGTTGAACAGGCTCAGTTCGCGATGAATATTGGCGACAAAACGCTGGTGACTGAGTTTAGTACGGCTCAATTTAACAGTGCAACCCGTTGGATTTTGCGTAATGGTGATCAGCAAGTTGCGGCTTATGCATTGCCAGCAACATGTCGCCCAGAAGGGTTCCTCACGGCAAAAGAAAAAGGCACATTAATCTATTTAGCCCCGCAAGAAGAGCGTCACTTTACTGTACGTACCGGGATTCAATAATTCACTAGAACAACAACATTGGTTAGTCACTTGACTTGGTACAGCAAAATATTATTCGCCTTGTCAGTGAGTGTCATGCTTGCTTTGTGGCTTAAGAAATATCAAAGCAAGCTGTTCAATTTAAATTAATTTGAGAAGAGTTCGTTGAGAACCTAGGAAAGCAATATGAATAAGTTAGTGGTTTTAGGTAGTGTTAACGCTGACCATGTTCTTCAAGTGCCATCATTTCCTCGCCCAGGCGAGACGTTGCACGGCCGAAATTATCAAGTCATTCCGGGAGGTAAAGGTGCTAACCAAGCGGTTGCCGCTGCACGTTTAAAAGCGGATATTGGTTTTATTGCGTGTGTGGGTGATGATGCGTTTGGTATCAATATCCGTGAGCACTTCAAAGTGGATGGTATGGATATCTCAGCTGTGAAAATGCAGCATAATTGCCCAACTGGGATTGCGATGATTCAAGTCTCAGATAGCGGTGAAAACAGCATTTGTATCTCTGCCGAAGCAAATGCCCGCCTAACAGCAGAGGCGATTGAAGACGACTTAGCGCGTATTGAGCAAGCGGAATACTTGCTAATGCAACTAGAAACACCAATGTGTGGCATTGAAAAAGCGGCACAAGTGGCGAAAGCGGCAGGTACGAAAGTGATTCTTAACCCGGCTCCGGCACGTCCATTGTCTGATGCACTACTTAACCATATTGATATCATTACTCCGAATGAAACCGAGGCGGAAGTGCTGACAGGTATTGCCATTACGGATGAAGCTTCAGCGCAGCAAGCAGCGGCAGTATTGCATCAAAAAGGAATTGCAACAGTGATGATAACGCTGGGTGCGAAAGGGGTTTGGTTGAGTCAAAACGGTCAAGGTCAAATCATTGCCGGTTTCCGCGTTGAAGCGACGGATACCACAGCAGCAGGTGATACGTTCAATGGTGCATTTGTCACTGGTTTGCTTGAAGAAATGCCGATAGAATCTGCAGTTAAGTTTGCTCACGCTGCCGCAGCAATTAGCGTAACGCGTTTTGGAGCGCAAACTTCGATTCCTCACCGCGCAGAAGTTGAGGAGTTTCTCGCCACGCAGCAGTAAAGGAGCAAGATAGCATGGCTACAATGAAAGATATTGCCAAATTGGCGGGAGTGTCTACCTCCACGGTGAGCCATGTTATCAACCAATCCCGGTATGTGAGTGAAGAGATTTCTGAGCGGGTGAATCGTGCCGCTCAGGTGCTTAACTATTCCCCTTCAGCGTTGGCACGCAGCCTAAAAATGAACCGAACCAAAACCTTGGGTATGTTGTTGACGACGTCCGACAACCCGTTTTACGGTGAGGTAGTAAAAGGGGTTGAGCGTTGTTGCTATCAAAAAGGTTACAACCTGATTTTGTGCAATACCGAAGGGGACAACCAACGGATGAAAGCCTCTATCCATACGCTACTGCAAAAGCGAGTGGATGGTATGATTTTGATGTGTTCATCGCTTGAAGGTGAGCGCATTGACGAGTTTGAAAAATACCCAGATGTCCCAGTTGTCGTTATGGACTGGGGACCAATGCTCTTCGCGAGCGATAAAATCCAAGATAACTCGTTGCAAGGTGGTTACATGGCGGTCAAATACTTGATCGATTGTGGCCATAAAAAAATAGGCTGCATCACAGGCCCACTTAATCGTCATCAGGCGCAAATGCGTTACGAAGGTTTTAAAAGGGCAATGAGGGAGTCTGATTTACTCCTTAATTCAGATTGGATTGTCGAGTCGAACTTTGAGTGTGATGGCGGGTATCAAGCCTTCAACCAAATGTATGGCAAAGGTGAATTACCTAGTGCGTTGTTTGTATGTAACGACATGATGGCCATTGGTGTGCTTAATGCGGCATATGAGAAAGGATTGAAAGTTCCAGACGATTTTTCGATTATTGGTTACGATGACATTCATATGGCTCAATATATGACACCGCCACTCACGACTATCCATCAGCCGAAATATCGTTTAGGCCAAGCCGCTGTTGAAACTCTTTTGGCAAAACTTGAGCAGACTGAGCAGGATCATCAAGTGGTGCAATTAGAGCCGACTCTTGTGACGCGTGCGAGCGTACAATCGATGAATTAATTTCATTTGCTCAGTGTAGCTTCAGCTATCGCTGAGCGTTCACTTTTTGTGCTATATGAACTAGAGCACACTTCTCATCAAAATAGCGACTAATTTATGCTCGCTGACTTTTCATACTAGTTAAAAGTTTAGTATTTTTCTTTGCTCGTCCGAAGGAATGAGGATGCGATTAAAAATCAAATATGGAAACTAATATGAAAAAAATAACGATAGCAGTGGTATGCGCGTTAGGCGCATTTTCAACTTCATCTCTGGCCGCAACTATTGTTGCTGATGCTCGCAGTAACGCCATGGGTAATACCGGTGTTGTTGCCGCGGATTACCTACTTGCCCCTTTCCACAACCCGGCTTTAGGCGCGTTGCATCGTGACAGTGATGATGTCGGTATTCTGTTACCTGCAATTGGTATTAATGCTCACGACCAAGACGAGTCGATTCAAACCATTGATGATGCGCAAGACCTTTATGATCGAGTTTTCAATTCGGGCATGGCAGGTCCTTCCGATGAAGTAGAGCTTAACAAACTACTCGATGAGTTAGATGGTAATGCCCCAATCAATGTGACTGCGGGTGCGAATTTCGCCATCGCCATTCCAAATCGAACTCTGGCTATCAATGTTTTCGGCGGAGGGTTTGTTGAGGTGATTGCGGCAACTGAAGTAGGTCAGGGCGTTACGGCAGAGCAGCGGTACGATAATTCAACCTATCGTATGGCTGCGTTCGGGGTTACGGAAGTCGGAGTCTCACTAGCGAAGGATTTTACGATTGGTAACCAGAACATTGCATTTGGTATTTCACCAAAATATCAAGAGTTGCTGACCTATTCACAAGCAGACAAGTTGGATAACTTCGACCTTGATAATTACGATGAAAGTGAAGTCAGCAAATCCGCATTCAATATGGATTTGGGTGTTGCTTGGCATATGGATGCATGGCGTGCGGGCTTAGCAATGAAAAACCTCTTTTCTCAAGAGATTGAAACTGAAATTGGCAACTATACCTATGAGCTAAACCCGCAGGCAACACTTGGGCTAGGCTATGTAGCTGAACTGATGATAGCAACTGTGGACTTCGATCTTACTAAGCAAAAACGTTTTAAAGAATTGGACGATGATACGCGCTTTGTTCGCTTTGGCTTAGAGGGAAATGCATGGGGATGGGCGCAACTACGTGCTGGCTATGAAATGGACCTTGAAGATACACTCGATGATTCAGTGACCGCTGGTATCGGTATTAGCCCGTTTGATGTTGTGAGCTTAGATATTGCGGGCTCATATGCGGGTGAGAACCAGTTTGGTGCGTCACTGAACCTGGCTTTTACATTCTAATGGATAGCAAAATTTCACTGATTACTCTTTGAAACAGCAAATTAGTTTCACGCACATAGTGGTGTTGAATAAGCATATTGAGCGCAGTTTGAGTTACCTCTGCTAAAAAGCGGGAGAGTTAGCCAAGCTTGAAGTGCATAAACTGATCAACGCATTAACCTTGGGTTTCGTGTTTTACTATCCTAAAGCGACAGACATAAAAAAACCGGCGCTAGGCCGGTTTTTTCAATTTGCTTAGTCTTCGCGACGACCGCCTTCACGGTTACCGTCACGACGGCCATGGCCACGTTCACCACGGTAGTTACCACGGTGATCACCACCACGGTTACGGTCGAAACGACGCTCACCACCTTCACGACGACCACCTTCGCGGTTGCCATCACGGTTACCACGGTAGCCACCACCATCGCGGTTGCCTTCACGGTTACCATCGCGGTTGCCGTCACGGTTACCACGGTAGCCACCTTCGCGGTTGCCATCGCGGTTACCACGGAAGCCACCTTCGCGGTTGCCATCACGGTTACCACGGAAACCACCGTCACGACGACCACCATCGCGACGACCGCCATCACGGCGACCACGAGGTTCACGGAAGTCATCAAAATCACATACTACTGCACCTACATCTTTTTGACGGATACGTAGTTTGCTTAGTTTACCAGCTGTTTCTGAGCTCATCGCTTTTGGAAGCTGAACGTAAGTTTGACCTTGGTCTAGTTTGATAGCACCGATAGAACCTTTAACTAGGCCTAGTTCGTTTGCTAGCGCACCAACGATGTCTTTAACTTGAACGCCTTGCTCGCGACCAACTTGAAGTTGGTAAGTATCCCACTCTTGGTTGTTGTCAAAGCTACGACGACCGCCTTCACGGCCACCATCGCGACCACCTTCACGACGATCTTGACGGCGTTGCTTGTCACGTGCAATCGCTTCTACCATTGGGTCTTCGCCAATGTAGAATAGAGGACGTTTACCTTGCTGACGCTTAAGTAGGATAGCCGCTAGAGTTGTTGCATCGATTTCTAGAGATTCTTGTAGTTTCTCTACTAGTTCAACAAACTTGTCTAGTGCTTTGTGTTCTTTATCTGCTTCTAGCTCTGCACCTAGTTTAACTAGACGTGCTTCTGCGACTGCATCACGTAGAGGCAGTTGGATTTCTTCCATAGAAGATTTAGTTACGCGCTCGATAGTGCGTAGCATACGGATTTGGTTAGTGCGAACTAGAAGAATCGCCTTACCTTTACGTCCAGCACGGCCAGTACGACCGATACGGTGGATGTAAGATTCCACATCAAATGGGATATCGTAGTTGAATACGTGTGTGATACGTGGAACGTCAAGGCCACGTGCTACAACGTCAGTTGCAACTAGGATGTCGATTACGCCGTTTTTGATGTGATCAACAGTACGCTCACGTAGAGACTGAGGAATGTCACCATGTAGTGCAGCAGCTTTGAAGCCACGTGCACATAGCCAATCAGCTAGGCGCTCAGTGTCTTGACGAGTACGTACGAATACGATTGAAGCGTCAGTTTCTTCAGTTTCAAGTAGACGAGACATTGCTTCGTCTTTCTCGATACCTTTAACAACCCAGAATTGTTGCTCAACTTTGTCTACTGTTTGGTTCTTACCTGCAACGTCAACCATTACTGGCTCGCGTAGGAAGCGCTCAACAATGTTTTTCAGCATTGGAGGCATAGTTGCAGAGAACAGAACGCGTTGTGCAGATGCAGGAGCGTGTTCCATGATCGCAGTTACGTCATCAACGAAGCCCATGTTTAGCATTTCATCTGCTTCATCAAGGATGAACGTGTTTACTTCGTCTAGGTGTAGACGATCACGGTTGATAAGGTCTTGAACACGGCCTGGAGTACCAACGATCACGTGTGCGCCATTTTTAAGAGCACGCATTTGATCAACGATTGAAGTACCGCCGTAGATTTCTAGAACTTTAAGGCCAGAAATGTTCTTACCTAGGTTTTTCATTTCAGCCGCAACTTGGATTGCAAGCTCACGAGTTGGAGCAAGTACGATCGCTTGAGGTTTGCGCTGAGATAAATCTAGTTTGTTTAGTAGAGGCAGAGAGAACGCTGCGGTTTTACCAGTACCTGTTTGAGCTTTACCTAGAGCATCCGCACCTTCTAGAAGATGTGGAATTGCCGCTGCTTGAATAGGGGTAGGAGAAACAAAACCCATGCTATCAAGAGCTGAAAGGATTGCGTCATTTAGTGCTAAATCACTAAATTGAATTACAGTATCTGTCATTGGGATCCCATTAACAAAAAAAAACAAAAGGTCCCACGAGCTCTACCAATTCCAATACCGATCCAGTTTGAGCTGATTCCGTTCAGATGCGGATAAGTGTTAAATCGCATCAAGCCGCTAGGGACATAAGGGAGGCGGATTATTCCCTAAAAGCACAAAAAAAGCTAGAAAAAATTGAATTTCATCACAAAAATTTCCTATTTTAGACAAAATTGCGTCTAATGTTGTTTTCTCAACGCTATTTCGTTGTCATTTTGCTCAGTTTTATCTTGCAGATTTGTGAACAATGTCCGCTGTAACTAGCTTATAAAAGTGACTTGGGTATAATACGGCCAATTTTATAAGCAAAAAGAATTAAGATGTTCCAAGATAATCCGCTACTGGCACAGCTCAAACAACAAATTCAAGAAAACCTACCTAAGAAGGAAGGCACGATCAAAGCGACTGAAAAAGGCTTTGGTTTCTTAGAAGTGGATAGTAAAACCAGCTTCTTTATCCCGCCTCCATACATGAAGAAATGTATTCATGGCGATAAAGTAAAAGCCATTATTCGCACTGAAAATGAACGTGAAGTGGCTGAGCCAGAAGAATTATTGGAGCAAGGTCTAACGCGCTTTATTGGTCGCGTTAAATTATTTAAAGGCAAACTTAACGTTACTCCTGATCACCCACAACTTAAAAAGCTGTCTTTAAAAGCGAACGTCAAGAAAGGTCTAAACCCAAATGATTTTGCTGAAGGTGACTGGGTTGTGGCGCATTTAATCCGTCATCCGCTAAAAGGTGATAACGGCTTCTTGGTTGAGATCTCGAAAAAGATCACGGATGCAAACGACAAGATTGCGCCTTGGTGGGTAACCTTAGCAGAAAATGATTTGCCAAACAGCGAACCTGCTGGCATCGACAATTGGGAAATCAAAGACGACGCCGATCTTGAGCGTGTTGATATGACTCAAGTACCGTTCGTGACCATCGATGGTGAATCAACCAAAGATATGGACGATGCACTGTACGCGAAGAAGCTCGATAACGGTGATTTTGCACTGACTATCGCTATTGCTGATCCAACAGCGTATATCACGCCTGAGAGTGAAATGGACAAAGTTGCCCGTGAGCGTGGTTTCACTATCTACCTGCCGGGTCGCAACATTCCAATGTTGCCACGCGATTTAGCTGATGAGTTGTGTTCACTGCTGCAAGATGAAGTACGCCCAGCACTTTGCTGCACTGTTACGGTGGATAAAGATGGCGTGATTGGTGACGACATCAAATTCTTCGCTGCAAACATCAAATCTCACGCGCGTTTAGCTTACGACCACGTATCTGATTGGCTAGAGAATGGTGAGTCGCCAGTATGGCAACCAAGTGAAGAGATTGCTCAAGTCGTCCGTGATCTTTATGAATTCTCCCGAGCACGTGCAGAATGGCGCGAGAAGAATGCGGTTGTATTCCCAGATCGTCCGGATTACCGTTTTGAACTGAGCGAAGATAACGACGTTATCGCAATTCATGCGGATATGCGTCGCAGCGCCAACCGTCTGGTTGAAGAAGCGATGATTACTGCGAACATTTGTGCGGGTAAAACGCTGCAAGCGACGTTTGGCTCGGGCGTGTTTAACCACCACGCGGGCATCAAACCAGAAAAAATTGCTGACGTGATTGAAATGGTCAACCCACACGGTGAGTTGCCGTTTACGGCGGAATCTATCGCGACACTAGAGGGCTTTGCCGAGCTTCGTCGCTGGCTAGGTGCTCAAGAGAGTAGCTATTTTGATAACCGTATTCGTAAAATGCAAACCTACAGTGAAATTGGTAATCAACCACTGCCGCATTATGCTATGGGTTTAGATATTTACGCGACATGGACATCACCAATCCGTAAATACGGCGATATGATTAACCACCGTATGCTAAAAGCACACATTCTGGGTAAAGAACCAGAGCAGCTAGCAGATGAAACGGTTGGTGAAGAACTCGCACTACACCGTAAACATCACAACATGGCAGAGCGCAATGTTTCAGATTGGTTGTATGCTCGTACTCTTGCGGAAGAGCCAGCAAAAGGCACGACCTTCAATGCTGAAATCTTTGACATTAATCGTGCTGGTATGCGCGTACGTTTACTAGAGAATGGCGCTGCAGCATTTATTCCAAGTTCTCTTGTTATCGATAACAAAGAGCGTATCGAATCGAATGCAGATAACGGTACGGTATCAATCGATAAGCAAATTGAATTCCGTCTAGGCGATACATTAGAAGTGGTGCTAGCAGACGTGAATCAAGAGAATCGTAGTTTAGTTGCAAAACCAACTAAACGTTTTGCTGAGTTAGCGACAGAAGAATTGCCGGTAGAAAACACAGAGACACCAGCGGAATAGCGGTTGTCATTGTGAACGAAATACATCCCCTAACCTTGGAAGAGGTTGGGGGATTTTTTTATCTAGGCTTTTGTTTTGTCCCAATAAAAGTATGATATTTGTTGCATCAATGTTGCGTATGCAAACTGTGATGTTGATGGAGTGTGAGGCGAAATTTAACTGCTACATTTAATTAAACAGGGTGTGATACTGAATGGGTATCAAATCAACGGTTAGATACAGTTTGAGAATAAAGTATTACATCAGATAGTGCATTAAATATCATTATTAGTGATTTTTATTGCACGAAAGTTTACATGGACGACCACTGGTTTATTTATATTTTATTATTATACATAAGTTTATTGTTAAGATATGTGGATATAGTTCTCGCTGAAATATTGCAATATCATTGCATTGATTCAAAAGTTGAGATTTGAATCGCATTGTTATTGCTTTCTGTCGATGATTGCTTCAAACTACATAAAAGGTAATCAATTAGTCACAATATTGCTCATTTAGACATTATTGTGATTATCCATCAGGAAGATCGTTCTGATGTGTGAGATTTCACTTTTCTTATGTGGTGCGGATTAGTCGGAGGAAATTAATCGGTATCATGTGAGAACAATAAAAACAACAAAGGCGACGTGTAGTCGCCTCTATGTAGTGCTCTTAACATTCTTGGTTTGGCCGCCGATCGGTTAAGAAGCATACAAAAATTCTGTTACGCATAGCTGGCTGTTAGCTTTGATTCCTTACTATCCCAACTAACAGTTTTTGTAACCTGCCTGAGTGTCCACTCAGGCTTTTTTATTTTTGCGCACAAATAATAATACAGCATTCTGTTTATGGGAGTGAATTGCTCGATCCTTGTGACGAGGAGCAATAAATTTACTTAGTTAACAGTTATGTAAATAAGGATGGGTGCTTGAGAATAGTTAGAATTCACGACTAGAGGGAGCGCAGCCTAAGTAGCGTAGCAGAACATAGACACTTTCTTGTGACAGTGCAACACGACGGAATAGATCGGCGAATAAGGCATCACCTCCGAAGCATGCTTGAATATAGTGATTGATCTGATGTTTGTTGTAACCTTCCACATACATTGCTCGCACCCATTGGTACTCCACTGCAGCAGTGTTACTCAATGTGTGTTCAGTCAATGTTGTTTCGTTGATCTTCAAACTTAATTCCTTGATTGACAGTTAGCTCCTAGGCTTAGAACAGTCAATGTAATCAAGTTTGATGAAAGAAAAATGACAATCTGCTGGTCGAAAGATCAAGATTTTAAGTATTTTACATGCGCGCCCATTTCTTGACCGATTTGTTTACGCATATTCATTAAGCGAATAGCTGATTCGCGTAATTCAATATCTTCCGCTTCTGTCGGTATCCACTCAGGGACGGGAGTAGGTTTTCCCTCCTCATCGACAGCAACCATGATCACAATGCAATGGGTAGTCAGGCGTTTGGTCAGCTCTTTTGGATCACTCGCTTGAACATCGATTGCAATGTGCATTGAACTGCTACCGGTATAAATCACTTTAGCACTGACTTCAACGAGGTTTCCGACGTGGATAGGCGATACAAAGCGTATTCCACCTGCGTACGCGGTAATGCAGTACTTACCACTCCATCCCGCGGCACAAGCGTAGGCAGCTAAATCGATCCATTTCATCGCAGCGCCACCATGTACTTTTCCGCCGAAATTAACATCGCCGGGCTCAGCTAAAAAGCGCAAGGTTATATCGCGTTGTTGTTTACTCATACTGCCTGTCCTTGGAGTCTGCGTTCTCTCTGTTTTTCACAATATAACAACAAACTCATATAAGAAACTATTACAGAGCAAGCATTTACTTAAAATTTCGTGAGTGATTATTTATTGATTTCTTCAAATTCGCCATCAATTGTACGATGTGTGTCAGATGGGCTTTGCTGTTGGAACTGAGCTTTCTCGATAGTTTTGACGAGTTTACGGCCGGTGATAGCGCCCACAATCGCTAATGGAATGGCAACGATAAGTCCAGCAACGAGAATAAAAAAGCCCGAAACAAGCGCGATAAATGCAGTAAAAAATGAAGTAATAGTACGGTTCATTATGGTTTCCTCTATCAGTCGTTCAAAATGAGAAAAAATAGTTGAGTGGCTGATTACCGAGTGTGACCATCATAACGCAGAAAGATGAATTGAACATGAATAAAAAAACCGCTTCAGATGAAGCGGCAAGGATTGGAACAATTATCGTTATGCTCAAGTATCGTAAGGTTACTTAATATATGTTGCGAAGCCTTAGATCGCTTAGAGCTGACTAGGCGAATGTCGCGTAATCAACACCCATCATTTTTTCCATACACTGAACCACTTGGCAGCTGTAACCAAATTCATTGTCGTACCAAATGTACAGCACGCAACGCTTGTCTTGAGCAATAGTGGCTGCACCGTCAACAACACCTGCAAAACGTGACCCGACCAGATCCGTTGAGACAACTTCGGTTGAATCGGTATAGTCAATTTGTCCTGCCAGTGGTGAGGTCAGAGCCATATCACGCAGATACGTATTTAACTCATCGCGTTCAACGGAGTTACTGAGATTAAGGTTGGCAACAGCCATCGATACATTTGGTGTTGGAACGCGAATTGCGTTGCCCGTGAGTTTACCTGCGAGTTCAGGGAGCGCTTTTGCCACCGCTTTAGCCGCACCTGTTGAGGTAAGCACCATATTCAAAGATGCGCTGCGACCACGACGTTCGCCGCTATGGAAGTTATCGATCAGATTTTGATCGTTAGTAAAAGAGTGTACTGTCTCGATATGACCAGACTCTATACCGTAGCGGTCATTGAGTGCTTTGAGCACAGGAGTGATCGCATTGGTGGTGCAACTAGCAGCAGAAATAATGCGATCTTCTGATTGGATCACCTGATCGTTAACACCAAATACCACGTTCTTGATGTCACCTTTTCCTGGTGCAGTTAGCAGGACTTTTTGCGCCCCTCGTGAGGCTAAATGTTTGCTCAAACCTTCAGAGTCACGCCATACGCCGGTATTGTCAACGATAAGGGCTTCGTTGATGCCGTATTGAGTGTAGTCAACATCCTCAGGTTGGTTGGCGTAGATCAATTGAATGTAATTGCCATTAGCGATGATTGCTTTGCGTTCTTCATCGATGACAATACTGCCGTTGAATTGGCCATGGACCGAGTCCCGTCGAAGTAGACTCGCACGCTTTTGTAGATCGCCTGATTTGCCGCCACGAACAACGATTGCTCTTAGTCTCAGTGGGTAGCCTGGGCCGCTTTTTTCAATCAGTAAACGGGTCAATAGTCGACCTATACGGCCAAATCCGTACAGCACAACATCTTTTGGTGTACCGACGCCTTCACCGTTCATTGCGCCATCCAATGCCGATAGTAGAAAGTCATTTAATGCATCGGTATCACTATGAGATGCCCAGTATTTTGCAGCTAATTGCCCAATATCGACTTTGCATGGTGATAGTGGTAATTCGTTGATTGCTTGTGCTAAAGGTAATGTTTGTGCAGGAGTTAAGGCGGTTTGGCAGTAGTGGCGAGATAAGCGATGAGTCTTGATGATATCGATGGTTGCGGCATTGACGAGGGTTTTACCAAATATCAACACTTCGACTCCTTTTTGACGGTATAACTGACCTAAAAGAGGAGAAATCGTTTCGGCAATTGTTTGGTTGGTGTGCCAATCATTAAGATGTTTTTCCGGACTCATTATAGTTGGAACCTTTTCACGTTTAGGGTTGAGCGACCACGCGGCAATCAGGTGGTGGTTTGTTTAGACACAAGTGACTTCAACATGCAGAATTGAGCGTAATTTTGATTAATTGCGCTGAAGTTACTTGCTTATAATTTTATGTTGCCGGATTGTAGTGGTGAGGTGCTTTTTCTGCTAGGAAAATTAATTGCTGCTAAGTTACGAAAAATACGGTGATTTTTACCCTGATTTCATCGTGATAGTGAGATTGGAATAGGGTTGACTTTTGTAATCGTTGCGGCTTTTTTTTGAGCAAAAAATACTGATTTGGCGTTAAGTAATGTAAGTGGTGCAAGCTAAGCCGCTTCTTGTGTGAATTTAATCACCAAATGGCCGTGATTTACTGCGAATTAAGATCGTTGAAGGTGAGTTTGAGCCAGATTAGTCATTAGTCGAATCATTGTCGTAGAGAAAGCCGATATTTGAATTAGCAACAATGACGAGATGGTCACAAAATGAAAATAGAAACGAGGGCTGTCGTTGCAACCCTCTGCTTTGAATTGCGCTTACTCTTCTACTTTTCCAAGGTCGGTTAAAGGAAGCCAATTCACTTTAACCCCAGCTTGGAGAAACATCTCTTGGCTTACTTTAATTTTATCGCCCCAACGAGACAGAAAATCTTCAGTTTGCTCTGGCAGTGTACCGCTGAAATCCCAGTTTGAATGATTTTAGCGGCGCAGTTTGGACAAGGAAAGTGGGTTACCCAAATCTCACAGGAATCGAGATCGCGTTTAGCAAACAGAATCGCGTTTTCTTCCGCATGCAGCGTTTTTAGATATTTCATTTCGCGATCGTCAGTGTTGGCACTATCAGAGATACCATGTGGGTAGCCATTAAAGCCGACAGAGACAATACGATTTTGTTTCGTGATGACAGCGCCAACTTGAGTCGATGGGTCTTTGCTCCAAGAGCCAACAAGTTCTGCCATTTGGTAAAAACGTTGTGCCCATTTTGAGATCATTGTGTTTCAACCAAATAAGATTATTCATATTTCAGTATATTTACAATATTATCCCACATTTTATGCATAAGTAACCTAGATTATGCACAACAGCGGCAAAGAGTTGTGTAACAAAGGTCGAACTGATATCGCAATTTGTCCGTAGTCTTTGTAAGAAATATCTCACAAATGCGTAAGATTACGTCATTAAAAATTCAGGTTATTAGATCTTTTAATTTAAGTTATTGTATTAATTGATTTATATTTGGTTTTTGTGGGTTGGTGAGTCAATGTAATCGATATCAGATGATTGTTGTTCGAGGGGAAATACCTTAACTTAAAGGTGTCGGCAGGATGCTGGCACGGAACAGGAAAGACCCACGGATTGGTCATCTTCAGGATAGAAGATATTGTCATCGCGGATTGATGGCAAGCATGGATAGCCAAGGACACCGCTAGGACAGCGACGTTAAGGAAGTGCTGAAGGATTCAGCGTACTATCAAGGAATAGATGCAGGGAGCACTTATTAGTAGCTGGATGCTGCGAGTAAGAATAGACCCCGCGAGGTGAGAGCCTAGCGGGGTTTTCTTTTCTAGCTTGGCTGACGTTGCCAATTATTCAAAGTAACGCTTGGTTTATTTTTTTATTAGCGTTGAAAGCTGACTGCTTCAGTTTCATTTAAGTGAATGTGTGTAGTTGCCGGTTGAGTTTCAGCAATCACTTTACCGTGGCGTACTGAGTAGCGCACTGGTACTTGGCGACGTACTGCATCAAACCCGTTTTCTGCAGGTAGAATCAATAGGCTACCTGGTTTACCCACTTCAATACCGTATTTGTCTTGAATATTAAGTGTGCGTGCAGAGTTGGTACTGATCAGATCGAGCGAGTTGTTGATTTGATCGTATCCCATTACCTGACAAACGTGCAGACCCATATGCAGCACTTGTAGCATATTTGCAGTACCTAGCGGATACCAAGGGTCAAATACGTCGTCATGGCCAAAACAGACGTTGATGTTAGCGTTGAGCATTTCTTTCACGCGAGTGACACCACGACGCTTCGGATAATCGTCAAAACGGCCTTGAAGGTGAATGTTCACTAGCGGGTTGGCAACAAAGCTTATGCCCGACATCTTAAGTAGGCGGAATAGGCGAGATGCGTAAGCACCATTGTATGAACCCATCGCTGTGGTGTGGCTCGCCGTTACTTTGTGGCCCATATTGAATTTGTGGGCTAGCGCTGCCAACGTCTCGACAAAACGTGATTGCTCATCGTCAATTTCATCACAGTGCACGTCGATTAAGCGATCGTATTTTTGTGCTAACTCAAATACGTAATGCAGCGACTCTACGCCATATTCACGGGTGAATTCGAAGTGTGGAATTGCACCAATAACGTCTGCGCCTAACTGAACGGCTTCCTCTAATAGTTCTTTACCATTTGGGTAAGAAAGAATGCCTTCTTGTGGAAATGCGACGATTTGAATGTCTACCCATTCTTTCATCTCTTCACGTACTTCTACCATCGCTTTTAGTGCGATAAGAGTAGGGTCAGAAACATCAACGTGAGTACGTACATGCTGTACACCGTTAGCTATCTGCCATTTCAGTGTTTGTTTAGCACGGTTTTTTACATCGTCGATTGAGAGCAGTTGTTTGCGTTCAGCCCAGCGTTCGATACCTTCAAATAAAGTACCTGAGATATTCCAGCTAGGCTCACCTGCCGTTTGCGTAGTATCAAGGTGAATGTGTGGCTCACAGAATGGCGCGACAGCCATGCCGCCTTGGACATCAACGGTTTCACCATTAAAATGCAGGTCAGCACTACTGTCTTCAATGCGTGTGAATAGACCATCCTCAATCAAAATTTGCTTCAGACCTTCCTGTCCTTGCAGTGTAACGTTCTTGATCAACATAGTTGTCATGATGGTTCCTTACGCAAGCTGTGCAGCGAGCGTTTTCTTATTAACGATAGGATTTAAAATTAGGTAGCTCAGTGCGCCGCCCAGAACTGCGTTTACCGGCACAATACCTGGAATAAAGTGACCTGCTGCTACGCCAATCGCTACAGCGATAATGCCAGCCCAGTTGACCGTTTGGAACTGTGCAACTTCGAAATTAGCGTAGCGTTTACGATTTGCCAAGAAATCTGCAATGATCACACCGCCAATCGGTGGAATTGCCAGCGATAGGAACGTTAACCAGCCAACAAAATTGTTGTACAGCCATAGTGCGCAAAGTGTACCAACGAGGCCGTTAACCATTGAGATGTATTTACTTGGTAAGCCAGTGATGTTTGAGAAACCTAGGCCCGAGGCATATAGCGCATTGTCATTAGTGGTCCAGATGTTGAGACCGAGCACAATGATAGCGGGAATCAGTAGTCCTTGAGCAATCATCACTTCAGAGATATCCGATTGACCAGTTACTGAAGCTCCCGCGGCACCAAAGATAAACATCAGTGAGTTACCAATGAAAAATGCCACCATAGTAACCAAGACCGCACCTTTTGGCTTTTTGCCAAAGCGAACGAAATCAGCGGTTAGCGTACCAGCACTAATAAATGAACCAACAACCATGGCAAGTGCAATGGAAAAATCGATCGGTTGGGTTGGTTCTACCTTTTGTAGTTCCGCGATACCGCCAATACTGTTTACGGCTTCAATCACCGAATAACCGCCAAGCAGTGCGATGGCTGGTACTGCGATTGCAGAGAGAATCATCAAAGCAGCGATACCGAAATAGACCGTTGCTGTCATTAATAGCCCAGCAACTAAAATAAGAATATTAGTGTCGATGCCAGTCGCTTTGTGCACTGGAATGGCAAACATTGCCACACCAACGCCGAACCAGCCGACTTGAGTGCCGCCAAGAAGAGCAGAAGGAAGCCAAGAGCCTTTAGAACCGAAAGAGAAACGAGCAAGAAGATGAGTAGAGAGGCCAGTAGAAGCGCCGATGTAACCAAGGAAAGAAGTGTAAATACCGAGGATTAGGTTACCAATAAGAACAGCGAGGAAGAAATCATTGAAAGAGAGACCAGTGCCGAGTGAACCGCCGGTCCACATACTGGCTGAAAAGAAGGTCAATCCCAACATCACCATCGTTAGCGATGCTACCCCCTTACGTGCCGTATTAGGAACAGGACCTAGGCTATAGTTATTGTCACCAGCCATTTTAACCTCCGCGCTTAAAAATAGACCAATTGCCAAATTCTAGTTAAACGGCGCGTATTATGGTGATAAAATTCCCATGTCAATGATAAAAGTGTCATTTATGTCAATTTTAATAATTGTTCTAATTTAATATTCTTAAATTCAATGGTTTATAATTTGTGTTTTAATTCCTGCGATTTCATATAAACGTTTACTTGATGGGGTTGTGATTGATTTAGGTATCGATAATAAGAGAAGTCAATCTAGATTGATAAATGTGGTAAATAATTCAATCAAGGGTAAGAGATTATGAAAGTTCGAACACTCGTTTTGATGGAATTTGTTTTTGCATTTAAAAATGAAGTTTAGTTAACTTTATGGTTGTTAGGTGATGTTTGATTGTTGATGTGTGTATAAAGTTGACTTTACTTTTGTTTCTGTGCATTTTGGGCTAAGTATAATTATTTTTTATCCAATTTAACGTGTTGTTTGCAATTGTTTTTGTTACTTAAATTAAATTTATTGCCATTTAGTATGTCTGTGTGCTTAATGTATTTGATCTTTCTTTTTGTTAGCACGTAGGAAGGAGTGATTGCAGGAAATTACAGGTAACTGGGAATTCGAATAAGTGATCTTGCCGAGGTAAAATCATTGATATCTAACTGTTAAATGAGAGCTTTGTTTCAGTAAATTTATTGTTGTTCTATATAATTGGCTTAGCTTTCACATAAGGAGATAATAATATGAAACTTCGTTATTTGATTTCAATCACCACTCTTCTAACCGCCGCTTTTTCAGCCCAAGCAAGCGCAAGTTGTGATGTGACCATTGAATCTAACGATATGATGCAATACTCAACGGATTTAATCAGCGTGCCAGCAACCTGCGAAGAGGTGTCTATCACGCTTAAACACACTGGCTCATTACCCGCGACATCAATGGGACACAACATCGTGATCGCTGATACAGCGAATGTTCAAGCGGTGGGTACAGAAGGTATGACTGCAGGGATTGATAATAGCTATATCAAGCCTGGCGACGACCGTGTCTATGCTTATTCGAAAGTGATTGGTGGCGGTGAAGAAACAACGCTCACGTTCGATACTGCCGCTCTTAAAGCGGGCGGCGATTACACTTTCTTCTGCTCATTCCCTGGTCACTGGGCGATCATGAAAGGTAAGTTTGAATTTAAGTAACTTTTCATGCTGAACATACCATTTAGAACCAAAAACGCCTCACAAAGATGAGGCGTTTTTATTGGTGTTATTTGTGATTATTTTACAGTCCAAGTAACCGACTCACCGCCTTTAATAGGCACCACAACATCAGAGCCGAATGGCATCGTCGCTGGCACTGCCCACTCTTCTTTGGTCAGGGTCACGGTATCACTGTTGCGTGAAACGCCGTAAAAATCAGGACCGTTGTGGCTGGCAAATGCTTCTAAGTTCTCTAGCTTACCTTCTTGTTCAAAGACTTCAGCATAGAGTTCAAGTGCAGCGTGCGCAGTGTAAGAACCTGCACAACCACAGGCTGCTTCTTTCTTATCTTTCGCATGCGGGGCTGAATCTGTGCCTAAGAAGAATTTCTTGCTGCCACTGGTTGCTGCGGCAATGAGCGCTTGCTGGTGTGTATTACGCTTTAGAATTGGTAAACAGTAGAAGTGCGGTTTAATACCGCCTACGAGCATGTGGTTACGGTTGTACATTAGATGATGAGCAGTAATGGTTGCTGCTACGTTGTCATTCGCATTGGCAACGAAATTAGCCGCATCGGCCGTTGTGATATGCTCAAGGACGATTTTTAAGTTAGGGAAGTCATTAACGATCGGCGCTAGAACAGTCTCAAGGAACTGTTTTTCGCGATCAAAGATATCGACATGGTTATGAGTGACTTCACCATGCACCAAAAGCAACATGCCAACTTCTTGCATTGCTTCCAATACTGGGTAGATGTTTTTCGCTGACGTCACACCCGAATCAGAGTTCGTTGTCGCACCTGCAGGATAGAGTTTTGCAGCAACGATTTTGCCTGATGCTTTCGCTTTACGAATTTCATCAGCTGTGGTGTTGTCTGTAAGGTACAGCGCCATCAGTGGTTCAAATTGCGCACTTGGTTTTTCAGCCATGATGCGTTCACGGTATGCAAGCGCGAGTTCAGTATTGGTAATTGGTGGGATAGTATTTGGCATGATCAGCGCGCGTCCATTGTAGCGGCTGATATCTCGTACGGTGTCTTTTAATACTTCGCCATCGCGAAGGTGAACGTGCCAGTCATCCGGACGAGTGATCGTAATTGTAGTCATGTAAGCTCCCACCATGAGTTTGTAATTTGATTGGAGCCTAAGCATTTGTTTCCATGCAAAACGCAGTAGCTTAGGCGACAGGATGATAGAGGAAAGCAGTGATGATTTCATCCCCTTTTTGGTTAAGGGTGCTTGTTTGTTGAACAATTGGCCAAACGTTTGCTTTGGTGATGACAATCGGCAACAGAAGTTATTAGAATGGACAACATAATTATTAATAGTCGGGATTTCATTGTTGTCCCGCTAAAAAAGGAAACAAAATGACGAGCTCAACTCTCTCTCAAATCAATGTGTATCCGGTTAAGTCGATTGGCGGTGTCACTTTGTCCAACGCGTGGGTAGAAAAGCAAGGGTTGATGTTTGATCGTCGATTCATGCTAGCACTTTCAGACGGTTCTATGGTCACCGCTCGTAAGTATCCCCATATGGTCAAAGTAAGCTCTGTGCTGACGCCCGATGGGTTGATTTTTTGCGCACCGAATATGACCCCTCTCAGGGTAAGTTATGCCGATTTCAAAATGCAGCCGACTAACGCCACAGTATGGAAAGACAGTTTTGAAGCCTACACCACACTCGACCAAGCTGATGATTGGTTTAGCGAAATTTTAGGGCAGAAAGTTGAGTTGTTGTTTTGTGGCGAGCAGTCGAATCGAGTACGCGAGAAGCTGGGTCACAATGTCAGCTTTGCCGATGGTTATCCGCTGTTGCTGATTAGCCAAGGATCGCTTGAAGAATTGAATCGTCGTAGCAGTGAACACCATAGTATGGATCAATTCCGAACGAATTTGGTGGCTTCAAGTCTGGAGCCGTTCGTTGAAGATAGTTGGAAGCGTATTCGTATTGGTGAAGTTGAATTTGAAGCAGTTAAGCCTTGTGAACGTTGTATTCTGACGACAGTGGATGTTGAAAAAGGCCAATTTCGTGACAGTAAGGAGCCATTGAAAACACTTTCAGAATTCCGAGCAAACGAATTTGGCGGCGTGTTCTTTGGTCAGAATTTGGTGGCAAAAAATGAGGGCATGGTGCGCGCTGGCGATGAGATTGAAGTGCTTGAATACAAGCCAAAAGAGATTTACGAGGACAACTCCTCGAGTCAGTACCGTCTCACTTGTGTTGCGAAAGAGCATACCGCGCAAGACTTTATCACCTTTTGGTTAGAAAACAGCGTTAATTTGCCGTATAAGCCGGGGCAGCATTTGCCCATTGAAATAGAGATTGATGGCGAACGCGTGTCTCGTCGTTATACCTTGTCATCTTCACCCACTCGTGCCGATCGTTTGTCCATTTCAGTTAAACGCATTGCTGGTGGGCGTGTCTCCAATTGGTTAGCAGAGCATTTCCAAGTGGGTGATGTCTTAAGATGCCACAATCCTGATGGCGCATTTCATCTGCAAGAAAACCATCAAAGTCCGACTTTGCTGTTGTCCGCAGGCAGTGGTGTCACTCCGATGATGTCGATGTTACGGTACCTAGCGGATAAGCAATGCCTGAATGATGTCGTTTTCTACCATCAATGCAGCACTGAAGCAGATATTCCGTACCGAGATGAATTAGCCCAACTTGAACGTGAGCACAAGGGCTTAACGTTATTGTTCTCACTCACCCAACCTGCGTCAGACTGGTTTGGTTTGAAAGGGCGTTTGAGTGCTATGCATTTAAAACAGGTAAGAGACCTGGATTCACGAGAGGCATTTGTATGTGGTCCTGATGGCTTCATGCAGCAAGCCAAAAAGCTGCTGATGGAGTCGGGGCTCGAGGAAAGCCAGTATCATCAAGAGATGTTTACGCCACCTAAATCTGAAGCGACAGAGCAAAAAGCGTTGAGTATTGCGGTCAATGGTCATCAATTTGAAGGTGACAACCAACGCCCAATCCTCGAACAGGCGGAAGACGCAGGAATCAACATCCCTAATAGTTGCCGTGCTGGATTGTGTGGGGCATGCCGAGTGACTGTGGTATCTGGTGATGTGACGCATCCCGAGGTTCCAGCTCTCGACCATATTGACGTTGCTGGTGGTGAAGCACTAGCTTGCTGCGCCGTGCCAAAAACGGACGTTGATGTGAAATACTAGCCAATATTGCGAAACAAAAAGCCCTTGCTAAAGGCAAGGGCTGAATCCGAAATCTGTAACTATCTATTAAGCGGGATCTTTATTGAGTATTGGTGGTTCGATATTGTTATTTTTCCCACGTTTAATCTGCGCCAAAATTACACCACTGATAACCAGAATGCCGCCAATCAGATGGTAGCTATGAATGGTTTCACCTAGCATGGTTGCCGCTAAGGTTACCGCCACCACAGGCAGTAAGTTCATAAACATGGCACTGTTATCCGCACCAATGACATCAATGGCTTTAATCCACATCCACGGTGCCGCAATCGAGGCAGCGACAGCTGCATAAAGGATTAACGGCATGCCTTCCATTGGTGGTAGTAGCTTATCACTGGTTAGCCAGATCGGCGCCAGCATAAGCACGGAAGCAAAGCCTTGCATGTAAATCAAGACATCATTCGGTAGATGCATTTTCCAGCGTTTAAGTAGCACGCAGTACAGAGCATAAGAAAGCGAAGCGACGACCATCAGCGCATCACCTGGAGTGACACTCTTTGAAAGGAAGAACATGACGTTTCCTTCGCCCAGCATATAAGCTAAGCCCACAAGAGAGATCGCGCCTCCGATAATACTGTTGCGGGAAATCGCCTTACCGAGCAAGGGTACGCTCATAAAAACGGCCATTAGGGGTACCAACGCGCTGATCAATGACATGTTTGATGCAGTAGTTGTCACCGCAGCAAAGTAACCACAGGATTGGTTAATCACCATACCGAGCAAACCAAGAAAAGAGAGCTTAGCCAAGTTAGGTTTTATTACTGACCAACGACGAATGACGCGCGGCAAACAAACTGGGGTCAAAATAGCAATCGCAAAGACCCAGCGATAGAAGCTCATGGCACTTGGTTCGATGATAGTCACTGCCATTTTGTTAACAATGGCATTTAAGCCCCAGATAAAAACCGTCAGTATCGGGAGTAGGTATATCATGTGAATATCATCGCATTGTTGAGGTGGCGGTAGTTTGGCAGGTCTGTATAATTGTATGTATCTCTAAGGAGACATAATACACTTTAGGAAGACAAGTTTGAGAAAATCAGCGAAACACCTACATCCTTCATTATTAATCGATGAAGCCCCCTCGGATGTATTTATGAATTTCGAGGCTTTTTTATCAAATACTGAGACTCGAGTACATAGTCACCCATGGGGACAAGTACAGTTGATCAGTGGCGGGATCCTCGAAATGGAAGTGGAAGAGACGCGATTTTTGGCACCACCTCATTTGGCTATTTGGGTACCACCTGGTGTGATGCATACCAGTTTTAATCGTAAGCCATTGTCTTATTGTTCATTGAACGTCGCTGTTCCGTTAACGGCTAATTTTCCTGATAAAACTAGCTTAATTCGAGTCAGTGCCATTGCTTCAGCTATTGTTGATGACTTTCGTCGTCGGCGTGTAAATATCGCTGAAACCGACGCCGATAAGCGCTTGGTAAAGGTGTTATTAGACCAACTTGCCACACGTGATACACAGCATCATTTTCTACCGTCAACGAACAATAAATACCTTGCGCCGATCCTTTCTGCCGTTGAGGAAGATCCTACTGATAGTACACCGCTTTCTGAATGGGCAGACCGCGTTCATACAACCGAGCGCACGTTGGCGAGACATTGCCAGGCAGATCTGGGAATGAGCTTCACTGAATGGCGGCTTCGAGTGAGATACTTATATTCGATGGAGCTATTACAAAAAGGACATTCGGTAAAAGAAGTTGCGTTTACGCTCGGCTACAATCAAGCCAGCCCATTTATTGCTATGTTTAAGAAGTATTCTGGACTCACACCAGAGCAATACAAACATCGCTTAATAGGGTAGGGGTGTAGAGCTTAAGTGTTTCAAAAATATAGATTAATGAAACCACATGCATTCCAAGCAAAGTCATAGCGTGTCCTTAACATTACTAAATTGCTCTCTTGCTACATATTGGGCGCTGAGGCGCAGTGCTTGCGAGCTAGTCATGAATTAGCAGCAGTGATTTATGGTCGCGAATTCAGATAAACGTCATAAACCAGTCTATAGGTCGCTAAATTAGCGACCTTTCTTTTGTATCAGCGCCAATATTTAGGTTAACAGCCCTCGTAGGCCATATCATAAATTGGCGTATGGTAATCGTATTGCTTGAAGCTATACGATAGGTAGCACTTCGAGGCTGCAATATCAGTAGCGTTCGCCATATTAAAGCTTGGCGCACCCTGAGGCATCAAATAAACCAACCCAAAGTGACCTCCTCGCGCTTGCACTATTTTCCAATCATCTTTGGGAAAATCAGCCACTGTTTCTATATTCCATTTTGAGGCCATCATCCTTCCATAGCTTAAGTCCACTCGTCGCCCATTAACGATAATACTGGCGTCAGTTGGATTATGGTATTCATTCGGCATAAGGTTCTCTTTGCCTTCAATTGAAGCTTTAGCATAGACCATATCGTTGGCTGATTTAAGTGATGCAATCCCAGCCTCAAGAGCGCTTCGTCGAGCCTCCTTATCCATGTTTAAGAATCGTGGAATAGCGATAACGGCTAAAACCGCTAAAACAACTAGAACGATAACTAATTCAATCAAGGTAAAACCTGATTTTTTGGTGGCCATAAAATATTCCCCGGGCATAAGCTTAATGTTTTAATGAAAATTTTATTATTTTTGCAAGATACATATTTCTATCGGCAGTCTCGATTGCTTCATCGATGTTGTTATTTTTATATGTGACAATCCATAAGAGAATGAAAGTTTTATATTTTGACGATCAAAATAGTCAATGACTTTGTGATTTATTTCATCCAATCGAGCAGTGATGCCTTCTAGCTCGACGGAGTCAAACACGACCACAAATTCATCACCACCGTAGCGAATCAAACGGTCATCCCCCCTTAAGCAACTCGTTATTAAAGACACAAAGTTAATTAAGCATTCGTCTCCTTTACGGTGACCAAGTCGGTCATTGACTATTTTAAACCCATCTAAGTCGATAAAGGCAATGGTTTTAGTAGAAAATGAAACAAGGTTGCTTTTAAAGTAAGAGCGAGTAAAACACCCGGTGAGATCATCTTTGCTCAAAGAGGTTGTTCTCAAATTTAAAGGGCGAATCGTAGTGATAATAAAATTACGATCGTTGTAGATCAATTTCTCTCGAACTGTTTCGTATTCAATATTATCGAACAGTTCAATATCTCTAGAAAAGTTAATGTCATTCAAAGCAAGCAAGTGTCGATCTTTCTCAATGCATGTACGGTAGTTTTCATTGCGTTTGATGACACTTTCAACAGCAGCGCCTACGATACTTCCACCAGTTAATCGCTGATGCTCTAAGTTATCGAAAACGACAACGCCGTCTTCATTTCTTACGACGATAACATTTTCTGCGTTTTCTACCAGTGAGAACATTCCACTATAAGTGGTATTCCTACTTGGATAGTAGATTTTCTAAAATTACTTTTGAGATGTTAATATCGCTGTTATATACCAAGCCTAGAGGATCTTTATCAGCAATGAGTTTGTTCAATTTCCGCTATAACTACCATCTTCACTATTATTAGTAACGAATGAATAAACGTCATACTCAAACTTGTCATAGTGATGGCTATCATCAATCAGCGTTTCGACTCGTGGTCCATCGAATAAATTAAGTTTTATTAATTCAGACATCTTCATCGGTTTGTAATAATAAAATCCTTGGAAGATTGGCTTTTCACAAAATAATTCGATTAAGTGTTTTTGTTCAATATTTTCAACACCTTCGAAAATAATACCATTGGTGCAAAGAGAGACGACTTTTGAGTAAAGAAAGCAAAGGTAACGATATTTGATGTAGCTTTTCTCTATTCCTTTTATCAAGCTGATATCAAACTTGATTTGATCGGGATGCAACAGTAAGGCATTGTCCATTGTGGCAAAATCAACGCCGAAGTCATCCAAAGATATCATCACACCACTTTTACGTAGTATTGCGACATTTTCATAAAAACATTCACAAAATAAAAGATCCTCATATTCGATCAACTCAATGATAAGGTCTTTACATTCCAGCACTTTCGAAATGAATTCAGCCTTGCACATAGAACTCGGATGCACGTTAACTGATACAGGAACTTTTAAGTTGTAGTGATTAACGTCTTTGATTACTTTATCAATAACGCTGATATCCAGCTTGAATTTATCTTGTACACTAGAAATGTAGTCAAGAGTTGTTATGCTCTCATCCATCGGTCTTAATAATGCTTCGACCCCAA
Organism: Vibrio taketomensis; assembly: GCF_009938165.1. Taxonomy (NCBI): domain Bacteria; kingdom Pseudomonadati; phylum Pseudomonadota; class Gammaproteobacteria; order Vibrionales; family Vibrionaceae; genus Vibrio; species Vibrio taketomensis. The sequence continues at coordinate 226,060 of NZ_AP019650.1, forward strand.
TAATGGCTTCATGGTGTAGTTTTGGTTGATATACCAATCTAAAGTCTGTTGGCAAGGAAGAATTATACATATGACAAATTTGTTTTCCGTTGGATTAACAGTTGACAGCAAAAGAACTAAATTTGATTAAAAGAATTGATATTTACGACTTTTAACTGTTATCTATATTAATTATGAAACAATGGCGATCGTTTTTTGTACAAACATGGTGTTCGACAGGATTACTAAAACTAATCGATTGTTTTTTGTTTTGTAACGATTACAAATTAATATCAAGATGATGCAATTACCTGATCTAAGTCAATAAACTAGATGTAAAATAAAGGAAAAGCCAAAGCTAATGTGATAGTTTCATCTGTAGATTCATAAATGTTTGATGCTGATCGTAAAAAATAATTTTTAGTTGTTATGGGTAGCGAGCTGTAGCAAAGTTTTGCACATCCAACTTTACCTAGATGAAAAAATTAACTATGTGATTGAATCTATTATGATATTAATAAATTGGAGTGTTAAATCGCATTGCTATTTGCTCTGATTGATCAAATGCCTCCCATGATTACATTTGATACCTTGAATCTTTTGGTTATTGATGTCCTTACGATATTGCAGCTAAGCCTTAATTACCCTAGTCTACGAGCAGACAGCGAAATTTTTGCTGTTGCTATGGCATGTTCCCCTGAAGCAACAGTAAACCTCTTAATAGGTTGATGGATGAAAGCGTGGAAACAAACCTTAGTTGGCTATGAATGGTTAATCCATCAAATATGGTATTTGGAAGTTGAGTCGGGTGAAGTTATTGATCCTAAGCCACACCTGATTCCCAATGTACGAGCTCATTTATTATTTACACCCAGTAACCAGTCCTATAGCTATGATAGTGGAAAAGACATCGTATCTGGGAAAGGTAGTCACTTATTAAAGGCAAGCGAGCATTTACTACGGTTAAATGATAATCCGCCATTAAAACGAATTGGTATTACGTTCCATCCCTACGCTCTTTATTGTCTCAATAAACATGAGGTTGAAGGTCAAGTAAATTGCGGTTGGTTTGATTGGCTAACGCCATTATTTGATGATGACTTTCAGCAACAGTTATGGCGCTATACTCAAACTCCTGAACAGTTACTTAGCTATATTAAACAACACCTTGATTGTTTAGGGTTGCGACCTAGCCAAGACAAAACCTTCATGATTGCCCAATGTGCCGTTACCGAAATAGAGAGGCAATGGTCTGATGCTTCGACGGTTCCAATAATGAATATAGAGACGTTAGCCAGTTTTTGTTCGTGCTCACGTCGCACATTGGAACGTAGTTTCAAGCAAGTATTGGGGTTGACGGTAAAACGTTACTTGCAAATGATGCGGTTAGAGCTGTTGGTTCTCAACATTTATGCTCAAGAAGAGGTGATCGATTGGACTGAGCTGACGCACAAATTTGGCTTTAGCGACCAATCTCATCTTATTCGTACTTTAAAACAACAGCTTGGTAAAACGCCTTCGATGTATCTGAACCGTCGGGACCTTACTATCGATATTTACGGTGATTTTGAATAATAGGAAATTGTCGCAAAAATCCAATTCGTTTATGAGCTGCCTTGTTACTATGCGGCATAGAAAACGAGGAACACCATGTTAAATACATCTAGTCTTGCCGCACTAAAACAAGGCCAATCGATCCCATTTACCCACGGCTTAAGCATTCGTTTAAATCGATCTGCTGATCTGCCTTTTATTATCGAGATGCTCAATGACAGCAGGGTGAATCAATATTTATTTTTCGCTCCAGCCGCCGACGCTTTGTATCAAGGTTTCTTTAATCCAATTATTGAAAATACTGCGAATGCCATCAAAGCAGAACAATGGCCGGAATCACCAACCTTTGTAATCCATGACGACCAAGGTCGTTACATGGGAATGACTGCTATTACTTCAGTTATGTTTCTCACTGGCAATTATGAAGTGGGCTACCAGCTGCCTTTTCATGCCTGGGGGCAGGGAATTGCAACTCGTGCTTGTCAGTTGATGTTAGAGATAGGCTTTAGTCAGTTAGGTGCCCATAAAATTTCTGCAGATTGTTATGCCGGCAACATTGGTTCTTATACGGTGATGGAAAAATGTGGCATGAGTTTAGAAGGGCGTCAGCGAGCCTATTATAAAATGGATAAAGGCTTTGATGACAAAGTTTATTATGGAATAACCAAGGAAGAATTTGAGCGAATTAACTAGTTTAGCTAACGTTGATGTAAACATATGCAACATCATGCTAACATGGTAATCGGTACGTCAAACCATTGAGGATATCGATGATCTGGTTATCTGTGAAGATATTACAGATTGGACTTGTCTACGGGTACAGGAAGTATCAACAAAATAAAAGAGCCTCTGAGTGAGGCTCTTTCTATTTGTCTAACATAAAGCACATTAATTTATTAACGCTTAGTTGTTTAAATATTATGCCGCATGGTTATTAATCATATGTTGTAATAAATTTCGGTTCTATTAACACCTAATGATTAACATTTTATTTGTTTTCAATTGGTTAAATTAAGTTTTCACTCGGTAATATGTGAGTTATTGAGAGACTTATCTCAAATTTAGGTTGATTGAAAATATATATTGATGTCGTTCTATATTGATAAATGAGTGACGGATTATGAATAAAATAATGATAGCGATGCTTTGTTCATCGGTGATTTCTACAGGTGCTTTTGCTCAAAGTAATGCCAATAGCAATGAGAACAGCCGATTGGTTTCAAGTGCACTCAACGGCATTGCCAATAAAACTTTTACTGCTGATGATGCTCCCGAGTTAACGATTGCTTCTTTTAATATCGCAGCCGGTAAGGTGTCATCTGCTGCAACAGTAGGTGAAGCAATCAAAGCCATGAATGCGGATATTGTTGCACTGCAAGAGGTGGATAAATTAACGGGTCGCAGTGGTAAAGTTGATCAACTTAAAGAGATTGAAAAGATAACTGGAATGAAAGGTATTTTCTGTCGTGCGATTGATTTTGACGGTGGTGAATACGGCTTAGGTATCTTGTCAAAATACCCAATTGAAATGGAAAAAATTGTTCAGTTACCTTCAGGTCAAAGAGAGCAGCGCATAGGCTGTATAGGTAATGTTGCGGTACCAGATTTTGCAGCGCCAATTACTGTCATTAATACTCATCTAGATACTAAAGAAGATCCGCAAATTCGTATGGAACAGATCCGTGAATTGAATGATAGCACGATGGAAATGCGTGGTATCAAAATTCTATTGGGCGATCTGAATGATGTATACAGCACGCCAAATATGGTTGAAGTAACCAAATACTGGAATCCAGTAACACCACTCAACAAAGACCATCGCACGTGGCCAAGTGCTAACCCTGAAATTGGCGTAGATTACATTTTTACTAGTAATGCCCAACGTTGGGATATTGATGAGCTAAAAGTACCTGAGGGTATGGAAGTTTGGCAGGGCTATAACTGGGCAGAAGTGAGCGATCACCTACCTATTTTCACTAAGCTCAAATTACGTGAACAATAATTGAAATAACGCGATTCAAAGGCTGTGAATACACAGCCTTTTTTTATATTTGTGGAGTGTGAATGGCACAAAAAGACACTAGCGGTTGAGATAAAAAGCACGCTCGACTCATAGTAAGTCTAATGCATATTAAATTTGCCCGACGAGACGGAATTTTCGGTAAAGAAGCCTAAAGTGAATCTCTTTGGGCTTTTTTTTTGTCGATTATTAATTAGGCAAAAACTCACTTACGAGATGTGAGTCGCAATGAATTGCAATCAAAATGTATGAAGCAATATCTCAAAATGAGAAGTAACAACAAATAAAATGTGGCTTTTAACCATTAAGTAACCAAAAATCCGAGCGTTAACCTGAATGGTTGGCCTACAAGTGGTTGCTACTTATCACTTTCTTTAATTCGAAAATTTAGAGTGCTGAGCGTTCAGCCCTACCTATAGTGCATCTTGATAATCAATTTATCTGACGTGGAAGACTTAAACTATGAATAGATTAAATCAAATAACAATCGCGCTTACCGGTGTGATGTTTAGTAGTTATTTACACGCCGCAAACGCCAGTTCAACGGTGTGACTGCCTTTGTTCCGGGTGAAACAAAAGTCCAGAATGGCGAAATGGTTTCGTATAACGGAGAGTGTTTTGTTGCCAAAATAATCCAGGTGTTTGGGAAACGCCTGATGCGAGTTCATGGTTTTGGGACGCTGCTGAATGTTCTGGTGAAACGAATCCTGAACCAGAACCTGATCCAAACCCAAACCCAAACCCAAATCCAGGTCCTGATCTCGGTGATATTATTGCGTTTGTTCCAGGGCAAACACAGGTAAAAAATGGTGATGTTGTCTCTTTTGATGGTCAATGTTTTATCGCCAAAAACAATCCTGGCGTATGGGAAACCCCAAGTGCAGGCTCATGGTTCTGGGATGTAACGGAATGTTCCGGTGAGCCTGAGCCAGAAGAAACTGAGCTTTCGATTGTTTCACCAACAGCAGGTCAAATCGTGACTGAGGGTGAAGCTGTTGTTATCAGCATCAATGCAAAAGGCCAATCGGCGGCTAAAGTTGAATTTTGGGCGGGTAGCTCTAAATTGGCGACGCAAGCTATTAGCCAAAATCAAACGGCATATTCTCATCGTTGGATGCCAACAACGCTTGGTGCCGTTACACTTAAAGTACTGGTATTAGACGAAAACAACCAAACACTAGAACAAAAAACGGTTGCGGTGACGGTGCAAGAGCAGGGCGGAAATGATTTCACTGCACCTGTTGTCCGTTTTACAACGCCAACTAATGGTGCAACCTTTAATGAAGGTGAAACCATTGCGATTTCAGTGAATGCGACTGACGTTGATGATGACCTTTCTCAAGTCGTTGTTCAGGCGAACAATGAACAAATTTGTACATTCAACGCAGCAAGCACTCAAACATTTGATTGTAATTGGCAGCCTAATTCAACGGGCAATGTGACACTAAAAGCGGTGGCAAAGGATGCGCAAGACCTAACGGCATCAGCTCGTGTACAGATTACGATTGAAAAAGAAACGGTAGAGCCGCCACCTCCAGGTGGGTTGTGTGAAGATTTTAATGTGTACCCTGATTGGACTCGTGGTGATCATGCAACTGGTGGCGACATCATGGTGCATAACAACATCGCATACGCGGCAAACTGGTGGACAAGTTCAATTCCTGGCAGCGATAGCTCGTGGTCTTTGCACGTAAACTGTGATGGTACAGAGCCGGGTACTAAACCAAAACTGTCTCTACAAAACCCTATGGATCCAGTGCGTTTAGAAGTGACTGGCTGGCCAAATACGTTTGTCGTTGCGAGCCCGTCAACAGAAGCGCCAGCGACAGTGACCATTGACACAATCAACAGTGCTGAACTGGCAGATAGCCAAGCGTTAACCGATGCGTTTGTTGCGTTTATTCAGCAAGCTGAGCAAGCGGGTGATTCCTCGATTGTCATTCGCAGTGATGTTTTGGATCTTGCAACAGCAGATGCTGGCGAGTCGATTGGTACTGTAGCCGTAAAAGAGGCGCTCACCAACGCTGTGGCATTTACTGGCAGCAATATTGATCTAGATGCGATCAATGCATTAAGTGATGATGTGAAAGGTTGGGCACAAGCGCATAACTTAATTCTTTCAGCGCTAGTGCCACAAGCAACCTTTGGTTGGTCACTATCGATTGGTGAATTTGCTTACGATACGCACTCTGGTCGTCAGTCTGTATGGGACGAAGCGTCAGTATTTACTGCTGATATGCTAGACAAGTTCGAGCTTTACAAAGCAGATTCAGCGAACAAAGCAGACTTCGTTGTCTTTACCAAATCTGGCGAAACAAATGCGCTGACCAGTGAGCAATGGCACAACGCACTGGAGCATGTAAAGCAAGTTTCTGACTTCGTACTAGCACCAGCGATGCTAGCAAATATGCCGACTGAGCAAACGTCTGGTTACTTTATGGGTGATAGCCAAGGCAAACCACAACTTCGCAAAGCGGCGTACAGCAATATCTTTGCGATTTTGTTTGACCAAGACAGCGCTGAACTCACAACTAAGATCGAAAGTTACCAAGCGCATAAAGTGCCGCTTTACTATGTGGGTCAAGAGTTAGAGAAGGCCGAGCTAACACGTATTGAAGCGTTAAACCAAGAATTGGAAAATGCTGAAAATGCGATGGACAATGAGGCATTCCTATACGAGACACCTGATTCTCAATGGGTTCCATCAACCGTTTACAAATGGGCAGACTTCCTTGATGGTCTAAACGCAATGCACAACATTGGCGTGGCTGACAACAAGTTCTGGCTAATGGATGATGGTGTTGATGATGCGACAAACATTGTTTATGCCAAAGTTGCGATTGCTGCGTTCCTTGCGCAAAGTATGCAGGAAACGATTCGTTACAACGCGTGTGATGAGAACAACTGGTCTGAGATTCGTTGGGGCGCACCTACTGACTACCCAATGTCAGCAAGCTGTGGTCAGTTAGGTCAAAAATACGCAGATTACGGGGTTAACCCAGTTTCTGGTTTAGACCATGCTTACTCTTGTCCACGTGATAACAAGATGGAAGTGAGTGCGCTAACGCATGCGAAATGGTACGGCGCACCAGCTCCGGTATTCGCCGCGCCAAATGCAGTGCTTGAAGAGCGAGGTTTGTTAGTGGATGGCAATGTAGGCCGTTGGACTAACCAAGGTCACTGTAACGGAGGTCCAAACGAAACAATCGATACTTCTAAGCAAGTTTGGGAACGTGAAGATTGTAAAGTTTACGTTGGTCAAAAAGCCGGTGCCTTTATTTGGGATGGCAGCAGCCAAGAAAGCGTTGAAGGCTGTGGCTGGTGGGGCCGTGGTGTCATTCAAACTACAGGTCGCCAAAACTTTGGTACGCTGAACCACTACTTAGGTCGTTCACACGTTGATCCTGAGACGATTGGCCAAACGATTGATGGCGTAACCGTTGAAGCTCCGCCAGCGAACCCACTTTATGCTGAACTTGATTTCTGTTCAAACCCAGGGCTTATCTGTAGCTCTGAGAAGAATAAAGAGATCAAATGGATTGCAGGTTTGTTCTACTGGGTCACATCAGTACAAGCATACTCAAATGAAGGTGGCCCATACGCAGATTGGAACTACTACAACGAGTTGAAGAAATACGTCGATGGTGGCTTGAAAGGATCTCAATTTATCGATGACGTTTCAGGTATTGTTAACCGTGGCTGTCCTGATTTGACGTGCTCAACAGGTGATGTTCACAACGTGAAAGAGCGTCGTGATAACTTTATGTTAGTGCTACAAAAATTAGGCTTAGACCCTCAATAAGCGTTGACTGATGACTGAGCTAGCATTCATCAGTTAATCCATAATCTAAAGAGCCCTGCGTTATGCGGGGCTCTTTTTTTGTCTCAAATTTTTGTGGTACGTCATTTGTGTATTTCACGGTTCTAGCACTAATGATGTAAAAAACACAAACAAGAGTAAGAAATTTGCCTTACATCACGCTTATACAGATTGGACCACACTCGACCACGATAAAATTTGCCGATTCACGGTACCTATCATTATCATTAAATTAATTTATTGTTAATTTGACGTAAAATCTCAGTCTTTCGTTGAGTAAACTTTCGTCATTGTCTTACGCATTTTAGCTCCACGGCAAGGAGGTCGCATGACACACTCAATATATGACCCATTACCAAATGGATTAATCAGCGTTGATTGTAGTGGTGTGATTAATGACATTAATGCCGCGGCAGTGGCTGCGCCTGTTTGGGAACACAGTCCTCGTGTTGGCGCTCGGCTAACACAATGCATCAGCGAGGCGAGTGTTAAATCTTGGCTGAGCACTTTTGCTAGTGGTGAGATTGCATGGCAACAAGGCGATTCATACTGGCAATTATCTCTGCTTCAGTCTTCCTCATCCAATATTTTGCTGCAGCTTATTGATCAGACTGAAAACGTCACGTTACAAAAAAAGAATCAACGTTTGCAGCTCGATATCGAGCGGCTTGATTTCGCGGCTCAAGGTGCCAATTTAGGTATTTGGGATTTTAATCCTGCCGAAGGAAAAATTATCGGTAATCGCACTTGGGCGACTCAGAAAAAGCTCGACAGTGATGAGGTCTTTGCGGATGGCAACCTGTTTTCCGAAATCGTTAATGGTATCGAAAAGTGGGCCACATTAGTTCATCCTGACGATTTAGAAGCGACTCAGCAAAAGATAGTGGAGCACTTGGAAGGGAAAACTGACGTGTATCATGCGGAATTTCGAGTAAAGTGCGGCGACGGTAGTTGGAAATGGATTCTCGATCAAGGCAAGGTATTCAAACGCGATGCCGATGGCAATCCGATTCGTATGAATGGGATTCACGCTGATATTGATAAGCTCAAAGAATTGCAGCAGAAACTATCTGAAATGAAAGAAAAAGCGGAAGTAGCAAACCGAGCCAAGTCGATATTTCTAGCCAATATGAGTCATGAGTTACGCACACCGCTCAACGCTGTTTTAGGCTATTCGCAGTTAATGAAGAGTGAGCCTGAACTTCCAGTTAAACACAAAGAGTATCTCGATATTATCAATCGTTCCGGTGAGCATTTGCTGGCTTTGATTAATAATGTTCTCGATATGTCGAAAATAGACGCAGGCTATAACGTCGTGGACCTGAAGTGGTTCAATCTGCGTGATATGGTAGAAGAAGTGGTTGATTTGATGCAAATGAAGGCAAATCAAAAGCAGCTGAGCTTTCGTGCCTTTATTCGCGATGATGTGCCAAGTTATGTCAAAGGTGATGAAGTCAAAACTCGACAAGTGCTGATCAACCTCATTGGTAATGCGATTAAGTTTACCGATATTGGTCAGGTAAGCCTGGAAGTAAATCACCAAGATACTCACCCAAACAAAGATAAAATCTGTTTTAAGATTATTGATAGCGGGATAGGAATAAGTAGCGCCGACCTTGAACGAATATTTAGGCCGTTTGAACAGGTAGCGTTTGCTTCCACACAAAACGGCACGGGTCTTGGTCTTAGTATCAGTAAACAGTTTGTCGAACTTATGGGCGGAACGCTAGAAGTTCGTAGTGAGATTGGTACAGGATCAGAATTTGGGTTTTCGTTAAAGCTTGAATCATCGGATTGGGTCGAATGTGGGCAAACCACCCAATCACCACAAGTCGCGGGGTTGAGTGCGCAGAGTTGGGTTCCGAAGGTGTTGATTGCCGAGGATCAAAGCGATAACCAGACATTGTTGATGACGTTACTGACGAATGCCGGTTTCCGAGTCAAGCTAGCGCAGGATGGTGAAGAAGCGGTAAGTCTCTTCAAATCTTGGCAACCAGACTTTATTTGGATGGACAACCGAATGCCAAAGATGGATGGGTTAGAAGCCACGAAAGCGATTCGTCAGTTGGAAAATGGCTCTCAAGTGCGAATTGTTGCGTTGACCGCTAGCGTGTTTAACGATGAGATAGAATCGATGCTCAAAGCGGGGATGGATGACTTTGCTCGTAAGCCTTCTCAGCCTAACACACTGCTCAATATGATGAAAAAACACTTAGATATTGAGTACGACTACCTTGATAAAGAAGAGACAGTGGCAACACCACAGAAGCTCGATGCCGCTCAATTAAAAAACTGTTTTTCCACTGTAGGTCTGCAAAAAATTCTGACTGCGATTGAACAAGGTGATCAACATTCTCTTTCGGAACAAATTCTTTGTGCGTCGGTGGCAGAAAATATTCAACAGCCTCTATTATTGATGACAGAAGCTTACCAGTTTGATGAATTGTATGAGCTATTTAGTTTCGCGCGAGAAAGCGAAAGTGGCTAGTAGGTCAAAGGTCGTGAATGATGCGTAAAGAAGATGAAAAAATCGACATCTTGGTTGTTGATGACACGATAGACAACATTAAACTGTTAGACAGTTTACTCACCTATGAGGGCTACAATGTCACCGGAGCCTCAAGCGGTAACGCTGCGATAAGGATTTGCCAAAACAAACGAGTCGATCTAATTTTGCTGGATATTATGATGCCCAAAATGGACGGCTATCAGGTTTGCAAGCAGTTAAAGTCCGATCCCAAAACTCGTGATATTCCAGTTATATTCCTCAGCGCTCTTGATAGTACTCAAGATAAAGTCAGAGCCTTTCAAGTTGGTGCTGCTGACTATATCCAAAAACCCTTTGAAACCTTAGAAGTACTCGCTCGTGTGAAAACGCATACTGAAGTATTGCTGCTGCAACGCAAATTGATAGCAAGAAATCACGAGCTAAGAAAGCTTGCGGAAACCGATGGCTTAACAGGCTTAATGAACCGTCGAAAAATGACTGAGATTGGACATCGGCAAACGGAAAATTACAGTGTTGCCTTGTTTGATGTCGACGATTTTAAGATGCTCAATGATCAGTATGGGCACCATGTCGGCGATCGAGAACTGATTGCCATTGCTGACCTGAGTAAACAAGTCATTGGTCTACAAGGGCATGTCGCGCGTTGGGGAGGGGAAGAGTTTTTAGTTCTGCTTCCTAATACGCAGTTGTACCAAGCTACGCAGTTGATGCAATCACTTCGCTCCGCGTTCGTTCAATCAAATCAAATATTATCGACAGCCACGTTTGGGGTTGTTCATAATTCGGCATTAGACGACTTTTCTTCAATCGTTAAAGCGGCCGATCAAGCGATGTATCAAGGAAAACACAACGGCAAAAATCAGGTAGTGACGTGTGATATGGCTGAGAATGACAATATGACCGAGCCAGACCCTGCATTGTAATCCATCCTCACTTTTCCACGACAAACTTGGCCAAAACGGGTAAAATTTTCCAAGATTTATTAATTAGTTGGCTAAGAATTATGAAAATTTCTGTAGATGGCGGTTCGTTCAAAGTTGCAATTGAAACCGAGTATGAAGGCTTGATTGCTGAAGCAACTGACGTGTTTCATGAAACCAAAGCACAAGCCCAAACCAACGAGCGAGCGATTTTACGTTTTCTACAAATCATCATTGAACATAGTGATGAGGACGATGCGATTGGCTATGCAGTGCTTGGTTTACTTGGTTGGTATAACGAGGTGATCAATCCAGTTCAAGATGCAGATATTGAGTTAAATTTACCCAAGATTTTACCTCACTTACTCAATCCATCTGGTGACATGGCCGCATTCACTGCGACAAACCAAGGTATCAATACACATTGATATAAGCGTTTGTATCCTATTTAAAGAAACAAGGGCGACACGTTTGTGTCGCCCTTAATGTTACTGACGTTGTTATTATTTTCCACTAAATCATTGTATTGACAGAGCTAATGACGGTTTGGATTGCATCATGCTTTCATCTTTGATTGTCATGTGTGTTTATGTTCTTTACCCAGGAAAATAGGATAAATTCACTGAGGTTAACAGTACTAAGTACTCGCTTATTTCAGTTGCCACTTAGCGACAATCGCTTCAGCACGTTGCAGCAATTCAACGCTTGAAGTTGATTGAATGAAGGCGGCATTGTCACGCACTTGTTCTTGAGTGTAAGCACCTGCGATAACCGGACCAACTTCTTCCTGAGCCACTAGCCAATGAATAGCAAGGTGAGCCAGTGGAATGTTCGCTTCTTTAGCGAGTACTTTTAGCTCTTCAACACAGTTGAAGTAAGGTTCGAATGCGTCACCGTTTAGTTTCGGGTTGTTACGACGGTCGTCATTCTCATCCCAGTTGCCATTGCGCTTTAATGTGCCTGTTAGCAAGCCTTGCATTAGTGGCGAGTAGGGTAGGTACTTCATGTCGTGCTCTTTACAGAACGGTAGCGCTTCTTCACGCGCGCGGTATTGAAGCGGAATGTTGTGGTAGTGCTCTGGGTTTTGTTCAAGCAAGTTGTACAAACCTTGGAATGTTGCCACTTCAACGCCAGCCATCATTTCACGAGTCATGTCTAGTGAGTAGTTCGACACGCCAACATGGCGAATTTTGCCTTGTTTCTTCAATTCAGCAAGTGCTTCAGCCGTTTCGCTGATTGGCGTGTTTGGATCTGGCCAGTGCACTTGGTAAAGGTCGATGTAGTCGGTTTGTAGACGAGTCAATGAGTCATCGATTTCTTTGAATATACTTTCTTTCGTCAGATCTTTGCGCGTTTTCTTACGCTCATCTTGTGACCATGGCAGGCCACATTTTGTCGCGATGATGATGGATTCACGCTTTTCGTCTTTAAGCGCTTGGCCTAGTACAGTTTCAGCATGACCTTTACCGTATACAGGCGCAACGTCAAAGAAGTTGATGCCAGTTTCAATTGCAGTTTTAATCGCACGGATTGATTCGTCGTCGGTTACGTTGTTCCAAGTACCGCCGATAGCCCAGCAGCCAAAGCCGACTGCTGATGCGTTCATATCTTTAATTTGTTTGAATTTCATAGTGTCAAATTCCGTTATTTAAGCTCTGGCCAGTAGCCTTTGTTGGCTTCGATCATTTCATCAAGGATAAGCTTAGCTACGCGTGCTGATGGAATCGTTTTGTTCAATGCAAATGCTTGTAGTGCTTTCTCGTATGAACCTTCAAGAGCTGCGTCTACTAGACATTTCTCAGACATTAGCTGTTGTTGCAGCATACCTTGGTAGAAGTGTGGCACTTCACCTACTTGTATTGGGAATACTTTGTCACGGCCAAGTAGTGCCGGTACTTCAACCATTGCGTCGTCTGGTAGGCCTTTGATTAGACCGTTGTTAGGGATAATTACCAACCATTTTTGACGTAGATCGTAAGCCATAGACATCGCTACGTCAGCAATAAATTCACCGTGAACGCCCACGTGGAACTTACCTTCTACGTTACCGTCAGATGCTTTGATTTGCTCAATCGCTTCAAACATCTTCTTCTCACGACCTTCCATGACTTCGTTAGCACGAGTGCGCTCTGGGTTAGATTGCTCAACAATCTCATCCGCCATTAGGTAGTACTGTAGGTACGTGTTTGGTAGGTATTCTGGGAACATTTGAACCAATGGCTTGGTGTTCTTGAATGTCTTGATCCAAGATGGCTCTGAGTGACAAGCGTTTTCCACTTCTTGCTCGGTTAGCATACCAAACTTTTGAATGTGCTTGCGAAGCTCAGGTAGTTTCTCTTCGCCATCCACTTTCACCGAAGTAAACCAACCGTAGTGGTTAAGGCCGAAGTATTCAACATCAAGTTCGTAACGGTTTACACCTAGGATGTTTGACAGGTTACGCTCGATAGCCACTGGCATATCACAGATGTTAAGCACACGTGAGTTCGGGCGTAGACGGTTTACTGCATCAGCAACGATAGCGGCTGGGTTTGAGTAGTTTAGCATCCAGCAGGTCGGTTTAGCGAAGCGCTCCATATGGTCGATGAGTTCAATCATAGGGAAGATGGTACGCATGCCGTACGCTAGGCCGCCAGCACCACATGTTTCTTGACCTACACAGCCGTGACTTAGAGGGATCTTCTCGTCTTGCTCACGCATTTTGTATTGACCAACACGGATTTGAGCAAAAACGAAATCTGCATGAGAGAACGCAACTTCAGGCTCGGTTGTTACGGTTAGGTTTACGTGTGGAGCGTGAGTTTTTACTACGTAATCAACCAACACTGCTACGTTGTCTTGACGTTCTTTGTCGATGTCGTAAAGGCGAATTTCAGCGATTGGGAAGTCATCACCTTTCATTAGTAGCGCTTTAACAATACCAGCCGTGTAAGTAGAGCCGCCGCCAGCAATAGCAATAATTTGTGGTTGTTTGTTCATAACCATCCTCGAGCAAATATATTAATAATCTATTCTTTATAGGTCATGCAATGTATGACCTATTTCTTAATTGGTTCTATCGTATTATTTAAATATGACATGACAAATATTTAGGATAGATAATGTGATCTCGTCGAGCTTATTTTGAGTATTGGTTATGTATGTAATCCAAATAAAATACCAATTTAGCGAGGTAGATAAATCGCTAATTTATGAGCATCAGGATGGAACCATGCTTCGGTATAATCAAAGCGTCGACCATCTTTGAGGTTTGACACCGAACGAAGGTTCATTACAGGGCTGCTCTTATCCATTTCTAACAATGTCATTAGCGCCTCATCTGGCTCGACCGCAGTAAATTCTTGACGACTTCCCTCAATCATCATCCCTTTTACGCGCTCAACATAGTCGAACTTGGACTTTTCTAGTGTTGAGATATTGAGATCAGGAAAGAGTGAAACGGGCATGTAGCTATCTTCAACAATCCGTGGTAAATCATCGATATACTTGACGCGGCGAATGTAATACAGCGGCTCTTTCTCATTGATTTCCAACATTTTATGGACTGCTTGGTTATCGTTGATCATGCTGAATTGAAACACCTTATAACGCACGGTCTTGTTGCATCCACCAAGTATTTCCGTTGTACCGGCAAGGCCGCGCAATTCATGTGAGTATTGTTTACCTAATACATAGGTGCCTGAGCCTCGGCGCTTTTCAACTAAGTTCAGTTTGACCAGCTCATCGACGGCTTTACGAATAGTAATACGGCTGACGTTGTACTCTTCAATCAGTTGTCTCTCAGTGGGTAATGCGACACCCACTTCATACACCCCGCTATTTATCTTTTGTTTTAGATCGTCTAAGACCCTTTGTATAACATTTTTTGATAATTCCGAATTAAAGGTTATGTGAAATATAAGATAACATGACATATTAAATTATAGATAGGTCATAAATCACATTTATGAGATCTTAAAGTTGTCATAACCAATTAAATTTATAAAGTAATCGCATAAATAACCCAAATGACTTGGGTAGAAGATTTCTAATAATTAATTGAGACAAAATATGAATAAGGAAGCAATCACTTCGTACCTTAGTGATTTATCTCGGGCAATGCTCGCTCCTATTTACGTATTGCCGCTTGTTGGCTTTGTTATCGCTATTGGTGCTGCTGTCACTAACCCTGGGATTGTCGAGCTCATCCCGTTTTTAGATGCGCCTTTCTTTAAGGGTATGGGCGAAGTGTTGGTGTGGTCGACGCTGAGCGTGCTCATCAATTTGCACATTATTTTTGCCGTGGGTATCTCGGTAGGTTTAGCGAAGAAAGACAAACACCTTGCTGGCTTTAATGCCATGATCCTTTATTTCGTTTACCTCTATACCATGAACACCTACATGAAGTTCAATGGTTTGTTGATAGACGGAGATCTCGGTGGAACAGGCCAAGCACATATCATGGGCCTGCAAGTTGTCGATACTGGCATCTTTGTAGGTATGCTAATTGGTATTGTTAATGCTTATTTCCATAATAAGTACAGCCAAAAGGTACTGAGTGGTGCACTTGCATTGTACGGCGAGTCTCGTTTGGTGCTGATCATCATGCTACCAATCACCATCGGTCTTGGCTTACTGTTTGCTCATATTTGGCCACCAGTACAACAAGTGATTTTCCAATTTGGTGAAAGCATTCGTGGCGCAGGCTCTATGGGTGTTGGTGTCTATGGCTTCCTTGAGCGAATTTTGATCCCAACGGGTTTGCACCACTTACTTTGGGTTCCAATGCACTTTACTGATCTTGGTGGCTGTCAGGTGATTGCAGAGCAGACTTACTGTGGCGTTGAAAACATCTTCCTTGCGGAAATTGGCGACCCAGAAACGACGCGTCTTTCAAGTTCGATCATTTTTGACTCGCGTAGCTTGGTGAAGATCTTTGGTCTAACCGGTGCTGGCTTGGCGATGTATCACTGCGCCGATGCTGATAAACGTGAAAAAGTAAAAGCGATTGTATTCCCGGCTATCGCATCTTCTATCTTGGGCGTAACGGAACCGATTGAATTTTCATTCCTGTTTGTAGCGCCAATTCTGTTTGTTGTACATGCGATTCTGACCGGTCTATTTATGTCACTGTTGGCGGTATTTGATATCGTTGCAGTCGGTAAAGGCGGCTTGATTGACTTTATCGTTTATAACGTGCCGCTAGGTACTGAGAAAACAGATTGGCCGTACTACATTCTAATGGGGCTGGCTCAGTTGGCCGTGTACTACGTCGTCTTCCGTGCGCTGATCACCAAACTTAACCTAAAAACGCTAGGTCGCGGCGAAGCTGAAATGAAACTGCACAGCAAAGACGATTACAAAGCGAAACAGCAAGGCCAACAGGGCGAAGTAGTAGTAAGCCAGCAGATTGATGCCGCGGTAGGGCAATACAACTCTGCAGCGATTATTCGTGGTTTAGGTGGTAAAGAGAATATTGTCGACGTGCAAAACTGCTATACCCGTTTGCGTGTGGAAGTCCATAACCCAGATTTGGTCAGTGAAGCGATAATTCGTGAATCAAACCCGATGGGTGTGGTACTCAAAGGTACAAGTATTCAAATCATTTTTGGCAGTCATGTGGCTTCCGTCAGACAAGAAGTGAATGAGCAATTACTTGCCATGGCATAACGAGTCACTAAGTTTGAAAGGTCTAGCAAAGCGCTAGGCCTTTTTTGTTTTCGCTGTGATAGCGAAAGGTGCTTTTATGTGCAAATTTTGCTTCGTGTTTAGCTCGGCTTGATATAGGATGCGCAGCCAAATTATTTATGAGCATTTTTCTGTGGGTACTATTTCTTCTAACGCCCTCTATACCGACCTTTCTGGTTATTATGATCTGATGTGTGCCGACATCGATTACCAAGCACAAAGTCATTATGTATCTCGTTTGCATCAGCTATTTGGTAATGCGGGAAAGCGTCATCTTGATTTAGCTTGCGGAACTGGCCCACATATTCGCCATTTAATTGATATGGGTTACCAAAGCAGCGGCCTTGATTTAAACCAACCAATGCTTGAATTGGCGAAGCAGCGCTGTCCAGAAGCGGATTTTATTTTGCACAACATGTGTGATTTTAAAGTCGAACAGCCACTGGATTTGATCACCTGTTTTCTTTACTCGATTCACTACAGTGATGGTATTGAGAACTTAAAAAAGTGCATTGAAGCGGCCCACGCTGCTCTCAACGAAGGCGGCATGTTTTGCTTTAACTCGGTTAACCGCAACAAGATCGATAACCGCTCTTTTGTTCGTCACAGCGCGAAGCATCTAGACAGTGATTTTATCTTTAGCTCGGGTTGGAAATACTGCGGCGAAGGTGAACAACAATTCTTAACACTGAGTATTGAAAAGCATACCGATAGCGAAAAGCAGTTATGGAATGATGAGCACCCAATGGTCGCAGTGAACTACGATGAGTTGAGTGCGCTGTTAGAACCCTATTTTGAGGTGCACATTTTTGAGCACGATTACGAGAAGATTCTCCCATGGGATGGTCAATCTGGTAACGCGTTCTTCGCGTGTGTAAAACGCTAAGATGCACATGGTTCCTCACTAGATCATTGAATCAGACATTCGTCTTTAGTGAGGAGCCTAAATTCCCCAATCTATAAACACTTCAACTTCACGATACCCCATTCGCTTCACTTTTCGCTGACTTAGATAGCTTCCTTCTATTGATACTGTTTTTCATACCACGAAAAATATTGAAACAAGTCGAGGTTTTCATGCTTTGACTAGGCGCATTTCTGTTCATCTTTCATACTGGCGATGGCATTGCGAAATATAAGCGGATGCACAAAGTACGGTGACGACGAGGATAATCTCAACCTCGATTCACTATTGAATAGATGTTCCTTGAGCGAGGTATGTGATGGGCAGGGCGGCTTTTTTTCCAATCATCGTGTGCGTATTAATTTGTGTGCTTTTAGTTGCTTTACCCCACTTTCTGTTCTCAGCATTGGTTTGGGATAAGGAAGATCTATTTGTTCGCTTAATGGCGGCGGTATTTATAGGTTTGTTGCTCGCACCTGAAGTCGACGATGGCGCTTTTTTACACCCGGTGTTATTTCAAAGTATCGCAGGTTTTATCGCTGGTGGCTTAGTCGGGTATGCAATCGTATCGTCGATTTTTGGCATCGCAGTAGGGGCATGTACTGGATTGTTTATTGGTTTTACGGCGAGATATTGGATTAAGCATCTCTCGTTACCATAGCAATAATTGGTAGGTTAAACGCAGAACTTAGATGGGTATTTTTGTATGTGTTGAATAAACACAGCAAAGTAATCAACCAAGGTGTTCATTTAGGAGTAACCGAAATGAAAACAGTATCGATAGTAATTTGTTCATTCATTTTAGCAATAGGTATGGCTGCTTCAGGCTTTTTCATTAGTGAAACGTTGTATAAGTCTAAGGTGGCGTTGAATACTGCGGATGTAAAAGGTTTGGCTGAGCGGCGCGTCAAAGCAGATACAGCATATTGGTCGATTAGTTATACGGTGCATGGAAACAGTTCATCACAAATATCTGAGCTCTATAGCCGCTCAGAATCTAATCAAGCACAGATTATTCAGTTGCTCACCGAAAGTGGTTTCAGTCTCGAAGAAATTAAACCTGGCGTGATTAACTACAACAAACATGAATACCGCAACGAGCAACAAGAGTTGGTCGATGTGGATCATTACCTAACTGGTGAAATCGAAGTACAAACAAGCAATGTGGATTTAGTGGCGCAGGTTCGCTCAAAGTTGAACAAGCTGATTTCTCAAGGCCTTTCGATTCAAAATAACGCACCATTGTACTACTTCACCAAGCTTAATGAGATCAAGCCAAGCATGCTAAAAGAAGCGACAAAGAACGCGAGAATTGCGGCTAATGAGTTCGCGACGAATGCTGGGGTTAAGGTAGGCGGGATCCGAAATGCGAGCCAAGGGAGTTTTGTGATTCGCGATGTTGGGCAAAGTTACAGTGATACCGATAAAATTGAAAAGGATGTTCGTGTCGTTACTAGTATTACGTTCTTTTTGACGGAATAGTTTTTGTAAAATTGGAGAAAGGAATCTCTTAAATGATTGAATCAGAAGTGTTTGACCGCCGTGATTCCGATGGTCAAGAAATCAGTGTAAGGGTCTACAACTTAATCATTGGTGTTGTTTTGTGTTGGGGGTTTTGGATTAACTGGTTGATGGTCGGCAGTATCTCACCAGAGGCTATCACCGCGATTAACCCGTGGCTGTTTTTCATTGGTTACTTCGCGAGCTGTTTTTTAGGCGTTTACTTATTTTCAAGCTCTTCAAATCCGTTAGTGAGTTTTGTCGGTTATAACTTCGTGGTTGTTCCGTTTGGATTCGTTATCAATATCGTGGTTTCTCGATACGATCCATCGCTGATCATAGAAGCAATACAAGTCACAGGTCTGGTAACCGGAGTGATGATGTTACTGGGCGTGATGTATCCAGCATTTTTTTCGCGGATTGTTGGGGCGTTAACCATCGCACTTGTTGTCGTTATTATTGTTGAATTGATTATGATTTTTACCGTCGGTACTGTCCCAGCTCTGATTGATTGGATCGTCGTCATTATTTTCTGCGGCTACATTGGTTTTGATTGGGGACGGGCTAATCAAATCCCTAAGACTGTCGACAACGCAGTAGATAGCGCTGCTGCCTTGTATATGGATATCATCAATTTGTTCCTAAGAATTGTGAGGTTGATGGGGCGCAGATAGGTACATCACGCATTCACAATAATTTATGTAACATGCTGGCGACGTTTGTTTAATCTCACTTGGTGAGAATTTCATCTAGAATGTTGTCACACATTGCCTATATTCAAATCATCAATTCTATGGGATGAAAGAATATGCAAATTGGCAATGAAGCACTCGTGCTTGCTACGGTGGGAATGATTGGTCTTGGATGTCAATGGCTGGCATGGCGATTACGTTTACCAGCCATTTTATTTTTGCTTTTGGCCGGGCTTTTCATCGGCCCTTTTTTGCAATGGTTGAATCCTGATCAAATCCTCGGTGACTTGCTCTTTCCCCTCATTTCTTTAGCTGTTGCTGTCATCTTATTTGAAGGCAGCATTACCCTCAATTTTAAGCAAATTCGAGAAGTGAGCGGCTCGGTTTGGAGCATTGTATCCATTGGAGCTTTGATCTCTTGGTTTCTTACGACAGTGGCAACGGTTTACTTGCTCGATTTCTCATGGGAGTTGGCGATGCTGTTTGGTAGCTTAACCGTCGTGACGGGACCAACGGTTATCGTGCCCTTACTTCGAACCGTGCGACCAACCGGGAAACTGGCCAACATATTGCGCTGGGAAGGGATCTTAATTGATCCGTTAGGGGCGCTATTTGTGGTGATGGTGTACGAGTTTATTGTCTCTCATCAAGCAGTCAATAGCCTTGAAGCGTTTGGTATGTTGGTTGGCGTTGGTTTGCTATTTGGTCTCGCATCCGGTTGGGCTGTTGCTGAGGTATTGCGGCGCAGATGGTTGCCAGAGTACCTACAACCTTTCTCAGTGTTAATGGTCGTGCTCGGTGTCTTTGCGCTTTCCAATCAAATTGAGTCTGAGGCAGGTTTGTTGACCGTTACGGTAATGGGTATGTGGCTAGCCAATGCTAAAGGGGTCAATATTCAGCAAATTCTCCACTTCAAAGAACACCTCACCATATTGTTAATCACTGGGTTGTTCATCTTTTTGGCGGCAAGGATCAGTTTCAGTGAGTTTGCTGCTTTAGGAAGCGGTGCACTTTTACTGTTTGTTTTTATGCAGTTGGTTTCTCGCCCAGTTTCGATACTGCTCTCGACCATCGGTAGTCAGTTATCTTTCAAAGAAAAGCTGTTTTTATCTTGGGTTGCGCCAAGAGGTATTGTTGCCGCATCCATCTCATCCCTTTTCGCGATTAAATTGGTCGAGTTTGGGATCAGTGAAGCGGTATTACTCGTGCCTTTGACGTTCATGGTGATCATTGGCACTGTCGTGTTGCAAAGTGCAACCGCAAGGCCCATGGCTCTTTTACTCAATGTTACCGAGCCTGAGCCGAAAGGCTATTTGGTAGTTGGTGCTAATCGTGTGGCGAGAGAGATTGCAAAAGCACTATCAGTATACGATCGGCGCGTACTGATGACTGATTCAAACTGGGATCATATTCGACAGTCGAGAATGTTGGGGCTTGATTACTATTACGGTAATCCAATATCGAGTCATGCGGAGGATAATTTGTCGTTAATTGGCATAGGCAGAACGCTTGCCTTAACACCCGATCAGCATTTTAACTCAGTCGTGTGTATGCAATTCGCGCGAGAATTTGGTGATGACAAAGTCTTTTGCCTACAAAAGGCGATGGCAAGTGGATCTGAAAAGCATGCCATTGCAGATGACAACCATGTGCAGTTATTTTTGGGTGAAGAGGTGAGCTACAACCAGCTTGCAAGCCTAATAAGTAAAGGGGCTGAGATTAAACATACCAAACTCAGTGACAGTTTCACTTACCAAGATTATTTAGAGCATCATAAACAGAACTTTGTCATTCCATTGTTTAGCGTTGATGAGAAGGGGAGTATCGGTTTTTATAAGGGATCAGAGACATTCGCTCCCGCAAGTCGCTCTACAGTGGTGGCATTGATTCAGCAGCAAGAAGCGGCTTAATGCTTCAGTCATATTGAATGAGTATAAAAAAGCGCGTTAAAGCATTAGGCAGTAACGCGCTTTTTATCTTTAAGTGACGCAACAATGCGGATCTAAACGCATTGTCACATTAGTTTGCTGGCGCTAAATCGTTAGGTAACGCTGATTGCTTTTTAACGACATAACGTAAGCGTAAGAGCATCAGGATCGCTGCAACGGTGAGACCAGTGAGAATACCGACCCAAAATCCTTTCTCGCCCATAGCAGGAACCAGGTGATCAGTCAGACCTAGAACGACACCCAGTGGTAGTGCTAAGCCCCAATATGACGCGACCGCTAAAATCATCGGCACTTTAGTATCTTTATAGCCACGTAGAGCACCATTGGCTGAGGTTTGGATCGCGTCACTAAATTGGTAGGCAGCGGTGAGTACCAATAGCGTGGCTGCAGTTGCGCTTACCGCTGCATCCGTGGTGTACAATCGGATCAACCAGTCTGGGAACAGCAGGAATATGGTAATCGCGATTAAAGAGATAAGCCCCGCGACCAAGATACCAATCTTACTGCGTTCAATCGCGCCTAGTTCATCTTTTGCTCCCAATGAATGACCAACACGAATGGTGATGCCAAATGACACACTCATTGGAATCACGTAAGTCATACTTGAGATATTCAGTGCAATTTGCGCGGCTGCGACATTTTCTGCACCAATGCGACCGATGAGCAGGGCGATAACGGCAAAAATACTGCCACATACCGCGATATTCATACCAATTGGCAAGCCCAGTTTTAATAAGTACACCATTTTACTTCCGATCGGTTTGGCATCAGACAAGCGAATGATGGTTTTGTAATGGTGATGGCCTTTAATGTAGGACAGCAGTAAAGCTGACATCATCCAATACACGAGACTGGTTGCCCAACCGCAACCTACAGCGCCAAGTTCAGGGAAGCCAAACTTGCCGTAGATAAGGACATAGTTAACAGGAATATTGACCAATAAACCGAGCAGCGAAATGACCATCGGTGCACGGGTGTTATTCATCCCCTCACAAAAACCATTGAGGGTATAGAAAAGGGCAATGCCAGGCACACCAAAAGCTAAAGCGAATGCATAGTCACTAGCAATTGGGATAATTTCTGTGGCGACGCCAATCCACTGTAAAATAGGTTCAGCACAGATCAGATAAATGATCAGTAAAGTGCTAGAGATGAGCGCGAGCCATACCATTTGAAAGAATTCTACCGAAATACTTCCAAAATCTTGTGCGCCTCGGTGGTAAGCGACAACGGGTGTCAATGCCATGATAACGCCACGTAATAATAGCAATACGGGAATCCAAAGACTGCCGCCAAGTGCGATTGCAGCAAGGTCTGCAGCACTTACTTGACCAGCCATGGTGGTGTCGACAAAGCCCATCGCTTGGGTTGCGAGTTGCGTCAAAATAATAGGGATCGACAGCTGCATTAATGCACGTGATTCGTGAATAAAACGACTAAGAGATGTTTGCATGTTTGCTCTAAAACACCAATATAAATGCACCAGTGATGGCAGGATAGCGGATGTGCATTTTAGGGTGTGCCCGATCAGGCGGCGACAATATAATCAGCTTGTTAATAAGAGTCAATCGTCGCTATAACGTGTAAATTCCGCTCTTGTTGATTCAAGGTATTCCGACTGCAAGTCCATGCTTCATTTGAACCAATAGGCTGGTTGTATTGGTATTCTACTCTGCAATTTGAGGGTGAGAGTAAGCTTGGTATTTGGGAAGCTGTAACCTTAAATTGTTGAAGGTATCTCGAGCACTTTGTTTTGATAGTCGATTGATTAACCAGCTTGGTAGTGCGCCGCCGGGATTGGCAAACGCAGTGTATTCAATAAAGGTCGTTCCGTTCGTCAGCTTCTGTAAGGTCCAACTTGCCTTGACTGAATGAATGCGTAAGTACTCACTTTGTTCGGCAAATATCGATGCTGGAGCATCACTTATTGCAATGTTTAATCCAGCTTCATCCACCCAAAATTTTGAGTAGGTAACCATATCTCTGTCCTTGGCTGGCCATGGCGCTTTGAATTGGGTATAGACGATATTTTCGTTGTTAGAAATTTGCTTAAGCACTCGGCTATGGCTTGCATTGTCAATCCAGTTAGAATGTTGTCACTGTCTTCGAGTAGGGTTAAAATGCGCCATAACTTGTTGGCGTAAACATTTGTGCTCGAATTTCGACTAAGCCTTGTTTGTGTTCTCGAGTGTGGATGGTAATGCCGTTGGTACTGCTTTCGAATTGCCAGCTTTGCTCTAAAGCCGCTGAAGAAGTGGATACCAAAGATAGAGCGATAAAGGTGCTTACCCTGAGTGACAACATAAAACATCCATTTAAATAAATTAGTGCCATACCAACAAATTTATACGGTGTATATCGAACCTTGGTATCAATAATCTTGCCGCTACGCCACTGAGCAAGTTATCAATTCCATCATTTGTTCCAAACATCGCTTATCTAACAGCGGATGAGGTTCGATGCCAGTGATCAACACGATATCTACAGCAGGCAAGGGAGGCATATTTTCCAGTATGGTTAGATCGCTGCTGACGCTATGTATGCGCCGGTTGCCTAGCGTTTTCAAACCTATGGCATTGAGTTATCTCCCAGCGCCAGAGCGTACCAGCAGAAAGTATTGAACAGCCCTTCGCTACAAGCATGGTTAGAGCAAGCCAGTTTAGAGATCGATATTGTGGCTGAAGATGAAGCGGGCGAAGACGTATCGTTCTAAATTTGCATGCAAAATCAGCGTCGCTATACCCAAATACAGCAATATAGATAGTGGCGCTTTTGTTTTTCCTACTAAAGGTAAAATGACAGTTGGAGAACGATTGCTTAAGTAAAACATTGCTGCTAGATTGCGCACGTTTTTATTAAATCAACGATTTCACAAGCAAGGAGGTATTTGCAATGATTAATTTTCAAGCTACTAATTTTACACACGTTCTTACCGCATTTTAGAATAGCGCTACTCATTAATTGAACGCCTAATTTAAGTAAGGACGACCTCAAAATTTATTGTCGGAATTACAAATATGTTTAAGAAACTTAGTCAATCTACTGAAAAACCGGTTGTTTGGTCAGCGTATACCGCAGAAGTGCTGTGGGCGGATGAGCACATCGCCAAGCAGATGCTTGCGTATCATCTCAATCCTAATATTGAAGCGGCCTCACGCTCTTTTGACTTTATTGATCAATCGGTTAACTGGCTAGTGTCTGAGTTTGGTTTAAACCAAAATTCACAAACTATTGATTTTGGTTGTGGCCCTGGTTTGTACACTCAGCGTCTGAAGCAGTGCGGAGTCGGCACTGTTGTTGGATTAGATTTTTCTTCTAATTCACTTGAGTATGCAAATCAACAAGCGAAGCAAGCAGAGCTAGACATCGAATACCATCTTGGCAACTACCTTGAATATCAAGATGATCGTCAATTTGATTTGATCACTCTAGTAATGTGCGATTTTTGTGCGCTTAGCCCAGCACAACGCTCCGTTTTGCTTGGTAAATTTAAGTCTATGCTAGCACCGAACGGTGTGATTGCTTTTGATGTTTATACCGCGACACGTTTTGATCAGCAAAGTGACTTCATCACGTTAGGTAAAAACACCATGAATGGTTTTTGGAGTGCTGACGATTATTGGTGCATTCAGTCATCATTTGCATATCAGCCAGAACTCGTGACCTTGGACAAGTATGTGATTAGCGAAGCGAATCGTGAATGGACGGTATATAACTGGCTGCAACACTTCACGCTCGACATGATCAAAAACGAGTTGGAGCCTCATGGGTTAGCAATCAAAGCAAGTTACAGCGACCTTCGTGGTAATCCACTGGTCGAGAGCGATGAAATGGCGTTTGTTGTGAGCCATAAATAAAATCTAAGGGCGAGTTCTCGCCCTTTTTTTCATATGTTGAGCACTGATTTATTGGTGAACGCTCACTACGCCACCAAACTCCACAATAGATAACCATTCAACGCCAATACAAAGCTTACAATGATCGCACCTAAGACGGATGTGAGACGATTATTGCTAAATGAACCCATAATATCTCGGCGGCTAGTGAAGATAAGTAACGGAATAATCGCCAGTGCAACACCAAAGCTGAGGACGACTTGGCTAGCAACCAGAATGTCAGTGGTACTCACTCCCATGGCAATAAAACCGAATGCTGGCAGCATGGTAATGGTGCGACGAAGCCACATAGGGATAGAAAAGTGGACGAAGCCTTGCATCACCACTTGACCTGCCAGAGTGCCGACAACCGTTGATGACAAACCTGAAGCGATCAAAGACAAACCAAATAGCAGCGCAGCGCCTTTACCAAGCATTGGTGTCAATGTTTGATAAGCCGTTTCAATGCTTGCGATATCACTACGTCCTGTTTGGTGAAACACTGCAGCGGCCATGGCAATAATTGCGATATTAACGAAGCCAGCGATGGTCATTGCGATTAACACATCAACGCGAGTCATTTTTAGGCGTTTTTGCGCGCTATGTTCGCTCTTTGCACTGAATAACGCAGAGTGAAGGTACACTACATGAGGCATGACGGTTGCACCTAAAATCGCTGCGGCTAAGTACACTTGTTTTGGATCATTCAGTGTTGGAATCAATAGACCTGCCGCCATTGGCGCCGCTTCTGGTTTTGCCATCATCAATTCAAAAATATAGATAACGGCGACGAAGACCAATAATGCACCGATCACCATCTCAAGCGGTTTTTGATTTTTACGACCGAGTGTAAGGATGGCAAGGCTAAACAGTGCGGTAATCGCTGCACCTTCAAATAGGCTAACGCCGAGCAGCAATTGAAAGCCGACTGCAGCGCCAATAAACTCGGCTAAATCGGTTGCCATCGCAATAATTTCAGCTTGAATCCAGTATGGAACGACAGCCCAACGAGGTAGATTGTCACGAAGATGTTCAGCAAGATTTTTACCAGTGACAATACCCAATTTAGCTGACAAATATTGAATCAACATTGCCATGAGATTGGCCCAAAGCACTACCCATAATAGTTGATAGCCAAAAGCAGAACCAGATTCGATATTGGTAGCAAAGTTACCTGGATCAATGTAACCAATCGCGGCGATAAATGCAGGGCCAATAAGACGCTTACTGCTGCCTTTTAGTGATTTCAGGTTGGCTGCTTGGCCAATGTTTGTCGTGTTGGAGGTGGTAGTAAGCGTTGTCATTACGAGTGTCCAGTGATTCAGATGCTGAGAACATTACGCCTGCAATGGATAATGCGCTAATTCACTGTGACTATAATTTTGATAGCGAAAACCTATGAATAATGGGACCGAGTGGAATGGATTGATAGGAAAATCTAATTAGTGAGATAACTATAAGCAATTTGAGCGATGTAAATTGTTTGGTTAATCTTATCAGCAGAAAAGTTAAGAATGAAAGTTAAGGTTAAGTCATGAATAAACAAGCGCTGGTTGTCGAAGGCGGAGCAATGCGTGGTATTTTCGCCAGTGGAGTGCTCGATGCTTTTATGGCGCAGGATTATAAACCTTACGATTTTGCTATTGGGGTTTCAGCGGGTGCATCAAATTTACTTGGTTATCTTTCCAATGCACCAAAGCGCAGTTATAAAGTCATCATGGATCTGGCAACAGATAAGCACTTTTTCAACCGTACACGGTTTGCTCGAGGTGGCGATTTAGTTGACGTAAAATGGCTTATTGAGGAGTCAAATCGACGCTATCCTTTAGATCAAGATACGTTGTTTTCTATCCCGATGTTGGCTGCTGTCACCAATATTGAAACAGGTAATGCCGATTATTTTCAGCTCAACTCTAGTAATCTACCGTGTGTAATGGAAGCGACGACAGCGCTGCCTATCGCTTATCGACATACACCATGTTTTTCGGGTGGTTGCTATACCGATGGTGGTGTTGCCGATTCTATACCAGTAAAAGAAGCATACCGTCGTGGGGCTCGTGATATCACGGTAGTGCTGTCACAACCATTAAATTACCACATGCGTCCAACCCGTGCGCCTTGGTTGATGAAACGCTTGCTTGCACGTTATCCAAGCGTTGCTGAATCAATGCTAGTACGCGCGGAAAACTACAATCAGTCATTAGACTTTATTCGCAACCCACCTTCTGATGCGGTGATTCGCGTTATTGCGCCACCGGAAGATTTTGCGGTTAAGCGCTTAACGATGAATAAAGCAACCCTAGAACAGGGTTACGAAATGGGTTATCACGCAGGTCAAACACATTTAGCGAGTCGTAATGGAATTCATGGTCTCAATGACGATAATTGTCACTTTTGTTTATAACTATAAGAAGTTGGTTGATTGGGTGGATAAGTTAACAGACTTACACCTTGTTGCACCAAAAGAGCGTTTAGACGATCAATGTTGTCACGGTTGCTGATGCTCGCATCTCTTCTCAACAGGGTATATTCTAGTCAGATATTTTTACGCTGGTGGAGTTGATGATGAGTAAGGCCAAATTGTATTACGTTCATGATCCTATGTGCGCTTGGTGTTGGGGTTATCAGCCAACGTGGAAGCAGATAGAGCAAAGCCTTGCTCACGATTTTGAGACCAGCTTAGATGTACATTATTTAGTTGGTGGTTTGGCACCGGATACCGACGAGCCAATGCCGCTACTCATGCAAGAGCAAATCGCATCCTATTGGTTAAAAATATCTGATTACCTAGGTACTGAGTTTAACTTTGATTTTTGGCGTAATAATACGCCAAGACGCTCCACCTATCCTGCTTGTCGTGCTGTGTTAGCTGCAAGGGAGGAAGGGGCTGAGCGAGCAATGGTTAGAGCGATTCAAAAAGCCTACTATTTGAGAGCCTTGAACCCAAGTGATGATGAGGTTCTATTCCAGCTTGCGAAAGAGTTGCAGCTTGATAGTAAGCAATTTGAGCGCGATTATTACAGCGAACGCATCAGCCATGCTTTGTTAGAAGAGATTGATTTTGCACGCTCCATTGGTGGTAATAGTTTCCCTTCATTATTCTTTGAATATCAGGGGACAATCACCGAGCTACCAATAGAGTATCAAGAAGCGGAAAAAACATTAGAGCGCGTTGCAGAGTTGATGAAAGCTTAACGTCTTAACAACGCGAAAAAAGCAGCCGATGATGGCTGCTTTTTTGTATTCAGCGAATCTCTCGCTCGATTATTCTTATCGGTGAGCAATCACATACTCAAGACCACCGATAATAGCCGCTACCTGAGCTCGGTTGCACTCTTCATCGGTCACTTTCGGACTGTCTGGGTACACTTCAGTCGTCGTGTGGAATTGGCAAGTTGTCACGCTACCGCATAGGCCTAGTTTGGTCATTGGGTACATGATTACACCTTCTTGCACAACGTCAGAACCAATGATTTGGCCGTTGCTATCAGCGGGTGCAATGTGCGTCACTTTGGCAACAGAATTGATCACGGCCGCTTGGAACTCAAGTTGTGGATTTTCACTGTCACCCACGGTGTAGAAACCATCCGGAATAATATCTTCTTCGTAGTCGATGCCATCGCGAGCTGCGAGTGCTGGGCGGAATTCCGTTTCGTCGGTATCGGTGGTTTCATGTAGGTCAAAATGCACCAATACATCACCAAGTTCCGCCGCGAGTGACATCAGGGCCGCAGACTCTTCTGCAGTGCTATTGGCGTAAAATGAACGGTTTGGATCGATCGCGAGTGGGTTCCAGCGATTAATGGTTTCGTAACCCCAAGGGCTAACACATGGCGCAATCGCAATATTGAAATGTTGGCTGTAGTTTTCTAAATGCTGGTCAGCGAACAACAATGCACCTTGCACGCCACTGGTTTCGTAACCGTGAACACCACCAGAGATCAATACGGTTGGTTTGTTTGCATCCCAGTTATTGCTTTTGATGCAGTAAAGTGGAAAACGCTCTGCATCGTAAGAAAGCGCACCGTATTGTTCTACATTGAATCGAGTTTTCAGTGCTTCGATTTTCGGTAGAACCTCTTCACTGTAGAGACGTTTAATTTGGGTAGATGCGCGCCAAGCTTGGCGGTCAGTATCGGTCCATTTTTGGCCAGGAGTGCCAATTGGGTAGAATGCTTGTTTAGTCATGATGTATTTAATGTTAACTAACGATGCATGCAGCATAGCGACAGGCTAGCCACTATGCCAAGAAGAATTTAATGAAAACTAAGCTTTATGGCGCTTAAGGTCTTATTCACCACAGATGCTTTGGTACATCGCTTCGAATGCCGCTTGATTGTCATCAAACAACTCCGCGACGACCTGCTCTTTTTTACTACCAGAGAGTAACTTACGGCGCGCTTCTCTTACTCGCAGGGTTAACTGTACTTCCTTCGATAGTTCACTCGTCTCTTGTTGTGGAGACCATTGAGCAATGCGTTGGCTCGGTGCGTTCAGTTTAAGCACAGGTTGTAGTGTGGTTAGCTCGCTCAGTAGCACTCGGTACAAATCGAGTTTTTGTTCATGCGGCGCATTCATGGATGCTAAACGCTCTACTACAGCGGTAGTGAGTGGGTTGAGTTTTACGTAGCCTGCTTGTTTTGGCATCGTTTGCGAGACGCGGCTTGATACTTCGGTGAGTGCGACTTTCGTTTGTGGGAAGTAGCTAATCGAAGTCAGGCAATCGAATGGAAGCCAAATTGAATGTCCCGCTTCTAGCGCATATTCGTGTTTGCCCAACCTGACCAGCGCTAATCCTTCTTCAACACGTAATAGGGTGTGTTTTAGCAGCTTTTTACGCGGTGTAATGGATAAAAAGCCAAATTCTTTAGTTTGAAGAGCGATAGAATAATGCATGGATAAGCTCGGTTTTTATGGGCCGCTAAGAGTAGCGTGTCTCGATCAAAAAAGCCATATTGAACCCATGACGATAGGTATGCAAATTGTTAAGCTGGTCTGACCTTGGTGTTAATTCGCGTATCTTAGCTGTCAAGAATCGAATCTATGCGTAGAATGACCGCGATTTGTCTCTGATGTAGATTAAAATGACTATAAATA
Source organism: Vibrio taketomensis (assembly GCF_009938165.1). Lineage (NCBI taxonomy): Bacteria > Pseudomonadati > Pseudomonadota > Gammaproteobacteria > Vibrionales > Vibrionaceae > Vibrio > Vibrio taketomensis. The sequence goes on from NZ_AP019650.1 coordinate 256,546, forward strand.
CTGATCCTTATATTGATATTCGTCCATACAACGATGACGAAATACCAGCGGCAATTGACCGCCTGATCCAAGATGATGAATTTATCTCAGCCATCTTACAGCATCGATTTACTAATCACGCGCCATGGTTTAAAGCATTAATGAGCCCTGTCGTGAAAATGTACCTCAAACATAAGTGGTCTAAGCTGAACACCACAGACCTGATTCAGCTTGAAGTGAAGAAGTACTTACAACAAACACTGAATAGCACCACAAATGGCGTGACCTATTCAGGTTTAGACAAACTGGATAAAGAGACAGCGTACCTTTTTGTGTCGAACCACCGTGATATCGCGATGGATCCTGCATTAGTTAATTACTGCTTGCATCAAAACAATCACAAAACAGTACGAATTGCGATTGGCGACAACTTGTTGAAGAAGCCGTGTGCGACGGAACTTATGCGCCTGAACAAGAGCTTTATCGTTAAACGCTCGGCGAAAGGTCCGCGTGAAATGATGAAAGCGTTAGGCACTCTTTCTTCTTACATTAAGCATTCGTTAGAGACTGGTCATTCAATTTGGATTGCGCAAAAAGAGGGACGCGCTAAAGATGGCAACGATTTTACCGATCCTGCTATTTTGAAAATGTTCCATGTTGAAGGTCGCCGTCAGAAAATTGAGTTTCCTGACTATATTCAGTCATTGAAGATTGTGCCGGTTTCAATTTCATACGAGAACGACCCTTGTGATACTGCAAAAGCTCGTGAGCTTTATGAAAAGTCGGTAAACGGCAGTTACGAGAAGGGTGAATTTGAAGATATTGAAAGCATCATTCAAGGTATTATTGGCGATAAAGGCCGTGTACATGTGGCATTTGGTGATGTGATTGAGCAACCTTTTGCGACGCCTGATTTATTGGCCGAGGAAATTGATCGCCAGATCCATGCGAATTACCAGCTGTTCCCAATCAATTTGTTGGCAGCAGGGGATACCAGTGTTGGTGGCCAAGTTGAATCGGTATTGAAACAAAAGCTGGCGCAGTTACCAGAAGGTGCACATCAGTTCTTAATCGATAGCTACGCGAACCCAGTTAGAAATAGATAACTGAGCAATACCAATAAGCAGAAGGGCAGTTGAGACTGCCCTTTTTTGTGTTTATTGATCTTACTAAGGTGCGACAGCACCGCCTAAAGTCAGATTCGTTGGCCATTTTGTTACGCGATTGCCACCTAAATAGATATTGCCTTCAACCGTCATAGTGTCAGGAAACTGAGTGATCTTAGAGCCGCCAATATACAAATTTCCCTTAACGACAATGCCTTCGGGTAGGGTTTCTAACGACGTTCGAATGAGGCTTAAGTCACCGTTAACCCGCATTCGTGCTGGCAGTTGGCTTAACGGCGTATCGGTGAAATTTAGATAGCCGCCAACTTTAATCCCCTTGGGCCAACGCGTGATTTTGCTACCGAGAAAGTTGCCGTAACCTTGAATTATTGTGCCCTTACCGAGAGTTTGCAGAGCGCTGTTATCGGCGATAAGGCTGCCATTTACGGTAAGACCGGGAGGTAAGCGCTTAATTTGGGTTTTGGCAATATTGAGGTTGCCTTTGATGGTGATACCAGAAGGCAGTTCAGTATAGGGTTTGTTGCGAAGGTCCAAGTTGCCGTAGTTGTCGAGATGATTCAACATTCGATAACTGTCCAAAGGTTGTGCCGTAACATTAGCAGTAATGATTAACAGCAATGTACTTAGGTATCGAAGCATAAATGGCGCGCAATAAGTTGAATGAAAACCAAGTATTCATAACTCAGCTTGTTAGGTCAACAGATTCGGCGAGAGAGATGTGAAAAAGCGGGCCGAAGCCCGCTTTGGAATTAGCGTGCTAGTGAGCGAGATTTTAGTTCAAAAATCAGCTTCTCTGCACTTACTTCAAACTTAAAGCGTGCAGATAGTTCAGTTGAATCTTCAGTGATTTCACTCGTTTCGTACTCAACTTCAGCAGATACTTGCTTAGCGAGTTCGATGTATTTTTGTAGTTCAGCTTCTAGCAGTGCTTTGCCTTGAGCAAAGATCGTTACTTCAGCGACATCATCACCTTCTTTGATGATGAAACCCATTTCGCCTGCGCAACCACATGCTTCACATACTTGAGCTTCTTGTTCGATACTCATCGCGTAATCCTCTTCAAAAAATTATGGATATTTTATAGCGAGATTTGAAAATTGGCTACACCTATACGCGTTGGTAATGAATATGTTTTCAAATGCAAATGGTTGTGTATAAAAGTTTGCACATATGTAGGTTAATTAACAATTGTAATGTGATCGCTATCAAATAGATTGGAAGTGAAAGGTTGAAATTTAACCAGAATGCTGTGCGTTTAGTTGTAAGTGTTTTATTTTTGTAACACTATCCCTGTTCACTAAAGTGTGCACAATTGCTCGAATAATCGATACGGTAGACAGTGAATCAATAATGAGAATTGAGCTTTACCGAACTGATTTGGCGCGAGATGCCATTGATGCACATGTTAAAATATTGGCAAAATTAACCGCAGTTACCGTAGGTTTAGTTAGATAAATTAACATTTGAACCGATTTTTTGCCGACTTTTTGATTCGAATGGAATCACTGAATATACAAAATAGAAGAGCCAGAACATGCCGAAGCGTAGTAAAGAAGATACTGAAATCACCATACAGAAAATCATGGATGCAGTTGTAGATCAGCTACTGCGTCTGGGTTATGACAAGATGTCTTACACCACGTTAAGTCAGCAAACAGGTGTCTCTCGCACGGGTATTAGCCACCATTTCCCAAAGAAAACCGATTTTACCGCAGCTTTAGATGGTCGTATTTTTAGAATGTTTGTCGAGCATTTGGATTTTGATAATTCATTGAGTGATTTCTCAGAGAGCTGGATTAAAGCGCTAGATAGTGAAGAATTTTTAGCGATTTTACGTTTGTTGTTCCACCATATCGTGACCACCGAGAGCGCACATGAATTTGCAGCCAATGGTATTGAACGTTTGTATAAAGCTGTGGAAGCAAAATTTGGCGCAGAAAGCGATAAAGAACTTGAGTGGTTAATTGGTAAGTCGCTTATTCGTATGGCAGCATAGTTCAACAACACATGCTTTCAATAGCCAGCATTATTGCTGGCTTTTTGCTATCTGGACTATGCTAACTATACCTCACTACCTTGAGGTGATGAGGTATCGTGGATATGAAAAACGCAAGAAATGGTTTTTGAATAAACGAATACTTAACCGTATGTGACTTATTGATAATTTGTTAGAATTTGCTGATAAATCTAATCAACGCAGTGGGTGAGACAATGGCTTCTTCAGTCCTTATTTGTGACGATTCCGCATTAGCGCGCAAGCAGATGGCTCGTTCTTTGCCCGCTTCTCTGAATGCTGACATCAGCTTTGCTATGCATGGGCTAGATGCACTAGAGCAACTCAAAAATAAACGATTTGATATCTTATTTTTAGATTTAACGATGCCCGAATTGGATGGCTTTGGCACACTAGAAGAAATTCAGAAGCAAGGCATTGATATCAACGTAGTAGTGGTCTCCGGCGATATACAACCTAAAGCACAAGAGCGAGTGATGGCATTAGGTGCGAAAGCATTCATTCGCAAACCCATTGACCAAGACGCGCTTAAAGCGGTGTTAAAACAATTGGTTCCAACACAGATAAATCGCAACGTAGTTTACGCGCCTGCACAATCTGTTCATTTGCCGACATTGCGCCGCAGAGATGTGTATATGGAAGTGGCGAACGTTGCCATTGGCCGTGCTGCCGATGCCTTAGCAAGGCATTTTGATGTGTTTGTGCACCTACCGTTACCTAACGTGAACATTTTTGAAGTCAGCGAATTGCACATGGCGTTGAGAGACTTGGCCTCCAACGATCAAGTCTCCGGCGTTTGCCAAGGATTTAGCGGGGAAGGCATTGCTGGGGAAGCATTGGTCTTACTTAGTGACTCTAGCGTGAGCGATCTGAAAAAAATCATGAAAGTGCCAAGCGCCAGTGATGAACTGGAAGAGTTGGAACTGATTATGGATGTTTCCAATATTTTGGTCGGCTCTTTCTTAAGTGGTTTAGGCGAACAAGTTGGCGCTCGTTTTTTCCAAAGCGCGCCAGCCCTTTTAGGCCAACACGTCTCGATTGATTCTGTTATCAACTCAACCGCAGGTAGTTTTAATAAAACCATTACCTTTGAAGTGAGTTATACCATCGATAGAACATCCATTCGTTGCGATTTACTGTTTATGTTTGTTGATGAGTCGTTGCCTTTGCTTGATAACAAATTGTCTTACCTATTTGAGGAGTTGTGAGCATGACCCTGCCTGCTGAATTTGAGCAATTCCATTGGATGGTCGACATGGTGCAAAATGTCGATTTAGGGCTAGTCGTATTGGATCGCGATTACAACGTTCAGCTATGGAACGGTTTTATGACTGACCATAGTGGTATTCAAGCCCATGATGCCATCGGTAAATCCTTGTTTGAATTGTTTCCTGAGATCCCAGTTGAGTGGTTTAAGTTTAAAACTAAGCCCGTGTACGATTTAGGCTGCCGCAGTTTTATTACTTGGCAGGTTCGCCCATACCTGTTTAAGTGTCGTAATGTGCGTCCGGTAACTCAATCGGCTGAATTTATGTACCAGAATATTACCCTCAATCCAATGCGAACAACGACAGGAGAAGTGAAGTCTTTGTTCCTTTCGGTTCAGGATGCAACCGCAGAAGCTATTGTGTATAAAAACACCTAACCGCGTATCCTTATCCAAATTTGAAACCTTCCACAAAATACCAAGCTAGCTTGCGATAAGCTGGCTTGATGAGTCTTTAGCATGAGCGATAAGGAGGGCAGGGAGCCTGATGAAAGATTGCAAACCCCTTTACACTGCACAGCAAGTGAAATCCGGAGAAGTTATCGCTGCCAAATTAGCGGGTATTGGTATGTATCAGCTAATGTTACGCGCCGGTAGTGCGGTCTTTGATTTGGCTTTGAAACATTATCCTCATAGTCAGCATTGGTTAATTATTTGTGGGGGCGGTAACAATGGAGGTGATGGCTATGTCGTAGCAAAACACGCTTTGCAACAAGGTATTGCCGTGACGTTATTGGCGACTAAATCGCCTTTGCTATTACAAGGTGATGCACTACAAGCCTACAACGAATTTATGCAGGCTGGTGGCGTGGTTAACCTCGAATTACCAGACGCTTTGGATGACTTTGATTTAGTCATCGATGCGCTATTAGGTACGGGTTTATCCGGAGAGGTACAAGGCTCGCTTGCGACGGTCATTCGTCGCCTTAATCAAGCTGAACTACCGGTGATATCCGTCGATATCCCATCGGGTTTATGCAGCGATACTGGCTTTGCCTTTGGGCATTGTATACGAGCGGATCATACCGTTACTTTCATTGGCATCAAGCAAGGTTTGACTACAGGGATGGCTCGCCGCTACGTAGGGCACTTACATTTTGCTAGTCTCGATATTGCACATCAGTTTTCCCAAGTTGAATCTCCCAGTGCTTATTGGGATTTCCCCCAACTAATAGAACAGATACCAGCTCGCGATCCATGTGCCCATAAAGGCAAACAAGGTCGAGCATTGTTAATCGGTGGCGATGAGGGGCTTGGAGGAGCAATTCTTATTGCGTCACGCGCATGTATTAAAACCGGTGCCGGCCTAACCGCATGCTTAACCCATGCAAAAAATATTCTGGCAGGATTAGTTTCAACGCCGGAAGTGATGTTCGCTGAATGGAACCAAGAAAACATCAAAGAGCGATTAGACTGGAGTGATGCGATTGCATTGGGGCCAGGATTAGGGCAGAGCAAATTTGCCGATAAGTTGTTTGCAATCGTAACGCAATTGACTAAACCCAAAGTGTTGGACGCGGATGCACTCAATATATTGGCAAGCAGCAATGCTCGCTCAGATGCTACGCGTATTATTACTCCTCACCCAGGCGAGGCAGCGCGATTACTTGGTTGCACTGTCGCCGAAATTGAATCCAACCGTTTTAAGGCAGCAACCCGGTTGCAGGCAAAATATGGCGGCGTAGTGGTGCTTAAAGGGGCAGGGACGGTCATTTGCGATGGGACTGATCATTATGTGTGTAGCGCTGGTAATTCAGGAATGGCTACCGGTGGTATGGGAGATGCACTCACAGGAGTGATCATTTCTTTACTTGCTCAGGGCATAGAGATCAGCTTGGCAGCGCGTCTTGGAGTCATGATTCATAGTTACGCTGCAGATTTGGACGTGCTAGAAAACGGTGCTTGCGGGTTAACCGCAACCGATGTAGCGAATAAGCTTCGTCAAGTTATCAATCGACAGGGCGGCGTTTTGTAAAAAGAGTCAAAATAAATTAAAAATAGCGAAAATTTTGCTTTTAGCGGTGCGTTTTTGAGATGAATTGAGTGACCTGTCACATTGTGGTGAGTTTCTATTACGTTCTGCGGTAGTAATGACGCAAACCTTTGCGTAATAAAAATGAAAGCTAATGTTTAAATGGTTGATAAATATGGGGAACGTATATTTTACAAGGGGATAGGATTGCTGGATATGCAAATTTCGCCTAACTGTATCATAAAAAAATAGAATTATCAGTCTTGCGAGAAAGAAATCCCGACCTATAATGCTGAAAACCGGAGCGTCTGCCAACGCTCCGGTTTTTTTGTGTCCGACAAACAGCAATAACGTCTATAACGTTAGTGCCAACGCAAACTGTTGTGACACATAAGTATATGAATCAAGGAATTACACAATGCGTATCGAACAAGAACTTAAGTTAGGTTTTAAAGATGTACTGTTTCGCCCTAAGCGTTCAACACTAAAAAGCCGTTCTCAAGTAAATTTAACCCGCGAGTTTACATTCAAGCATAGCGGTCGTCAATGGTCTGGTGTACCTGTTATCGCAGCGAATATGGACTCAGTGGCAAGTTTCGCAATGGCGAAAGCACTTGCTGAGCATGGTGTAATGACCGCAGTTCATAAACACTACACAGTGGCTGATTGGGCGGAGTTTGTTGCAGGCGCTGATAAATCAGTATTAAACAACGTGATGGTATCTACAGGTACTTCTGATGCTGACTTCCAGAAGACAAAAGACATCATGGCGCTATCTGAAGAGCTAATCTTCATCTGTGTTGATATCGCGAACGGTTATTCTGAGCATCTAGTTGATTACGTTGAAAAAGTACGCGCAGCATTCCCTGATAAAGTTATCTCAGCAGGTAACGTTGTAACTGGCGATATGTGTGAAGAACTTATCCTAGCGGGTGCAGACATCGTTAAAGTAGGTATCGGCCCTGGTTCTGTATGTACAACTCGCGTTAAAACTGGCGTTGGTTACCCACAACTTTCAGCAATTATCGAGTGTGGTGATGCAGCGCACGGTCTAGGCGGCATGATCATCGGTGACGGTGGTTGTACTTGTGCTGGTGATGTATCGAAAGCGTTCGGCGGCGGTGCTGACTTCGTAATGCTTGGTGGTATGCTAGCAGGCCACGAAGAATCAGGCGGCGAAGTAATTGAGCAAAACGGCGAGAAGTTCATGAAGTTCTACGGCATGTCTTCACAATCAGCAATGGACAAGCACTCTGGTGGCGTTGCTCAATACCGCGCTGCAGAAGGTAAAACAGTACTATTGCCATACCGCGGCAGTGTACATGGCACTATTTCAGACATCCTTGGTGGTGTGCGTTCAACTTGTACATACGTTGGTGCAGCGAAGCTTAAAGAGCTAACAAAGCGCACGACATTCATCCGTGTACAAGAGCAAGAGAACAACGTTTACGGTAAAGAGTAAACATTAGTCTACGACAGCCTATAGATTAATTGAGAGCCGCTTTTAGCGGCTCTTTTGCTGCGCAACGCTTTATGCTTATATCAAACTATAAGTTTGCAAGATTAATACACCAAGAGTGCACGTGATGGTGGATGCGACAGTGGTGAAGGCAATGATGTTTGCTGCCAGAATCGAGTTTCCACCATTGAGCGCGCCATCACGTAGTTTGCTGCCGCAACGGGTGAAGCGTTCATAAAGAACAAAATGCCAAGCTCAATACCCTAAAACCAACCCAGTAAGCGATCGATGTGATCGTACTGGCGCTATAATTAATTTGTAGCTGCTAGCAAAACCACTGTGCTGTTTTTTCCGCTTTGAGCATTCATATTTAGTGACCCTCCGGTTATAACAGTGCCAAAGGTAGCGTCATTTTCGATAAGTAATTACCAGCTTCAGTAATTACAGTTGGCACTGGAATGGCGAGAACGTAGAAAAGAAGACCAAGTGAAATGGCAATGATCAATGGATCTTGGTTAATGTTTTCCATCATCTTCAGGTGCTTGCATGCTGATGCTGAGCTCGTGGAGAAAGACAGATGACAGCTTGGATATTATATAGAAATGTCGTTGCTGCAACGAATAATGCGCCTAGCGCAACTGGAACCACAAAATGCATTCGCGACGTAAGCAATACCAATACGCCGGTATTGGCACGAAAGCCTGGATAATCACCCTTGGTCTGGTGATGATTTAAAAACAATCATTACAGAAATCAGAGTGAACAGGAAAATGCGATACCAGAGATTATACCGAAAACCAATGAACTGGCTTGCCGCTGAAAAGTCATGTTTCGTTGTCACGATACTCAAAACAACATCGCGGAAGTGTAACTTGAAGACGAGTTTCGAACCGATTTCAATGAAGTTGTCATTGATCAAACCAATGCCTTAAATAGCACGCCCAGAATAAGCATTAGGCATATCGGGCCAGTGATGGATAGAGAGAACTGCAACTGTTTAAGATAACTTCCATGGTTCATCCATAATCAGGGTGAGTTTATTTGTCGCTACAATTAAATCACAGTTTGGTAGATGTGTAGTAGTAAATTTTAGATGTAAAAAAGCGGTTGAATTTTCAACCGCTTTTTTCTTATCAGTAATGATTATGCATTATCTGTTGCTGTACATCGACGTGTTTTCTCGACTTTACCATCTACTGCTTTCATCAGTAAAACGCCCACACAAGTACGATAACACCACAGAATACGAAGAATCATTCGACCCCAGAACTCGTTTGGTAGTAGCGCCATTAGTGCCACACCTACACCGGATACAGCGATTAGTGACCCAGCATGTGACGTTGTTTGTTATCTAGTTTCTTCTGTTCAGTTGAATTGAAACAAGAGAGTTGCTAGGTTGTCGAAGAAGCGGTCAACGTCTTTGACGGTTTTCTGAGTGGTTTGTAGAATAGTGTCGACAGAGCAAAAGAAACCTGCAGTAAACACTAGGTGACCAACCAAACCAACAGCAACTTTTAGATCGACCATTCACGGCCAGTTAATGGTTGTAAGTCAAACCAGTTTTGGATCATTTCTGGAGTGATGATGAAACCTACGAAGTAAGAAACAAAACCACCGACCACTAAAGTACCCCAGCCAGCCCAATCAGGTGTCTTCTTAATGAAGAAACCGCAGAGGCAGAATAGTCATTGGGAAGCCAATCAGCGCACCTACATACATCATGGTGTCAAACAGGCTCAGACCTTTAGTGAGTTAATAAATAGTGCGATTAAGATGATCGCAAGACCAAATATGGTTGATGTGATCTTAGATACGAACATCAATTCCTTTCTGTCGCGTTAGGAAGAATCGGTAGGTAGAAGTTCATTACAAAGATACCAGAGTTACGGTTTAGACCTGAGTCCATTGAGACATGGTCGCTGCGAACATAGCCGAGATCAGTAAGCCTACCATACCCGCTGGCATGTATTTTCTACGAAGTACAAGTACGCAAAGTCACCCGCTTTAGAGCCCGCTTCTGGTACTGCGCTGCTAGATCAACGCCTGACCAGCAATGAACCATGAAGGTGTGAACAAATAAACACACCATGGTCATTAATACGCACGCAAGCAGAGCTGCTTTCTTAGCGTTCTTAGAGTCTTTGCTGCTAGTAACGGTGGCAGTTCAACATGTTGTTATTGATAGAGAACTGCTTCAAGAAGATAAATACCGCCCAAATACCGAAGATACTTAGATAATTGAGGTTGTTACCAGTAGCAAAGAACCATTTTCTTGTACAGGAAGTTAGCTACGATCTCAGTGATGCCACCGCCTTTACTACTGCTACAACAGCGCAAGTTACGGTTACGGCCATGATAATGACCATCTGCATAAAGTCAGATGCGATAACGGCCCATGAACCGCCAGTTACTGACATTAAAAGTACAACAAGACCTGTAATCCAGATTGTTGTGCTCATATCGAAACCGAAGATACCAGACGCAATAATAGCAAGGCCATTTAGCCAGATACCCGCAGAGATTACGCTGCTAGGCATACCTGACCAAGTAAACACTTGCTCGTTGAACTTACCAAAGCGCATGCGGATAGCATCAATAGGTGTAATCACTCGTAGTTGACGGAACTTCGGTGCAAAGTACAAGTAGTTCATCAAGTAGCCGAATGCGTTTGCCAAGAAAATTGTTGCTACAGCAAAACCGTCGGTGTAAGCCTTACCGGCTGCTCCCGTGAATGTCCAAGCACTGAATTGAGTCATGAATGCTGTTGCACCAACCATCCACCACAACATATTACCGCCCCACGGAAGTAATCACTAGTTGTGCTTGTAAATGTACGGAACATCCAACCTATCGCGATGAGGAATAGGAAATAGACGCCGACTATAACAGTATTGAGTTCCATTTTAGACCTTCTGTTAGTCATTAATTTCTGTTGCTTATATTATCTGTTCAAATATTTATTTGTACTACAATAACTCAAATGTGTGATGGGGTGATTAATACTGAAAATCCATACTTTTGGTGTATGCGGATGCTCTCGTATTGTTATAGTTTTGTGTTTAATATTATCTATTATTTTTCAATAACTTATAGTGTTAGCTTTGTGTTTTATAACGCGATGCATTTGCTGTTTTAATCGTGTTGATTGATAATTATTGTTATACAAACACTTAAATTGTATGATTATTTAATTGTTATTTATGTTCGTTAAATTTAAAAATAAATTGACGATCTTTGGTTTAGATTGCTTTCTGGTTGCTGGTTTGTTGAGTGACTTTGAGGTTGAAAGCAAATGTGTCACGATATTTTATATGTGGCATTGCTTTTGTGATGATGTTCAGCTCTTACTAAGAAAGGTGAATTTGGAACTTATGTTTTGTATTGCATGAATTATGTACTGGGTAAACGAAATTTAGTTGGTAATGGTGGTAATAAATAATACAAATGGCGTGAAATAGGATAGGGAGTGATATACCACGTAGATCTTTGGACCCGGCTAATTTGATTGTGTGTCCAATAAAAAGCCCGCGATAGCCTGTAAATCGTATAAAAGGGTCAGCAATAGTTTGCCCTGACTGTCGAGACCCGCATCACGTAATCAAAGAAAGCGTTTGGAATGATGACGTAAAGAGTTATGACCCTACCATTTCAATTTACGTCATTTATCAGTATCGCAAGCTTTGACTTAGCCTTACGTTAAGAGAGAGTCACTAAGAAGATTTCTATTGTCTCGCATGCTTATTAAGAGCGTACAGGTTTATTTTGCTAGTTTATAAACTTCTACAATATCTTCTTTGGTAATCGGTCGAACACCTATCGTGTTGGTTCCAGGGATCGCAAACATACGTACAACGTCATCGGCCATTTGCTCATATTTGTCTTCTGGAATTTGATCATCAGATAATGTGATAAGCATACCGGTACGTTCAAACCATTCTTTTACTTTTACCGACAACAATTTAGCTGCTAGTTGATCATTTTGTTCTGTTACGCCAAAACAACGACGCGCAAGCTGTGCCCAACGCTCAGGACGTACATCAGCAAAGTACTCAAGATAAGGAGGTACTACCATAGCCATTCCGCGTGCGTGGCGAACGTCAAAGCGCTGACAGCGGCATTTCAATCGAGTGCATCGGAATTGAGCCTAGGCGACCTAACGCTTGAATACCAGACCAACCGAAGATCGAGCACAATGCAAGTTGACCACGTACGTCCAAATTGGTCGGATTCGTTGAACTTTATCAAAGTTATCCATTAAGTTTAGGATCATGCCTTCTGTTAAGCGATCAGCGAAGCCGGAATCTGCATCACTTGATAAGTAGTGTCGATTAAGTGTGAGAAAATATCAATACAACTTTCGTTAGTGATAAAGTCAGTGATGTATGTAATTCAGGGTCAAGGATAGCGACTTTAGAATACGGTATTCACTGCGGCTGAAACTTTCTCTTTGTTTCCCAGTTAGTTAGTACGCCACCAGCATTACATCTGAGCCTGACGCTGCAACTGTCGGGATAGAAATGATTGGGAACGCTCGGTATATTGCGTGGCGTGCGATCGCCAAGAACAACGTAGTCCCAGCAAGAGCCGCCGCTGAATGACGTTGCTGCGATGTATTTTGAGCCATCAATAACAGAGCCGCCACCGAGAGCAATCACAAGATCGCATTTCTCTTGGTTGAAAATTTGAATTGCCTTGTCGATAGTGTGCGCACGAGGGTTAGGTTCAATCTGTGAAAGTCACGACTTCACGCCGGCTGCCGTGAGAGATGTAATCACTTTGTCAATCACTGGAGCAAATGTTTCGTCTTCTTCGTAGGTTGCAAGCATTGCTTTTTACCAAAAGTTTTAGCCACTTGACCAACTTCAGCGAGTTTACCTGCACCGTACACTAATTTAGTTTGAAGTTCCACGCAAAATTTTGCATTAATATGTTCCTCTATTTGGACTCACAATCGACAAACCTTAGGTGTAATATGAGCTATCGAATCTGTTGAATGAATGTGTCTGATAAGCGAATGTTCTAAATTAAAGACTTATGTCTTAATGTGTTATTAGTTTATTGTATTACAAATGAACTTTAAATGCTCTGATATCCAAATCATGCGCCAAAGCACACTTTTACTTTCTGATATAGGACGCGGTGGCTATAAGTATTTGATTGGTAATGCTTTGTGTTTTATTGCTTTGAATGGTGGTTTTGGAGAGAGATAAAAACTTGAACCATTTGTAGTACTAATAGCCTCTTGGGAATGTAAAGGGATTACCGTTGAGAGGCTAGATAGGAGAGTGGACGTTGAGGTGTTCAAGCCTGTCTGAAAGAATGGGCTTGCTTTCGTTTGAACTGATTGAATAGGCGACGCCATTTTATCGGCATCATCGGTAACACGATAAGTATAATGCCTACTGCTGTGAGCAAATCGGGTACTTCATCGAACCAGATAACGCCAAATAGCGTGACAAAAGCTAAACCTGAATATTCTGCTAAAGCGATTTGGTTTGCGGAGCGAGCCTGAAAGCTTTGACAACCAGCGCGTGGTAAGCGAGAACAAAGAGGTTTATTGCGATTATCCACATCACGTGATTCCAATGTATGGTTTGCCACCCAGGTACCGCAAAGAGCAGCGCGCCAGGAATCGTCATCAGTGTCGTCCAAAATAGCGTGCATACTAATGGTTGCTCTTGGGGCATCTTTGCGAATGAGTACGTTACCTACACCAATTGCTATAGGCCACCAAGCGCGATGATAGCTGCCCAGTGGAAGTGTTCTGGTCTTAACACAACTAAAACACCAGAAAATCCTATCATAGTCGCAGCTACCTTTGCTCTGGTTGGTCTCTCTTTAAGAATAGGACAGAGAGCGGTAGTACTAAACAATGGTCCGACGTAAAGATGGCATTTGGTGCAAGTGGTAAATGTGTAATAGCGACCATGGCGCTTGCGCTGCCGATCAATATCAGTGCGGCTCGCCAAAACGTAATCCAGTCACATCCCATATTTCGTTTAGGCTGCTCTAAACGCCACCACAGTGGTAAAAGTAAAATCAAACTGATGATTTGTCGAATAAATACGTACTGAAAGGTAGGGACTTCACCGTTAAGCATTTTAAGCGATACGTCAGAGAGAGAAGCGACTAGGTTCGCCGCTAAATAATAGAATAGCGTTAGTTACATTGGTTCTGGACATTTTAGATCTCATTTACTGAGGCGATAAAGAGTGCCGATGGTGGTATAACCTTGTGGGTTAATGCGATGTTGTTGTGCTAAGAGTAACTCTGCGGTAGCAACAGCATCGATCAACGCGCTATGGTTGTTATATTCTGGCAAAGCGTATCTTTGTCTGGTGTTCGAAAGAGTGACGTCAATTTGCTCGTGAGTATTAAACGTTTTTGTAACTGCTTTTCGATACGAAGCGTATCAATCCAGATTAATGGAGGCTGGTGAATCCCATAACACGCTCAAGATACTTATTGATGAAATTGGTCTCAACCATACATCCATGCGCGACTAAAATTTTGCCATGTGCAGCTTCAAATAAGGTTGCCATCGCTTGGTGAATGGTGACTCCTTCAGATAACATTTGCGGTGTAATATGATTAATTACTGCGGTTTCTGGTTTTATTTGGAGTCACTGTTGATATACATGTGCTGGCTAGAAGCGAGATCTATTTTACTGCCAGTCATGAAAACCCATCCTATAGAGAGTATTAGGTCTTCATTGCAGTCTAAACCTGTCGTTTCGATGTCGAGAACGATAAAGCTTACATCATTAGTGGGTTGGCTAGCTTCAAGTTGAGGTCCAAGCAAAAGCGCAAGCAACGACTCAGGTAACGAGTGGCGTTTTTACAAAACTTTCTCGCGCTCTTGTGATTTGAGCAAATGGGTGAAAGTAGTTGAATAGGCGCTTCACTATCGACTCCCAAAACGCACTTTTGCGGCATCTTGCAGGTCTGCAATGATACGAAATGCATCTTTAAGTGTTGACGCTCGAAACTACCAAAAGTGTTTGGATCGATATGGTTGTTTGGTTCCTCGCCGCGTTTTAATGCTTCAAGTTGATGAGCAAAACGGAACGATAGTATGAACTGGTAAGCGTTGAGCATATTCTTGTAAGCGTCTTCACTGAGTACATTGTTCTCATACGCGGCTTTAAACCTGTCGTCAGTTGCAGTTAAATCGCATTCCACCGCAAGACCGTAAATACGCGCTAAATCAATAATTAAATTGATAGCGTATTTTTACATCTAAGGTTTTTATTCTCGCCAGACTTTTCCAAAACTAGGCTATTAAAAATACCTAAGGGAGGATTAGTGTTTACCGCATCGTTAACCAACATCGACAGAAACTCACGGTTATCCCTGATGTTTCGGTGTAACTCATCGCGTAACTCTGTTTCGAACTGTTTGTTGCCAAAATTGTGCGAATCTCAAGAAAACGCTGATATTCAGCAGGCGTTCGTATTCTGGGTTCGCAACCCACTTCTTATAATATTTTCGCCACACATTGAGAGGTTGACACCATTTTGGTGTGGCAGCCATGAACTTGCCACTACACAGAGGGTAGTCACAGCTTGCCAATCCATTGGTCACAATCATTGCTAAGTGTTTAAAGTAAATATGATCATTTTCAGTTGCGTCATCACTCAAGACGATGGCACTGTCTTGATCAGACAGCATATGAACTTCGCTGCGAGCATGGGAACCCGCAACAATCCACGAGAAGTCACAGGGAGGAGGACCGAGTTTATCAATGGCGATTTGAATCAAGCGGCGTGTATGAGTCCATGATCATTGTCATCACTTTACCAATGACTTCTGGAGACTCGACCTTCAACAAGTGCTTCAAAATTGCTTGCCTTTCAGGAGTAAAACTAGAAAGCGATTTGACGCTGCCTGCATATTTGATTTTCTATCAAGAAGATGGCTTGTATGCGGTGGTTTTGTACTAGATGAGACGTTGTTAATACGCCGACTACTTTGTTGTCTTTACTAAAGGTAAATTACGAATGTTGTGTTGCATCATTAGAGATGCGGCATGAAGCACTAAATCATCGGGTTTGACCGTAATAGGATCTGGAGTCATCACAGTTGAAATTGGGCTGTCAGTGCTAATGCCTTGCGCAATCACGCGTTTAGTCATATCTCGGTCAGTAATCAAACCAACGATACGTTGGTCTTGATAAATTACAGCACAAGGAGCATTTACACAGCATTTGGTTTGCGACTTGCTGAATGGATTGCTCGGTTGTCACAACAGCCACTTGACCACTGGCGACCCTTCGACGCGACGTATGAATAAGCCTTTTTCTTTATTAGACCAAACAACATCGAGCCCGGATTTAAGTCTCAGTTGAGCTTGAGATGCAAAATGCTCAGCGCATTCTGGGTAGGATTCAAATAATTGAGTCAATGCTTTATTAGGGAATGACGTAAAGCAGGGAACTTTCAATTGCGATGGCATTGTAGCCCTGTTCGTTTGTAACGTTAGGCTCAAGCATTGTGAAGCCAAACAGGTCTTCAGGTCCTAGTTTTGCTCTCAATACACCATCATGCTTACGTTGTTCAACAGAGCCAGTACGAATGACGTACAGTGATTTTTCCGTCTTAGGGTTACACAGGTCAATATGCTGCCCTTTGCCAGGTAGGTTATTTGAACATGGCTAGCGAGTTCACGTAATGCGGCATTCGATATTTTATCGAAAGGATCGATTGAACTGAGAAACTGAAGAATGTTGGGTAGCAAAGAGTCAGTCATAGCATCGCGAGAAAAGGTGATTTGTATTATTATATATCCTAAATTTTACGATGTATTCTACAATCTCGTTTATTTATCTCTTTTGCTCACAAACAAAAGAGCACGTTGATAACGCGCTCTTCAGTCAAAGATAATTCGTCGAAACTTATTAGATTAAACGGTGCTTAGACTCGAGCAGATGGTTTGCTGATGCTTGGCGCTCTTCATTACCGGCCATGATTGCATCGTAGATTTGACGGTGTTCTTTAATGCAACTGCCTTCTTCTGAAGAGTGCAATGAAGTTGACAAACATAGTCGTCAAAATATTACCAAATGGTAGATAGAAGTCATTGCCTGTTGCGTTAAAGATTAGGCTATGGAAACGAGTATCGACTTTCATCCACGCGTTTTGGTCAAAGTCATCAGCTTCAGCAATCTCAACCATTTGTTGGAAAGTTTCAGATAATTCAATTCGTTGTTCAGTCAGAAGGTGTTTTGCTGCTAGCGCACAGGCCTCAGGCTCGATTGCGTCGTAAGCCTAAAATTGTGAGCAAAATTGGTGTATCTGCGAGCCCGTCCATCCACTCAATGAGCTGAGGGTCAAGAAAGTTCCAATAAGCGCGCTTATGACGCGAGCCCACTTTCGGACGAGATTCTAAAGACCTTTAGATGTGAGAAGTTTTACAGCCTCGCGAAGTGCCGTACGGCTAATCCCGAACTGTTCACAGCGCTATTTCACCAGGAAGAATCGAACCTTGCGCAAGTTTCTGACAAATACCGCGAGCAATCGCGCGCGACTTGAACGTGCAGGCTTTTAGAGCCAGAAATTGAATGAAATTCGCCAGACATAAATTCACTTATTGGTTAAATATGTATTATTTAAGCCGTACTATAACACCACCTACTCACATACCAAGCGGATGTTCACGTAATAGTAGAGACATGTCGCATCATAGGTTTGTAGAACACAGCTTGTTGTGACGGTGTTGTAGGTTGCGATTTTGATAGCTTGATTAATGTCAATTATTCATACAAAAGTCGTTATTTAGGCAAGTACTTTGATCAATCCACAAAAACAGCCAGGATTAGCGTCGTTTTACCATTTTAGAGTTAATTACCCTTGTAAGTAAAAATCTTATTGTATGATTATTTGAAATTGCACTAACTATGAATGATAGGTAAACCACAATGTTTAACGATCTTAAAGGTAAACGAATTCTAATCACTGGCTCTACTGGTATGGGCAGCAGCGCGTGTATTTGCAAAATACGGTGCAAAAATTGGTATCAATAGCCATAGGTCCAGCAGATGCAGTCAGAATCGAATTAACTGCTCTTGGTGGTGACGTTAAGTTTTCCAAGCTAATCTGATGGAAACGGCGGAATGTGAAAAGCTAGTAAAGAATTTACTGCGCACTGGTGGTATGGATGTATTGATCAACAATGCAGGTGGTTTAGGTGGTCGTGAGAACTTAGAAAACATCGACGATGAATTCTGCAACCGTGTTATGGATTTGAATGCACGTTCTGCGTTAATGACAACTAAGTATTCGATTCTCATCTACGCGCATCGGCTGCGGAATCTGGTGAAACGGCTTGTGTTATCAGTACGGTTCAACGCCGCTCGCGAAGGCGGTGGTGTTGGTGCAGGTATTTATGCAGCATCAAAAGCATGGTTGCATGATATTCACCGTAACTGGGTTAAAGAATTCACGAAAGATGGTATTCGTTTCAATATTGTTTCTCCAGGCACCATTGATACAGCATTCCACGATGGCAAATCAGATGAACTAAAAGCGGCGATTGCAAACAGCATCCCTATGGGTCGTTTTGGTCGTATCGATGAAGTCGCACCAACGTTCGCTTTCTTTCACATGCATGTGCTGGTTATATCACGGGTCAAATCCTTGATGTAAACGGCGGTCAAATGGCGCCATAAGCGCAAGTGGTTTCGTTGTCTTGACGAATACTCTGACCAGAAAAGCCAGCTTCGTCTGGCTTTTGATCGCAACTATTCTTAGATATTTAAACAATGGAGAAATATCGAGGAGCTGAGCATCCAGGCTCAGTTTTATTATAATTATTAGTAAGGAACGTCCATGGCCAAATTTCAATCGTTGACGAATCTCATCGAAAGATCCATGTCCAAGTTGCAAGACAAATTGCTCGTAAAATTTTGTCCGGTGAGCTCAAGCCAGGAGAAGCTCCCTAGTGAGATGGCGCTGTGCTGCGTTTGGCGTTAGTCGAACGGCATTAAGAGAATCAACAGTTACTTTCAGCTAAAGGCTTGATTGAATCGAGACCGAAAGTGGTACCACTATACGACCACGTAATCACTGGCATTTTAGATCCACAACTTCTGGAATGGATTCAGGATCTGGAGGATACAGAACCATTTCTAGCTCAATTTCTCGGAATGAGAAAAGCATTGGAGCCTGAGGCATGTGCTTTAGCTGCAAACAACGCCAGTGCAGACCATAGAAAAGCATTGTCTGTCATCTTTCAAAAATGACATTAGCGGCTAATCGTTACGATTACGCTGATTGGACGGAGAACGATCATCTCTTCCACCAGACGATTTTCCTTGCAACAGGTAACCAATTTTATATCCCTTTAGTAATATATTATCGACCATTTTAGATTATTTATTGATCATTCCGCTGAGGGCGGACGCTTTTGTTGGATGAGCACCAACAAATCTACGACGCGATAATGGCGGGCAATGGCGATAAAGCAAGAATGGCATCTCATATGTTACTTAATGATGATAATCAGAGACTTGCTCAAGTTGCAAACGGTTAGTTTTACGATGGTTTTATACTGGGTTAGTTTAATAGTTAACAGAATAAAATCATCGTTGTATCTTCAGATTTAGTAGGCTACTCAGTGTCTAGCAAAAATATATTCGTACAAATCTATCTCTCGCTTGGCCATTGGCAATAAACGCGCTGTTAATGCAGTCGATGCTAATGATTGATGTCTACCTTGTCTCTTCACTTGGTGAAATATCACTTGCTGCGATGGGGATTGCATCCACTATTATTTCCTTCGTGCTCGGTATTCAAATGGCGTTTGCTAATGGTTCGCAATTGGTGCTTAGTCGTGCGGTTGGTTCAGGGCAAGTGAGTTCGTTGAATAAAGGCTTTTGGGCAGGGCTGTTTATTAACGGCATGATTGGGCTGTCATTTTGGCTTGCTTTGAGTTTATTTGATCGTGTTATCGTTGCATGGCTTACCAGCGATACGAGCTATTTACTGAAACACTTGGCTATTTGATGATAGCGAAATATATCGTGGTATTTAACGCGATTACTCAAGTCGTCATTGCGCTGTTTAATGCAAGAGGAAAACTCGAACTCCATTTAAAGGTTACTTGATTGAACTACCAGTCAATGTGCTATGTTCGTACTTCTTGATTTTGGTTTAACGATTTTCAAGGCTTCGGTGTGATAGGTGCCGCAGCGGCATTGATCGCCATTCGATTGCTGTATTTGGTGACCTGTATCTTTTAGATAATTCACTAAAGTTGTCAACAAGGGCGTTAGATTCATCAATAAAGCGTAACGCTTTGAATCATTTTACGAAATATTTCCCGTTGCGGCCAACGTAACCATGTTGCAAGTTGGTGCTACTGTTTACATGCTTTTCAAACTTTCAATAAATGCGTATGTTGCGATTACTATTATGCCTTGGGTCCGTGCGGGTACTCAATTTATTACCGCCTGGGCATTGTCTTCGCCATTACGATTAGTCAGGCTATTGGCGCGAGAAGTTTGATGACTTGCGTAAAATGTTGATACAAGTATTGATGTCTCTGTCGCTATTTCATTTTTATCTGCTTTGTTCTTCTTGGGATTAAGCCTGGTGTTACCGAGTTTTTATCCAGAGTTAGAGTCTTCAACTTATCATGCGTTAAGTGCGATTGCACCGTTGTACATTTTTTACCCATTGCTCGTGGATATAACACGGTTCATGGGCATGTTTTATGCTTTAGGTAAAACAACGGAAGTATTCAAAGTTAACTTTACTGGTCAATGGCTCATCGCAATACCACTTTGTGCGTTAGTGATTATCTATTTTGATGGCTCAATTTTTGGGCGTTTGCCGTTATGCCACTGGAAGAAATAGTGAAAATGTTGCCGTTTAGGATGATTGCGAGAAAGTCACTTATCGAATTTGATATGCACAAAGCTGATAAATTGATGTATGACTAGGTGTGTTGTCGATTTTGAGCCCTCAGGTTTCTCAGAGGGTCTTGTCTATATCATAGTCTTAAACATGATTAATATAAGTGAGTATCAATTAAAAGCCCATTTTCAATGGGCTTCAAGTGTGCTGATTATGCTTCTAGGGGATGGTTAGAGACTGCTCAGCCCATTCCAAGGTAATAGGTTTGTGGTCTAAATCGACACATGCGATCGCATCAATTGAGCATGCCGCAACGACTAAATGCCGTTTTCTGATTTAAGTTGCCATTCTATATGGGTAACATTTGGGTTTGCATCAGAAACGACGACAACATCGCCCTGGCTACAATCATAACCAAATTCGCAGGTTGGTTTGATATCGGTATGGCTCAGTAGCGACAGTTGATAGCTATGATTAGGGTGTTCTAACTTGAGTGTTGTGTTATCTATTTGACTCGCTAATTCAGTATGTAATCGCCATTGTAACGGCATGTCGTACTTTAATTCGATATCATCGATGATTACTAACCCTTGTTTTGCAATAAACAATAAATAGCGAACGTGTCGTAAAGAATCTTGATAGGTGTTCGAAAGATCATTGCCACCAGATGCCAGTGTTTGCTGTTTTTCATACAGTACACACGCTGATGCCGATTCATCATCCAGTTTTGGCCGACACCATCAATCAGCGGTAAATTGTGAGCTTTACTGTTCCGAGTCCAACTAAAATGGTGGTCACTGCCAAAACGATAACCGTAGCTACCCGTTGGGATGAGCACTCCAGGCCATTATCAATTAGTGCAATATTTCCTTGATCAGCGTGACGATGAGAACTGTTGCCAAAAGGACTGGCACGGTATGCCAACGAGATATCGTGGTACTGGACCTTTCCTAGGCCTGCAAATGGATAAAAGCGATACTTAATGTCACTGATACCTTCCGTCTTGTTTGCTGTTTCTTTATAGGTATTCGTGCAATGCAGTTGCTTAACCGTAGGGATCACATCTAGTAAATGTAAATCAAAGCTTTGGATATTTCGTTCCATTTCTCGGCATAAACTGCGCGCTTGTTTACTACCAAAACGCTCAGCATAGATTCGGAGGGTTTTGAGCAAAGAACCCTGGCCATTCGATACCATCACGTTTACACCAAAATCCGTCTCCAAATGGATGAATGGTGTCATTATTAGCAACAAAATCCATCGCAAAATGACTATATTGCTGATAGAACGGATGGTTGTAAAAGCTGAAATTACTTAATCGTTCAACAGACAAGAAAATGGATGGTGCCATTTGCTGTATGACGAAGAGTAAAATGGACCTTCGGCCCAACTACCATCTTCACCACCATAAAATGGTAAAACGCATTGATAAATCATTAAGGCATAATTCAGCCAGCGTTCACATTCCTCAAGTTTATACTCCTTATGCAGCACAAGCAGCAATGCCAAGTATGAAGGAAGGCGAGAAGTATGAGAGTGCCCAGGATACTGTTTGAATTCATCTTGTGCTAAACGTTCTTCCATCTGATAAGCAATACGAACGAGCATTGGACGAACATATTCTTTCTCGCTCTCGGTTAAAAGCGGTGACAACCAGTGATAGGCTAAAATAGGTTGCGTGAAAGAGACAAGCCAACTTCATCTCCCCATGTACATGGGCGAAGTAGGGATGCAGGACCTTCCGGCTCCACTCCGCTAATTGTAAAAGTAATTTAACCGCCAGTTGGCCATCGTCTTCAACTCCCCAAATTTTATAGAGTAGAGTTAATGACATTAAATCTCTGTCAATCCAACGGCGCACATTAGCAATAGCAGTGTTTGCCTCTTCTTTACCTCTTCGATAATGATTTGGGTATTGAATTGCATCGAGATCGGTAAACGAAGCAGTGCGTTTGAATTTTTCATATACCAACCAAGATTCTTGTTTTACTTCTTGAATATCTTCGTCGAAATACATCATGAACTGTTCGCGATTTGAGCAAAGTTCAAATAATTCTTTAGCGCTAGGTGGTAAATATGCTTGGCTAGTTTGATTTATCGAGAAATGATGCCATTGAGAGCGCAATCCATTTGAGTCACTAACATACCATCGGTAATCACCATTAGGTAATATTTGAGGGATTTGTACAGGTGAGCTGGTGTTCTCGTATAGCCAACGATGGTTAAATGTCGTGTGCTCTAATACAAATGTGTAATTTTCTCTCCGTTTTGTTCTGGCCAAGTGAATCGAGGAGGGTTAACCGATGACACTTGATGATTTTAGGCGAAACAAATACTTGAAAATCGTGGTTACGCTCTAGGGTTAACATGTTATTTCTCTCTGCATACCAAGTGTATTGACCTGTTTTCGAATCGACATGACCAATTTGTTGAGCAGGTGCTCCGGCCATAATCGCATAGGCTGGTACATCGCCAGTTACAACTGCATTCGCACAGATAAGTGCACCTTGACCGATTATCACCCTGGGTGATGACTACGTTTGAAGTGATCCAAACACCATCTTCAATAGTGACTTTACCTTCTAAGTCACTACGCCCACTGTAGTAGCCTGTTACTGGGTCAAAATATGATTTGAAGCGACGATTGAAACGTGTGGACCAATAAACACACGCTGGCCAATATGGATATCACCATTAACATAGCTGTATAAACCTACGTATGAATGTGAGCCAATTTGGTTCTCACCAATACGTACAATTGTTCTGGTGCGATACGGACTTCTGGTTGAGTGAAGCCTAAAATTTGTGCACGTGTAGTATCATCGGCATGGTTGTTACTTTGTGCTGTGTAGAGAGTAAACTTGCAGAAATTCTTCGTCGCTGAGTTCACCACCGAATTTCTTTTGTACAGACATGATTTTTCCTAAAGATAGAGATAGAGGCAAAGCCCATCTCTATAAGTAAATAATTAGATAGACTGTGACGCCGTATTGGTAAAGCGGGGTAGTTTGCGTTTGGTTGCGATTAGTAGTAAACCAATACCAGCAACAATGGCGGCAACTAATATGAACAGCATTTTGCCCCAGATAGGGTTTGGAATTAGGGCTAGGCCGCTAGGAATACAGAAGCAACTAATAGCATTTTTGCCAATAATTCATGCTGTTTGTTGTCCATCATGATGCTCGTTTCTGTTTCTTCGACAACGATTTCGGTATCGATGTTGTGGAAGAATTTTGCGATGTCGGCAGCACGTTCAGGTGATGGTTCTTTGTAGAAGAATTGAGATAACACAAAGAACGGTAGTGTTATTGTCATATGACCGATTACACCTAACGTAACAGACTTCATTTCTGAGAATTCACGTGCGGTAAGTGGAGTTTCAAGGTTTAACAGAGATTCAATCGTTTCAGGAGTGATACCAAATGCGATAATTGCAGAGACACACATACCAACTAAGATCGTACCCCAACCGGCCCAATCTGGTGTTTTACGGATAAAGAAACATAAAATAGAAGGGATAAGCACCGGGAAGCCCACAAGAGTGCCAACCAGCATCATAAGGTCAAATAAGCCAAACTCTTTGAGTGATGTTAAGAATAGACCAGTCACGATGATCAGAATACCAAAAGCACCGGTTAAAATTTTGCTGACGAACATTAAGTTCTTTTCAGAGAAATCTTTACATAGGTATGGTTCATAAACACTCTTTAAGATAATACCTGCGTTACGGTTTAATGCAGAATCCATTGAAGACATCGTGGCTGCAAACATAGCGGCAAGCATCAAACCAACCATGCCGACAGGCATTTCGCGTTTAACGAACATGTAATAAGTTGCATCGGCAATTTTGCTACCAAGACCAGTAAGACCCCATGTGTTTGTGTCTGATAATGACCAGCGACATACCAAGCAGGAAGGAACCACATTAGTGGACCCACAATCATTAGTGAACATGCCAATAGTGCAGCTTTACGAGCGTTTTGGTGTCTTTAGATGCGATAAAACGGTAGGAATCCACCATATTATTGGTACTGAAGAACTGTTTTACAAAATACAGATAAACCAACCAACAAACAAATAGGTGTAACTGTAATTCTCACCAATCAGTTTTGTGCCGGAAGACCAACTTCAATTAGGTTAGTGAGACCACCTGATTTCCAAATTGCAACGAATGCAGCGACAAAAGTCATCACTGTGATGATGATCATTTGCATAAAATCAGATGCAATAACTGCCCAACTGCCCCAACAAGTGACATGACTAATACGACTAAACCTGCACCAATGATTGTTTGTTCAAGTGGAACGTCAACGACAGCACTTGTAAAGACCGCAAGGCCGTTTAGCCAAATTGCAGCTTGAAGAACGCTTAGTGGAACGTTAGCCCAAGTAAAAACTTGTTCGTTTACTTTTCCAAGGCGCATGCGAGCCCCTTCAAGTGGTGTGATGACTCGCATTTGACGAGCTTTTGCTGCGAAGAATAAGTAGTTACAGAAGTAACCTAATGCGTTAGCAAAAACGACGGCAACAGACATACCACTTGTAAGAGCTTTTCCCATCAAGCCTGTAAATGTCATTGCACTGAGCGCCATCATGAAAGCACTAGAGCCGACCATCCACCAAAGCATACGACCACCACCGCGAAAGTATTCACTAGTATTGTCAGCGGCAGAGCGGAATACCCAGCCTAAAGCGATTAAGAAGGCAAAGTAAACCAACACTATCAGAATATCGATATCCATTTTGTAAGTTCCTATACGTAGGGAGCGAATATTGTTTTGTTTTGTAAGACTCTCTCGACCAAAATCCTGCCGTTTGGAGAGTTGTTGCGGCTAGTACTATAAAATTGATGGGATTAATGAGGAAATGATATTATTGTATAATCATAATACAAAAACGAATAAGCAAATTATGGATATAAAAACACTGAGAACCTTCGTTGTTGCGGTGAAACATAAGAATTTCTCTGCCGCAGCTCAGAGTTACATACCGTTCAACCTACAGTTTCTCGGCATATATCTGAGCTTGAGAGTAAGTTGGTGTGAAGCTATTCTATCGCAACACACATCTGGTAGAGCTTACTCCTGCTGGTGTATTACTCTATTCTGAGGCATTGAAAATACTCGAGAATAATAGCAGGGTGATTGATTTAGTCAGCCAAGCAAATAGTGATCGAGTTAGCAAAATGAACATTGGTTACCTTGCTACAGCGGCCTCTTTGTTTTATTCCTGAGATTATTAGTGACTATTCAATGCAACATCCCCATGTCACAACCTATTTGTATGAGATGTCAGGTCAAGAACAATGCACTGCGTTGATGGAAAACGTGTCGACGTTATTTTCTGCCGTGATCAACCACTATTGAATGATCAACAGTTTGTTCGACGTCAAATTTACGTAGATGATTTGGTGGCTGTTGTACCAAGTAATCATCATTTAGCGAATAAATCAGAGCTCTCCATAGCAGATTTGAATAAAGAGCGTTTTATGATGTTCCACAGAGCAGTTTGGTCTAATGTTTTCAAACATATACTGGATTTATGTGAACAACATGGCTTTACACCACAAATGAGTTACTACCCAGACAATATGCGGCATATGGCGACTTTCGTCTCATCGGGATTAGGGGTATCAATTGCTCCAAGCTGTATCAAGTTTCTAACCAACGAGCACTGCGTTTGTCGACGTATCAAAGAATTGAGCTACCCAATGCCGCTGTATATGTATTACCACAAAGAAAATACGAGCGTAGAGTTAGATAGTTTTGTGAAAATATGTGAGGAACATAAAGTCCGCATTGAAAACATGATAGGTAATTAAATTTATATTCGTTAGATGAATCAATAGCTCATTATTTACAATGAGCTTTTGTTTTAAAAACTAGTGTAAAAAGTTTAAAACATCACTATTTGTTTGTGTTTATAACATATCAAAGCGTGTTACCCTCCTCAAATATTTCATATCACTTAAATTCAATTATCCAACAACCTGTTGAACTTGTGCTTGATCACGGCCAGAAGCATTCGATGTGAAGATGATCACTAATATTGTATGACAAATTTGACTAACTTCTGTTGAGAGATAATTCTAACTGTAGAAGTGTGAATTTGTGGCATTTGTGTGATCTTGCTTTGATATTGAACTTTCTTGTGAATTTTAGGTAATTCAGCTTTGTTGGTAAAAGTTGGCATTATTAAATGTATGATTTATCAATTGGCATGACACTGTGCTCGAAAAGTTTTGCAACCGGAATCAAGTTTAATTCATCTAATATTTGGTGTCGCGACCACTTCTTTTAACAATATCGCGTTTGGGTAAATAGCCTAGGATAGGCTTGGAAGTTTCTGGCTTAGATATCTATAAAGATAGGTTTTACATCTTCAAATCGGCGCTATTGACGATTTGAATACCAACGTTATCTCTATATTAAGAAAGTTTTCATGGATTGCTTTCTATTAAAGGTTATGGATATGAATATAGATATCATAATTGTGCTCGTATATTTCCTCTTCCTGATTGGACTGGGAATGATGTTTAAGGATACATCTGGATCATCAACGAGCGAATACTCCGTGGCGGCGGCAAAATGTTGTGGTGGATGGTTGGTTCCACTGCATTTATGACAGCACTCAGTGCAATGACATTCACCGGTGTAATGGGTAAGGCGTTAACGGTAGGTATATCCGTTGTTGTGATTTTTATGCTAACGCATTAGGTTATTTCTGCAACTACTTGTTCTTTGCTGCAAAGCTCGTCAGATGCGCATTATCAGCCCTATTGAGGGTATTCGTATGCGTTTTGGCCCGGTTAGTGAGCAAGTATTTACTTGGGCAACCGTTCCATCAAGCGTCTTGCAAGCATCGTTATGGCTTAATGGTTTGGCTTGTATTTGCAAGTGCGGTATTTAACATTCCATTAGCACGACAATTATTGCAACTGGTCTAGTTGTACTCGTTATGTCTCTAATTGGTGGTAGTTGGGCTGTTGTTGCGTCAGATTTCTACAGATGATCATTATTACTGTGGTGACATTTATTGCGACTGTCGTAGCTGTTTGGAAATCGGGTGGTGTTGCTCCAATTTTAGAAGCCGGATTGCCTGATCGTGAATTCGTAGGTGAAGGTTATACCTATGCTTATCTATTTGTTG
The DNA here is from genome assembly GCF_009938165.1 of Vibrio taketomensis. Lineage (NCBI taxonomy): Bacteria > Pseudomonadati > Pseudomonadota > Gammaproteobacteria > Vibrionales > Vibrionaceae > Vibrio > Vibrio taketomensis. The sequence goes on from NZ_AP019650.1 coordinate 284,367, forward strand.
GTTGGTTTATCTGTATTTTGTGAAGCAGTTCTTTAGTACGAACAATATGATCGATTCATATCGTTATATTGCAGCTAAAGATACGCGCAATGCAACGCAAAGCTGCGATTTTAGCCTGTTCACTAATGGCGGTTGGCCCGCTAATTTGGTTCCTACCAGCATGGTTTGTAGCAGGGCATTACCCAGATACATCTACATGGGGATTAGAGGCTCGGCTCAAAAGTGAGTGATGCGACTTACTTTGTTTTGTTCGCAATGAAATGCCTTTGGGTATGATTGGTTTGATGATGTCAGCAATGTTTGCTGCGACGATGTCTTCAATGGACTCAGCGTTAAATCGTAATGCAGGTATTTTCATCAAAAAACGTTTATGAGCCATACATCAATAAGAATGCATCTGAAGCTAAAGTACTAGCAGCAAGTAAGATTGTGACCATTCTATTCGGTTTATTGATTATTGTTGCTGGTTTGGCGATGAGCGAATTGAAAGGCTTTGGTCTATTCGATGCATTAATGCTAGTAAGTACACTGGTTGCATTCCTGTTCTGATTCCGTCATTACTTTGTTTTCATTCGTAAAACGCCAGATTGGGCTGGATGGGCAACGATTGCTGTAGGTGCTTGTGTGTCATTTATTGCGTTTGTTGTTTCTCCTGAAATGATCCAGAACGTTTTCAATTTAGATACACCGTTGACTGCTCGTGAATTTGCGGAGATGAAGTCAATTACTCTCGGTGTTGTTGGTCACGTATGTATTACAGGTGGCTTTTCTTGTGTACAATTCTTCTACAAAGAACCTGTAGGTAAACGAGCTGAAGAGATCAATAAGTTCTTTAGCAATGTCGATACGCCTGTAGTGGTTGAAGAATCGGCCGAGACACGCCAAATGGATAGAAAGCAGCATTACTTGTTTGGTCGAGTATTGCTCATGGCTAGCGGAGCACTAACACTATTGGTACTGGTTCCAAATCCTCTATGGGGACGAGTTCTCTATCTATTGATGGCGGCAATTGTCGGCTTTATTAGCTTCTTACTATTACGTGCTGCGAAAGTTAAAGATGAAGATAAAGCGTTGGTTTTAAGTCAAGAATCAGCATAACATCATCTTATCTTGTAAGCCCAAGCCAAAGTCTTGAGGCTTTTTGATCAAAATTTAGGAAAGTCATTACACGTTTAGTTCAAATAGCAAACGAGAAGATATTATTGATGAAATCAAATAGGCACGGAATGTTGTGAAAATGTAGACGAAAATAAAAGGCAAGCAGAGATATTCTGATGCCTTTATCATAATAAATAATCAGTAGGTTGTTAGTGAGGTGGGTAGCACGAGAAGTTCCACCCCATCTGTTGATTCGATGTTGAGTGAGTCTAAGCCTGCAGGACAGAAAAATTTATCAAACTGTTTTAAATGATGGACATGGTTGCCGCATCGAACAGTACATTCACCTTGGACGATGATGCCAATATAGAAGCTTGGTCAGATTTGCAGATATTACCTTTGATAGTTGATTTGCTGACTTGGAAGCAGGATGTTACTGATTGATCGATTAGTACTTCCTTATAGGAGATTGAGTCGTAATTGCGTTGCTTCGTTGTTTAAGGTATTCAGGACTTCTTGTTTGACATTGTATCCATATTAAATACGTCAAGACAGAAGTCAAGTCGCGTTTCATAAAGCGTGCTTCTTCTGGTAGTGTATAGCCCGATTTTTCAAACTCAAAACGAACAGCCCAATCGGATGGCTCCATGATTTCTACCATGAGAATATTTTCACCGATGGCATGAGGCATTCCACCTGGTATATAAAACAATCGCCTCGAGAAATGCTTATTTTTTCAAAACAATGCTCCATTGCGTCTATATCTTGAGTTTCTATCATCTTTTAGCTCTTCTTTGAAGGCGGGTTTTGAAACCGAGATAGATATAAGGCTCTTCGATTGACTCTCTGAAATCAATAAAGTAGTACGCTTCAGCTTTCCCTGAATTGGAATTGAGATATTGACGCGAAAACTCTACAGTTGGATGAACTTGGAAGTGTAAACGCACAGATGAGTCTAAGTATTTGACTAATAGCATTGGATTATTACCATATCGTGCAGTGTGTTCACTTCCTAAAAAGTAACTCGGTTGGACTCAATTAGCTTTGTGAACTCGACATCACTACCATCTATGTTTGTAATAGAAATGCCTTCACTAATATCTTCTCGACCGCTATTTACTGCTTTTACCGTTGATGCAATCCATTCCTCTGGGAAGTGTGAATCTTGTGGTGATGGATGATTATTTATTTTGTCGAGTAACATGCCTCCTTGATATGTTCTCCATACACGATTTCTTTAAAACAAATAATATCTTCTTGATAGTTCTTCATGTTGTAATTCTTTTATATGATTCAATAAAATTAGCCACCAATAAAATTAATTATCGATGGCGTACTTAGTTAAAAATTGAGTGTTTATTTGTTGATGATGTAGTCTGGCCTGCTGTATCAGCAGTAACAATATTTAGTTTAGATACATCAACACCAACGGCTGGTGATGATGTGAATCCGCGTATTTTGTGATCTTGGTAAAGTTGTTTGATGTGATTTAACAAAGGTAGGGTTGATTATCTCTCCGATGTATACTTCGCCTTCATTAGTCACGTTAGTCAGAGGTGTAATGCCTGTCTTTTACCGCCACATTATTTAGTGTGCCTGCATCAACTAGATTGTAACTAAAGTGAATTTGGTCTCCTCCAAAGACGTTTTGACGATGTTGTTGTCATATGCTGACTCGGTGAACTTGTTCGCCATATACAATACCGTATTCATTTCCTATTAAAGTGTTGTTAGAAATCTGAATGTTTTTTGGTGTCCATTGTTTGTTTAACTCTTGCCTTTAGTTTCTTTGGAGCTTTTCACCTTTGGCTACATCAATAATACCGGTGTTGATTACTATCCTGCTCGCACATCGGCATTACCGGCAACCCCTCATCGCCCCCAGCAGTTTGTATGATGTAATTGTTATGGATTACGTGGTCTTCATCGTAAATACGAATGCCGCCAGTCTGTGCTTTATGGGCGCCAATAATGATATTATTTTCAATGTTATTGGCTTTGCCGTGTCTTAGAGAAATTAAGCCGGCCGATTGATAAATCGTATTTCCGTCAATTTTATTACCGCCTGATTTCACAGCTATTAATTCTTGTTCACCATCCATATTTATCATTAAGTTATGGCTGAAACTAGAATTAGAAGGAAACTGCGATGTGGTGCTAAATCCCATTTGATAGCTTCCAGCTATTGGTGTTATAGCGAATTGCTCTGTTTGTTATCGAGCTCACCATAGAGATTTTTCTGCATATCTAGGAAGATGTTGTGCTCGACTTTGTGATTATCAGGTGTTGAATCTTTGTAGTAAAATCAGCGCGCCGCGTTTTGTTTGCCTTCAAAGCGGTTATAGCTAATAGTGGCATTTTCTCCCATACGGTGATCCATAAACGTTTGGGGTACTTTGGCGCTTGTCATCGGGTTGATAACGGTAACCATCGTTAAAGTAGTAAAACGTTGAGTTGGTTAGGTGTTATTATCACCATTGAAAACGAGACCACCAGATTCTCATCTGGACCACCTTCCGTAAATACAACGCCTTCAATGAGTGTGATTACCGTTGATATTAAGTTGAACTAAACCGGTTAACCATGCTTGTCCCGCATTGTCGGCTTTGATGATTAGATTATTAGCCGAGACTTTAACGCTACCTAAATTTGGGTATTTACCATTGGCTATTGAAATAATATCGCCATCTTTGGCTGATTCTAATTTTTCTTTCAGAAGTTGAACCGTTTGTTCTGAATGAGTGGTTAGCGTTTCAGATGAAATTGGAGACAAGCGCTCACTGCTAAGTAAACCATCGCGAGAAATATCATCTAAGTCAATGGCATAAGATGAGTTGCAACAAAGCAAAATGATTGTCGATAAAATAGATTTTTCATATTACGTCTCTGTATATGTAAAAAGCCAGTAGGGTAATTTAGCCAAGAAATTCTAGCTAAAGAACATAATATGAATAAATATTCTTGTATTACAATATTATTTTATTGTTTTTGGTTAAGCTTGATTGTGGTCTCAAAAATGTATGTTGATGATTTATCGGAGGATTGAGTTGGGCGAATAATGTTAAAACAATGTGTGTGAGAAAGGATAAGGGCCGACTAGTTTGCTGAATTATGTTGGTTGATATTGGTGTTTTAGCTTTCCAATTCACGTAAAACATGAGAGTGGCAATAATGTTGTGTATTTATAAAAAGCCGAGATTAACTCGGCTTTGACTTATTTTCCGAATGTTTAATCACTATGAGGCTGTATAGTAATTAAATTTGTGCGAATGCGCCTTCCCAAGCGTAATCTACACCATCAAACTCAACACTATGCATTGCGTTTTGATTCTCTTCATTTAAGTTACAAATAGCGAAACGGTATGTCGTACCAGATGTTGTTTCGATGCTAATAACAGTACCCGTATCATTGCAACCTAAAACATTAACTGTTTTAACTAAACCTCGAGCTCTACAGATGCTTCAATAGACTCATTGAAGTAACCATGTGTCTCTAGTACTGAGGCAAATACATGGTTCTGGCCTGATTGACGTAGGATCAGTGCAGGCTCGCTCTTCAAGTTGAAGTCTGGATCATTTGCGCCAGTGCGAGTGAAGAACACTTTGCCGCCGTTTGTCGCGCTTGTGATTAGCGAGTAGTAGCTGTTGTCGTGCAACCAGCTTACTAGTGAGCTGCCTTCAACTTGGCCTGAACCTACATTCCATAGGTGCTGGTAGCCGTTGTCTTCGCCCATTGGGCGCAGCGTGCTTTCGACATCGTATTCAAAATCTGTACGGATGATTTGACCAGAGTAGTGCACTGGCAGGTCGTATTGGTGCTCTTGGTCTGCTTCGATTCGGTAAACATCAATCACAAGTGGTTTTCAAATTCTGGCAATTCAGCAAGAATGATGCTGCGCTGCATGTCAACGCCATTGTAGTAACCAGAAATGCGACCACTCATGCCTTGCAGTTTTTCATCATCAGCTTTGAAGAAGTGCTTCGAGCCAATTTGGTTTCAGCTAGCGCTGTGTCAAAGTTGTTTTGCGTCTTTTGGTCAACCGTTACCGTGTTGTGCGCGACCGTCTGCTTACAGTAAGACTTGTTCTCTGGGATGTAACGACCACCAAATTTTGGCTCAACGTTTACCCAACGACCAAAGCCGTAATCGTGCAGCACTTCATGACCGCGGTTAAACACGCTCAGGTGTAGACCATCGTAGTGACCGTGGTCTAGGGCTGAGTGGTACTGGTGATCGCTGCCGTGTTGACCAAACCAGATAAGGCCATAGTGTCGTCATCTTTCTCGTCACGGTGACGAAGAATGCTGACGCCGCCTTTTCGCCTTCTGGGCCATCAGTTACGAATAGGCTACCCCAGTTGAACGGTTTGATGTTGTCTGTCGCTGCAACCGCATCAGACAACGTTTTACCTGAGATATGAACCCAAACGTCTTGCTGGTGGTCTGCCATGCCAAGTAGCGTTTCAGACTGCTCGTAACGGTGGAAACATACTGATGTTGCCATGATTACGCCTTCATCATTAATCGAAATCGTTTTCGATGAATCGTTTAGGCAGGCAAAGTACCATCTGGGAATGCCGTCTTAAATACTGCGTAAGACGTTGTCTTGATTACTGAATCGTTGAACTCGTAAATACCAAGCTCAGGCTGACGACGTTCAATCGCTTCTGCGAATAGGTAGATTGGACGTAGCGAGAAACGGTGGTAGTAAGGACCTTCCATGTAGTAGCCGTCTGGCGAGAACAGTTGGTCTAGCTGAGCTAGGAAGCCGCCGCTGACTTTGTCCAGTTTCAAGCCATAAAGTGCTTTGTCTACCGCTTCTTGATCGTTAATCGCGTAACCACAGATACCGACTGCTGCTACTGCCCACAAACCGTGGTTGTGTACGATATCAAAGTCATGACCGTAAGTTACCACGAACAGCTCAATCATTTGCTTGAACAGGTCGTTTTCAATCAGTGTTTTTGCTCTTCTTCCAAGGTGAATGCAGCTATACGCACAAGACGCGTATAGCATCCACATGTTCTCATTTAGAGTTTGGTGGAAGATCACCCGGAGGGTTAGAGTCACGGCTGGTGTTGCTTTCTAGCGTTGGGTAAACCTTCGCGTAAGCCGTTAGCATATCTACGATGTAATTGCGGTATTTCTGTTCGCCAGTGATAAGGAATAGGCGACCCGCGAGATCGATGTGGATGTAGTTTTGCTTATGGCGGTTGTGTTCGTAACCACCGCCTTCGCCGTGACCAGGAACTTCAATACCTACTTGTGCCATGTAAGCGTCAGTTTGTTTGATATCACGCGCTAGTGCCTTGCCTAATAGGCTATCCGTGCCAAGTGCTTTGCTCAGCTCTGCCGCTTCTTCAAAGTTCATTAATAGCGGTTGGTAAGGTTGGTTTTGGTAACTCATTATTATTTCTCCTGCTCGAATGCGTTGTTTTCTACACTAGTCACTTCTAGAGAGTAGAAACCATTCCAGCTATAGGTTTTACCGTTAAATTCTACTTGATGTGGGGTTTGGTCGTTAGCGCCTAGTACATTGCTGATCATCACAGTAACGAGTGATTTCTTGGTTGCGATTTCTACGATGCTACCAACGGCGTTGTAACCCACGACGCGGATATCTTTCACCTGACCACGTGCATTCACCGACTGCTCAAACTCTTCGTTGAAGTAGCCGTGTGTTTCTAGCACAGAAGCAAATAGCGTCGATTCGCCCTTGCTGCGCAGAATGAATGCGGGTTCGCTACGTAAGTTAAAGCTTGGGTCATTGGCGCCAGTGCGAGTGAAGATCACTTCATTGTCACCGTTCTGCTTGGTGCTGTTGCTCGTGCCTAACCAAGTGTAGTAGGTGTTGTTTGTAGCCAGCTAACCAGTGCCGTATCTTGCACGTTGCCGCTAGCGACTTTCCAAAGGTGTTGGTAACCGAAGTCTTTGCCAAGAGTGCTCAATTCACCAAAGCTTTGGTAATCAAAGTTAGTACGTACGATTTGACCATCGTATTGATGAGAGTAGTCGTACTGATGTTCGCATTTACTTTCGATGCGATAAAGGTCTAGTAATAACGGTGCTTCAAGCTCATCTAGGTTAAGCATGAACACACTGCGTTGCATGTCTGTATTTGGGTAATGGTCGTTCGCAAACGCACTCATACCGTTGATTTCTGTGCCCTCTACTTTAAAGAAGTGAGGCAAGCCATGGACTGAATCAGCGCGCTCAACATCGAAACCATTCTGACATTGTTCATCAATCGTCACCGCATTATGTGCGATGGTTTGACGAGCGTACGATTTGTTTTCATCTAGGTAGCGACCGCCGAATTTAGGTTCTACGTTAACCCAGCGACAGAAGCCGTATTCACGTAGCACTTTGACCTCGGTTGAAGAAAGTAATTCCAAGCGTATCGAAGTTTCCATGTCCCATACCGTGTTGACCGTAGTTCATCACTAGCTGTGATACGTCACCGGCTTTATCTTGCATACGGATAAAACCTTGGGCACCATTGTTACCTTTGGACCTTCGTTTAACTCTACGCTAGGCCAGAAAGGCATGCCGATTTCACGGTCTGCGATGGTTTTATCGTAGGCTTGAGAAAGCTCAAGACCACATGGGTGCATCCAAACGGCGTTTTGAATCTTCGCCATGCCTAGGATGTTGTCATCCATACCGTAGTGTTTGCTGTAAACGCTCACTGCAACTTGAACACCCATATCGGTAATGCTCATGGTGCGAGATGCATCATTCAAGGCTGGAACTCACCATTCGGATAAGCCGTTGCTAGCATTGCTTGTACTGTATTACCAATCACTTTGTCTTTGTAGTTATAGATGTCTACTTCAGGCATATGACGGTGTACCACTTCAGCCAATACACAAAGAGGACGAATGGCGTAGCGATGATAGTAAGGACCTTCCATATAGTAACCAGAAGGGGCAAACAGTCGAGAGATTTGTGCTAAGAAGCCACCCGTATCGTCACGGTCTTGACCGTATACCGACATCTCAAGATATTCCGGCTTGCCAATCGCTAACCCACAAATACCGACAGCCGCGACAGCCCAAATACCATGGTTATGAATACGGTCAAAGTCATGAGCGTATTTTACCGTGAACATCTCAAGCATTGGTTCGAAAACACCTTCAACTACGGCTTTGCGCTCTTCTGCTGTCATGACAGATGCAACGCAAGAGTACGCAAGACTGGTAAACATCAACCAACAGTGTTCGTTTAGGATCTGGTGGAAAAGGCGACCGGTTGGGTTAGTGTTTTCTGTACGTGGAAATCAAAGTTAGGTACTTCTCTGCGTATATAGCGAGAAGATCTTTAACAAATTGTGCGTATTTCTCTTCTTGAGTGATCAAGAATAAACGACCTGCCAAGTTCATGTAGGTATAGTTTTGCTTATGGCGGTTGTGCTCATAGCCGCCAGCTTCGCCGTGAGCTGGTACGTCTAAAGGTAGACGCATAAACAATTCGAGCTCTTTGCGGTTCGCTTCGATGGATTTACCCATCAAACTCGGCTTTCCGACTTCTTTTCGTAGTAATTCGACTTCTGCCTCAGTCAATAAAATCGGTTGTGCAGTCATTTATTATGACCCTCAATAATTGGAATATGAAAACGTCTCGACATAAAGTAATACAATAATAACTTTATTTTAAGTTCCATTAGGGAAAAGAGAGATCAAGCTCACTATAAATTATATAAGCAATTGATTTATAAGCGGTCTATTATTGGTGGTTAGGTTTTTATGGCATGTTGCGATCTTGTTTTATCGTCTTGTTTATGACTTGAATCACACAAATAATGATATATTGTATGACAAATTATGTCGTTGATTTATGATTTGTATTGCAATTTACCACCAATCGTTAAGCTCACGGTTTAACGTATTTAGGTGGTTTCAACATTTAGGAGTCAAAGCATGAACCCATTTTTATCGCTAGTGAGCACCCATGGGAAGAACTCGGTGATGGTATAAAACGAAAAATTGTCGCTTATACAGACGATTTAATGGCTGTGCACGTTTGTTTTGATAAAGGTGCGATTGGTACTGCACACACCCATGAAATTCACGATCAGATTGGTTATGTCGTTAATGGTAGCTTCGAAGCGGAAGTTGATGGTCAAAACCATCCTTAAAGGGTGACGCGTTTATTGCCCGCAAGCATCTGCTTCATGGAGCGGTAGCGCTTGAGCAAGACAGTGTCCTACTTGATATTTTAACCCAGCCCGTGAAGACTTTCTTAAATAAACGTTCGCGCAACCTCGTTGCTAAGGCAAGCATATGAAAAAAATGAATATTGCAATCATTGGCGAATGTATGGTTGAGCTACAGAAAAGGATGGTCAGCTTCGTCAAACGTTTGGTGGTGATACTCTAAATACGGCGGTGTACTTATCGCGTTTAACGCAATCTTATGACCTAAAAGTGAGTTATGTCACTGCTGTGGGTCATGATCCATTTAGTCAAGAAATGGTGGATTCTTGGTCTCAAGAAGGTATTGATACTGGCTTGGTACTCAAGGTAAGAGAAGCAACCTGGTATCTATTACATTGAAACGGATGAGGCAGGTGAGCGTTATTTCCATTATTGGCGAAGTGACTCGGCGGCAAAGTATTTGTTCGAGCAAGATGATTCAAAACGAATCATAGATCAACTTTATCGTTATGATGCGGTTTATCTGAGCGGAATTACCCTAGCTATCTTAACGGAAGAAGGAAGGGCGCAATTATTTAGCTTCCTTGCTGATTTCAAGGCTCAAGGTGGGCAAGTTATTTTCGATAATAACTATCGTCCTAAACTGTGGAAAAATCGTGAAGAAGCGATTTCATGGTATCTAAAAGCCCTGAAAAACACGGACATTGCTTTATTAACGTTTGAAGACGATCAGTTACTTTACGGCGATACAAATCTAGAACAGTGTGTTGAGAGAACGGCTTCGCTCGGCGTTAAAGAAATAATCATCAAACGAGGTAGCCAAGCGTGTCTCGTTGTTGCCGAAGATCAGCAGCACTTTGTTGAGCCGAATAAGGTCGATAATGTGGTCGATACCACTGCGGCAGGCGACTCTTTTAGCGCGGGTTTTCTCGCGAAAAGGTTTGTGGGTGGCACGCCAACGGAGTCAGCTTTTAGTGGGCACTGTATGGCTGGTACCGTTATTCAATACAAAGGCGCCATCATTCCTTTAGAGGCGATGACCCAAATTTCATTGTAATCGAACGAGTTGATATCATGACCAAGTGATATCAACTGTTTTATTGAGAGCTTTATGACTACGTTAAATGATCAACTGCACAGTTAAAGTAATTCCTGTTATTGCCATCAATAAGGTTGAAGATGCGATTCCTTTAGGTCGTGCACTGGTTGAAAATGGCATGCCTTGTGCTGAAATCACGTTCCGTACCGAGTGCGCTGTCGACGCGATTCGTGTCATGCGTAATGAGTTCCTGAAATGCTTATTGGCGCAGGTACCGTGTTGACGAACGAGCAAGTTGACCAAGCGATAGATGCTGGCGTGGATTTCATTGTTAGCCCTGGTTTTAACCCACGCACAGTTCAGTACTGTCTTGATAAGCAGGTTCCGATTGTACCTGGAGTGAACAACCCAAGCTTGGTTGAACAAGCGATGACATGGGGTTACGCACATTAAAGTTTTCCCAGCGGAGCCTTCAGGTGGTGTGGCGATGCTCAAAGCGTTAACGGCTGTATATCCAGTTAAGTTTATGCCTACAGGTGGCGTTAGCCTTTCAAACATTGACCAATACTTAGCTGTGCCGTCGGTGCTAGCTTGTGGTGGTACTGGATGGTGCCAACCAACCTGATCGACGAAGGGCGCTGGGACGAACTGGGTAAACTCGTGCGCGATGCGGTTGACAATGTAGCGTAAACTTCTGATATTAAATTAGAATCATATTTAGTTACTTTGAAGCGAGCTTAGGCTCGCTTTTTTGCCTATAATGTGATTTCGGTTTTAATGTGGACCATAACTACAGAGATCTTTTGCTTATTTGTATTACATAATGGTTGATTGATTCAATGTTTATTAAGTCTCAATGGCAAGTGTTGCTTATTTTGAAAGGGATTTTCATGGTTTTATTGTCACGATAAGTTTTGTTTGAGATCACAATAAAAGATTATTGTAGTACAAATGAAAAATAAATCGAAGTAAGCTAGAAATCATAAAATGATCACACTTAAGAGGCTGAAAAAATGACTATAGATACTCGTTGTTCTTGCCTACTTCTTCTTCCTTGTTGCAATTGGTTGGATGTTTCGTAAGTTCACTACATCGACCAGCGATTACTTTAGAGGTGGTGGTAAGATGTTGTGGTGGATGGTAGGTGCTACCGCCTTCATGACTCAATTTTCAGCATGGACGTTTACAGGTGCCGCAGGACGCGCGTTCAGCGACGGTTTCGTTGTTGTAATCCTATTCTTGGCTAATGCATTTGGCTATTTCTTAAACTACCTTTATTTCGCCCCGAAATTCCGTCAATTGCGTGTAGTGACAGCCATTGAAGCTATTCGTCAGCGTTTCGGTAAAACTTCAGAGCAGTTTTTCGTGGGCAGGCATGCCGGACAGCTTGATTTCTGCGGGTATTTGGTTGAACGGTCTCGCAATCTTTGTTGCGGCGGTCTTCAATATTCCTATGGAAGCGACCATCATCGTAACCGGTTTAGTGCTGATGCTGATGGCGGTAACTGGAGGTTCGTGGGCGGTTGTTGCTTCTGACTTTATGCAAATGCTGGTTATCATGGCGGTAACGATTACATGTGCGGTCGCTGCTTACTTTCAGGGCGGTGGTATCGGTAACATCGTGTCAAAATTCCATGGCGACTTTATGTTGGGTAACAACTTAAATTACATCAGTATTTTGTTCTTTGGGTGGTCTTTATATTCGTTAAGCAGTTTGGTGTGATGAATAATAGCATCAACGCGTATCGCTACTATTGCTAAAGACAGTGAGAATGCGCGTAAAGCTGCAGGTCTTGCTTGCGTATTGATGATTGTGGGTCCAATTATTTGGTTCCTACCGCCTTGGTATGTCGCGGCATTTATGCCTGACTTTGCCGAGCAATACGGGTCGGTTGGCGGTGATGCAGCTTATTTAGCCTTCGTACAAAACGTAATGCCAGCAGGTATGGTGGGTCTTCTTATGTCAGCGATGTTCGCAGCAACCATGTCTTCAATGGACTCGGGTCTTAACCGAAATGCGGGCATATTTGTGATGAATTTTATAGTCCAATTGTTCGCCCGCATGCGTCACAAAAGAGCTGGTGGTTGTTAGTAAAGTAACGACGATCATGATGGGCTTCATCATCATAGGTATTGGTTTGTTCATTAACTCTCTTCGCCACTTGAGTCTATTTGATATCGTATTAAACGTTGGTGCTTTGATTGGTTTCCCGATGCTTATTCCTGTACTGCTTGGTATGTGGATTCGTAAGACTCCTGACTGGGCGGGGTGGGCAACGCTAGTGGTTGGTGGTTTTGTTTCTTATATATTCGGTATATCACCGCAAGCAGAAGACGTTGAGCGCCTGTTTGGCTTAGAACAAGCTTTCACTGCACGTGAATGGGCGGATCTGAAAGTTGGTTTGAGCCTAGCGGCACACGTTGTCTTCACCGGTGGTTTCTTCTTACTCACCACTCGTTTTACAGGGGCTATCGCCTGAGCGTGAGAAAGAAGTCGATCAACTGTTTGAAAACTGGAATACGCCGTTAGTTGCCGATAGCGAAGAGCAGCAAAATCTAGATACTAAACAACGCGGTATGCTAGGTAAGCTGATTAGTGTTGCCGGCTTTGGTATCCTAGCGATGGCGTTGATTCCAAATGAACCAACAGGGAGAATGTTGTTTATTTTATGTGGTTCAATTGTCTTATCGGTTGGGGTGTTGCTGGTCAACGCAGCGCGAGGTAATCAAAGCCCAAAGTTGTTGGCTAGAAGTCGCAGTTAATTGTGACTAACAGGTCGAGCGATAATAAAAATCACCCAACGGGGTGATTTTTATCGAATATCTTATCGTTGGGCTAATGCTTGGCATGAGCTTCGTTTAATTATGTTACACGGTACAACAACTTTTTATACGTGGCTTTTGTTATTAACGAGCGCAATCTTTGCTGTCTCCTTCGCTAATGGTTGCGATTTCTGAATCTTTCGTTGTGGCAAGTTTGGATGTCATATCTACTAGATATTGATCTTTCAGTTTACAGAAACGTGAGTAGGTGAAGTATGAGATGACTGCAACGATAATTGGGAATGCTAAGAACAGAAATTCAGTATTTACAATAAGTTCTGTTTAGGGATTAAAACAGAATTTCCAAATAAGTAAGAAGTGATATTTATACTTTGGCACTTTCTGGTTGGTGTCTGAAAATGTCACTGGCCTTAACATAGAAGTGTTCAATACGTATCGCGAATCTCCTAAACAGTGAGGGCTGTAAACTGGTGATTGCATTATTTGACCCAAAAAGTTCATACACTCTTTTTGTCTATTGAGCCTTCTGACTAGACACTAAAATGATCCAACATAAATAGGGTTGATGATGCATTCTCACTAATACTGTAAGTAATTTTCTTACGGCGAACCTTGTAGTGCATCGATGGGTTCACAAAATATCAACTTATGGTTGTTTTGGAAATATCAAAATATGGTTGTTTTTGATAACATTATGAAAGAAAAGAAGTTGTAAATATCACTTTATGGTTGTTTCAACAGCCTATAGATTAATTGAGAACCGCTTTTAGCGGCTCTTTTTGTCTGAGTCGTAGGTAAGTATCCACACTAGAGACACATCGACTTTGCAAAATGTAGCAAATTGAATTGAAACCCGGAGATTATGCTCCTCGGGTTTATTCTAGTTGATGCCTAACTGATCCATGCCCCTTGGCTGTTATCTCGTTTTTCTTTGCGAGGTTTGCTCTTTCGACTATTTGATCGGTAAGAAAACAGCATCAATAGAGCAAGTACGCCAAAAAGTGCCATCAGAGCATGCTCAATAATATTCTCTAGTGCTTGTTGGTGGCTAATCGGTGGGGCTAGGCTGATCCTCATTGGCCCCCCGTCAGCGTAGATCTCTAGGATGGTTCCTTGAATCGATTGTTGAGCCATTTCCGTTTGTAGAGGCATCAATTCGTCTAACAGCTCAACTTTTCCAGAAAGATAATCGTGCTTTAACTCTGTACGTAGTCGAGTGATTTGATACAAATCAGCATGATCAGTTTCATTCCAATTGACGACGATATACGCCTGATTTGGGCGTGCCACGTGCAACGACTCTCTAGTTTGCAGCCAAATCGCGTCTTGCAGTTGGTTTAAACTCATTTTGTATTGCGTGAGTTCATCGATGTTTTTTATCGTCTCATCATCATCGAATTCCCTTTCTTGCAAAGCCTCATTCCAACAGGAGTTTTCACATTCACTGCTGGTGGTTTCGCGCCATAGAATAGAAAACTCGGCTTTAAAATTTTGGCAATTCTCAGCGATAGCGTTTTCCGTTTCTGTCAACTTAACCGTTGTCGTTTTTCTATTCTCAGGACAGTAAAGTGCCAAGTGGTTGGCGATTGCTCTAAGGTTAGCAATGTTAAACATCATCAGCTCTCTGCGAGGGCGAATAGTCTTGTTGTATAGGTCGTCAGAAGATTGTTGCTTTAATAGGAACAGTGTTGACAGGTATGAATACAAACCTTCTGTTATTTGAGGGAAATAATCAGGCTGTTTTGTTATGAAATGCTTGTAGGATTCTACGAATGTTGTATCAGGAAGCACGTTGAATGCTTCATTGGTCAATGGGTAAAAAAAGCTTTGGCAGTAGACGGGGTTGTATTGCTCATCGTAACCATCAATGCACAAACGGGGCTGATTTATGGAGATGGTATCGCCTACTTTTAAGTCGAGAGTCGACCAGTCATCAACGTTGCTAATATTGTGTGATTCACTGTGTTTAAGTATCGCGATACTCGCGTCTCGCCATGCAAATTTGGTATTGCTTGCAATAATCGCGATGCTTATCAGTAAACCGAGAGCAGCGAAAAGATATTTAGGCTTTTTCTTGGCGAGATCTTGTTCTGAGATCTCGTTTAGGTCAACACGTAGTGCAGCAGAATGCGTTGGTTCCACTTCAAAATAGACTTCGCGTGTTAAGTTAATGGTGTTCTGCCATCGGTTGGGTATCCACGCCTTACTCGTTTCTCCGTTAGGATCGGTGAATAGAATCCAACTTATATTCGCCGAAGTTTCAATGGCATCTATTTTGCCGAAGTAGCGCTTTACAGTTAGGCGTGTTGGATTAATTTTGGTGGTATCTTTTTTAAGTAACAGTAGGGCGATAATACAAACTGTAGCGAGCGTTGCGGCTGGAAGCCACGTTGGCTCTATCGCAAAGTCAAACGTTTGTGTACGTGAAAAAATGACAGTCGCGACGACGATAAGAGCAGCCATCAAAAGTCTGAATGATGACGGTGAGAGATACTGAGCCTCAGTAAGTGTCGCCTGGCGTTCTGATTTCAACACGGTTTTAGGTTTAGTGGGTGATGTCGATTCTATCGACTCGTTTGAGTGGGTCTCAACATTGACCGCTTGATACAGTTCGCCGATGTTTTGCTCTTTATTTGAGAGAGTTGTTTTGGTTCGATCTGAGTTTGGTTGTTGGCTAGTGAATTTGTGAGTTACTTGTTCTGTGTTGGCTTGGGTATTTGCTGGTTGAGTAAGCGTGTCATTCAAATCATCAACAATTGTGTAATCATTTAAGCGGACAACGAACATGACATCATTGCTAACGACGACTTCAGCCATCATCTCTTCTTCATCAAGGTAATAGAAGGCATTTTCGGGCATTGCGACAACGTAATCGCAAATGGCCATAAATAACCGTTTTTGCCCTTCCTCTTCTTCATCAGGCATAGAATGCAATTCGAAATGATCCGTAATGTAGTAAACTTCTTTAGCATCAACATCAAATTCTAAAAGTTTTGATATTGCTAAACGTTCATCTTCTGTCAGATCTGTATCTCTGCGTACACTAAGTAATTTAGCTTTCTTTTCTTCTAAAGCTTTGGCTTCACTTTTCGTAAAGAAAAATTAAAATTATCCAAATTAATAAGCCGATTTTAGTATTAATAAAAATGATCCATGAGATTTTATAATCCTTTTGCTTCAATATCGTTCCATGCCACTTGTTACGAATCGACTTAATAAAACCATTGGTAGAGTGATAAGGTATTGTTAAAAAAATAATTGTCTTGCTTGAGTTACGAGAACGGCAGTCGGTCTGCTCATATACAGAGATTTAATTTGCTATTGATTAATCTGTATTTATGATCTGCAACAAAATCGCAAGTGGTGTCGAGATTATATTGTTTAAACAAAAGCGCTAAAATGACTAAGTGCATGAATGATCGTATGAATCGAAGTAATTTCTATAATTCTAAAAAAATTCTTACTATTAGGATCTGTTGTGCTTATTGCAAAATAAATGCGAGAGAAAGCAAGTAGAAGTAGTAACTTTTTGCTCTGGTTGAGATGTTGTATGGCAAGCTAGAACCGAGAGAAGGTGAGGCTGGTTGATGAATAGGGCGAGTTACCTTCTCAAATGAAGCAACTTGCCCATTGGTGCATTACGGTCAAAGAGGTTCATTCCAACGTTCAAGACATACCAGCATGGTCTGGCGAGAAATGTATTTGGCATCAATGCACATGTCTTCTTGGTCGACAAGGGCGAGGAAGTATTTTGATTGTCCCTTTGTGCGTGGAGTCAGAAGCCATTGTGTAACGACTTCTCCATTATTACTCTTTTCCATTGAGCTTAACTCGACGCCATCTCCTTGATCGTTTTTATAATACAGCTTCAAACAATATAATTTTTTCACAGTGGCATCCTTCTTACTTAGAGATTCATCAAGTTTTCTATGGACTCGTCAATGGTGCAAAAGGTGTAAGAATGAATATTTTCTTCGTTATCGATAGCGTCAACTTCAACACGTTCGATATCACGATGTTCTTCTAACCATTCCAGTGTCTCTTCAACACAGGTAAAACGAAAGGTTTGGAGGTTTTTTTTGACTATTCTACAAGCGCTTAAATGCATTTTGAGTGTCCTAAGTTTTCTTAATTATTATTTATCCATATTTTCAAAGCACTACATGGTTGAATGATCACTGTTAACCGTCAAACAGGTTGAGTGGATCGTTTATTTACACCCTTAATGAGTACTGGTACGCTTTATGGTTCAAAATAAAGGGAGCATATGTGCTCCCCACAAGAGAATACTAAAATAATGAGTACTCGTTCGCAATAATTTTTAGTCTGTATTTTGTCGTTATTGGTTTGCTGGGGCCAGAAAAAACAGCACGGTCTTCCCTAGGCAGGTTGTTATCGCTGCATCCGCATCATTATTTGACATGGTGTTTCTCATAATATGCAGTAGGCGATTTACGCCTTGCCAGCCACCAACACCAGAACCTGTCGCATTTTCTATTAGCAGTTTGTTTACTTCGCGAAACGTTTGGTTGTCGAGTGCCAGTAGCCAAGAGGCGATAAACGCCTCTTTGTCAGAAAAGTCGAGCAACGGAAGGATGATAGGTAGGATCTTACCTTGTAATGCGTTACCAAAGTCCAGACGTTTTCCATAATAGCGCTGGATACTTGATTTGCGAGTACCGAAGTCTTTGGCCATTCTTTCATACGTGACGGCATCCCATCCTTCATTAATAAAAATGTCATAGATGTGAGCATCAAATTCTGCTTTTTTGCGGTGCTTTTCTTCTGCCGATATTTTAGCCATGAATGGACTCTCTGATGGTATAGCAAAATGCATACAACGATGGAAACGGAGACGAAGGTTGTACTACGTTACCATTAAAGACCAAATTGTATGAGATAACGAATTGTATTTTAAACAAAGAAATAAATGAATGAGATAGAGTGAAAAGCTATAAAGAGTGACGTTAAACAAGAGAAATGCGGTTGCCGTTAATTTTCTCCCGTAAAGGTGCTTTCAAACAGTTTTTGTGCGTAATGTTGGAATTAACACTAAAAGCGATGTTGTTTTGTTCGATAGCAATTACATTTAAAACAAATGTTTGACTTTGTTTTACCTTGAAATTATTTTAGTCACGAATTTTTATCTACAAGGAATGGTTTTAGTGAAAAAGTACGTTCGCAATCGGATTTCGCTAAGAGTGGTACTTGGTGCTATGTTTGTATGCTGTACGATCATAACCGCCGTGACGGCGATATCGTTACAGTACTATTTTTCGAGTAAGAAAGAGTTAGAGCACACCTTAAATCGATACAATACTATTGCAGCAAGTGTTTCACAGAATCTATCAAATCTAGAAAGTTTGGCTGAAAATGCCGCGCGCAGTGGGGCGCAACTTGTCTCTCTTACCGGTATTGATTTTGCTGATAAACGGATTGTGATTCCTCTTTCTGAATTACTTGCGCGCGACTCAAACTTACATAGTATTTTTGTCGCGAAATCAAATAACGACTTTTTCCAACTTATCAGCCTGACGTCAGAAGATGTTAGGGCTCGTGTCGGCGCGAAAAACAGCGATCGATGGTTACTCGTTTTGCACCAAGGTGAAGGCAAGCAAAGACGTAAGACTTCGGCTTTTTATGACGAGAACTTTAAACAAACGGCGAGTAAAGTAGAATTTAGCAACTTTTTGCCGACTCAACGCAGTTGGTATGAAAATGCGAGCACGGAACGAATTTACGCAACCACACCTTATTTATTCAACACTCTAAAAGTGAACGGTGAGAGTTTCACTATCAAAGTTGACGGCTCTGATACGGTCGTTGGTATTGATGTATTGTTGTCTTCACTTGAAAAACAGCTCACGAGTCGCTTCGTCGAAAACAAAAAAAATCTCAAGGCGGAATCTTTTATCTTCGGCGGTGATGGTCAACTTATTGCCACCAATAAGCAGATCGATATTGAAGACCGTATTCCTCTCGTGACGCCTGTTGTTTTGACTGAAGAACAACAAGCATTCGTTAAATCAGCCCCTGAGCTCAAAGTTTCTAACCAAAATGATTGGGGGCCTCTTGATTATACGGTAGGGGGGCGTCCTAACGGTTTCACGATTGATTTGTTTAAAATGATATCAGAAATGACTGGGCTGAAATTTAAGTTCGTCAATGGACGCTCATGGGACGAGTTAGAGAATGATTTTTCTCAAGGCAATATAGATATATTGCAGTCGATCTCGGATCCAAGCGATTTTGCTCAAATGGGCATTTTGGGCGAGGTTTTGTATCGAGGTAACTTTGCTTTACTCACTAAGCAAGAGAATGTTGGCATTACAACGTTAGAATCCATTCAAAATCAGCGGATTGGTATATTGAGGGGTTGGAGTATTCAAGACAATTTGCTCAAGGCGTTTCCAAACTTGACGTTGATATCTTATCCGTCGTTGCATGCAGCGATAGATGATGTTGAATCGGGTAACATTGCGGCCGTGCTGGATATGAAGCAAATTCTACAAAGTAAAGTACAAGAAAAGTTTCGCCAAGGGTTGAAGATTGTTCCGATAGAATCACCAATTTTACCTCGTGAGTTTTACTATTCGATACGAAAGAATATCAGGAGCTTGCTGATATTATCGATTTAGCCATCAACAGTATTACGCCAGCTCAAAGGCAGGAACTTCGTGAAAAATGGTTCACTGAAGGAGCGGCACAATCAACATTCACTTATATTCCGTATCCGGAATTGTTGGAATTTAGTCACCATCAAGATAGTGACAATAGCGCAAAATTAATGACCATCAACGGCGTCGAAAAGTATTTGTATATCTCAAAGCTTAGAGAGTCTAACTCACGGTACTTTGCAGTTGTTGTCCCTCAATCTTACATAATGGCGGGTGTGCACGAAGCTATTTTTTATTCCATCGGTGCATCACTACTGGTTTTACTCTTGTTACTGCCATTTGCATGGTTGTTCGCGGCACCCATATCAAAACCTATTAATCAGTTAAGAGAACAAGTTCAGTGGATTAAGTTACGTCAGTACTCAAAAGTAAATCGAGTGCATAGCCGGATTGAAGAAATCCATCAGTTAGGTTTATCGGTCATTCGTGGGCGTAACGCGTTGCAGAATTTTGAAGAGCAGCAGAATCAGTTCTTTGAGTCCATGATTCAATTAGTCGCACGAGCCATCGATGAAAAGTCAGCGTATACCGCAGGGCACTGTAATCGCGTACCAGAAATCGCTTTAATGCTGGCCGAAGCGGCTGAAAAATCGCAATGTGACAAGCTCAAAGATTTTCAATTCAACAATGATGAAGAGCGTCGTGAGTTTCGTGTCGCAGCTTGGCTGCATGATTGTGGCAAGATCGCCACGCCTGAGTATGTCGTCGATAAAGGCAGTAAGCTTGAAACGAACTACAACCGTATTCACGAAGTTCGTATGCGCTTTGAGGTATTGTGGAGAGATGCTCAGATTCAATACTTGTTATCAAAGCTAGATTCAGAGGTTGATCTCGATAACGATTTGCGTCCCCAATTAGACAAGTTGAGAGAAGAGTTTGCATTTATTGCGAACGCAAATATCGGTGGTGAGTTTATGTCTGACCAAGATATTGAACGATTAAAGCAACTAGCTGAGCAAGAATGGGTACGTTATTTTGATTGTGGCTTAGGGTTATCGCCACTTGAAGAAACGCGCTATCACCCACAACCTACACCGGCCGTTGAAAAGCTTTTAGCAGATCGACCAGACCATATCGTTGCAAGAGATCAGCCCTTTGCTGATGTGACGCAGTTTGGGATAAACATGACGGTTCCGACTCATCTATATAATCATGGAGAAATCTATAACCTTTCTGTAAGACGTGGAACCTTGTCGGAAGAAGAGCGCTTTAAGATTAATGAACACATGATCAGTGGTATTAAGATGCTCGAGAGCATTCCATTCCCACCTGAACTGGAGCGAGTGCCTCGGTATGCGACGACTCATCATGAGACACTCATTGGAACCGGCTATCCGCGCGGATTGAGTCGTGAGGATCTGTCAATTCCGGAAAGAATTTTGGTGGTGGCTGATATTTTTGAAGCACTGACAGCCTCAGATCGACCATATAAAAAAGCCAAACCGCTGAGCGAAGCAATCGATATTCTTTCAAAGATGGTTGAAAATGGTCATATTGATAAGGATATTTTTGAGCTGTTGTTAACCAGTGGCGTCTACCAACGATATGCAAAGGCTTATTTACCAGAAAGGCTCATTGATATTGAGAATGTGGATAGATATCTCAAGCGTTAGCTTTTTTGATTAGTCATAAGCGATAAAAAACGCCTTCTAACGAGGCGTTTTTTGTATATCTTGAGTGCTTCTGGTGAATTCTAATCAAGCATCATTCTGGTATAACGTATACGTGTACCAGAATGTGGATTATTTCACTGTGATGCTCATCGCGAGACCTGGCGAGTAGTTTTTGTCACCAGAATAGTAGGTTTTGCTACCTTCTTTGGCTTTGGCAATCGCTGAACCGTAAACCCAGTAGGTTTTCTCGTCATACGTGTCTTGTACGATACCATAAGGTTTATCGCCTAATCCTTGGAATGTTTCGCCAATACGGTCGTATTGGAACCAATCCATAATTTCGCCGCTGTCGTCGGTCGCTTTAATATTAGGCATTTTCTTACCTTGTCCTAATACTTGCGCGCTACTTACCGACATATGTGCCTGTTCTTGGTTTTTACACTCTTTATTACATGACGGCTTACTGTCTGCGCTTAGCGTCCAGTAAACAGGGATACGCTCGCCTTTGGCGTAAAAGTAGTCCGCATGATTGAAAGGAATGTCTTGTTTCGCTTCAACAAAACCGACAATAACATTATCGAGAATATCGGTGACTACAACCTTAAAGAAGTCGTGTGCGCGTGAGCTTTTCACGAAACTAGGGACGTTCAGATACGGCTGTTTTGCAGGTACGTATTTACCGTCAATGTTTACGTGCAGCATTGGAACGCCATTCTTGTGGAACAAGGTCGCATGTCCAACCGTGCCACCTGCAACATATTCGTTGGCAAGGCTCAAATTGAGATCAAATGATTCTGCAAATTCTCGTCCTCCCGTTGCTTTTACGTCAACAGGCATCTCTTGAAAGTCAGCGATATTGTCGTAGCTTGACATCATTGCCAATACGTCATCAAAGCTCTCGCCTGAATTTGCAACATACTGAACGGTTTTCGAGTACTTTTTCGTTTTCTCTTTGCCTTTGTCGTTCGTGTATGTGTATTTATCTTTGAGATGTAGAATAACCGAAATGTCACCATCAGCGTTGGTGTCCATATGGCGGATTGAGCCATTGCTCTCTGTGGTATAAATATTTGCAAAGCTAGAGGTTGCACAGAGAGTAGCCATAATGCCAAGAGCAAGCGTGGATTTTTTCATGATCTAAGTTTCCGTTCAGTTTTCACTAAACTCAGTAATGCAGCCCAGAATCTTAAATTCTGCTGTCACTTTGCGTCCCTGCCTCACGACAAGTTTGCCCTTAGAGTTATTTCCGCGAATATGGTATCCGTTTGTGTGACACTGGTTCCACAATTACAGCATCTACAATCGGTGATGGAGTTCACAAGTTTGTGATATTCCTTCAAAAAACAAAACGATAACGCTCACCTCTCAGTGCTTAACTGTGAGGTGGGTCATAGTGTTTGGGCGCTTTGGGGAAGCGTAGGTGTGAATTGATAAGTGTTGCGAATTGATGAGTATCGACTGAGGGCTTAAGGCGATATTGTGCAGGAAGACAATCTACTCTATGGGTGAAAATTTTTATTTTTTAGCCAGAAGGTGTTAACAACCGCTCGTTGAGAATTGGAATTTCTTTTGGTCATAATAAATACGGCAGCCGCCATTCTTAATATCGTTGTTCCCAAGCATATCGAAACCAATATAAGCTTGATGTTTTTGATCACCCACCACCGCGACTAATTCGTCACTCACATCGACCAGTTTTAACAGTTGATGATTGTCGATGTTTGTCTCATTAATCATCATGATGTCGATACCATCTTTACCATAAAGCGTACTTTGGTCGTAGTCGCCACTGTCGCTATCGATGATCCCGTTACCATTAACGTCTACCCAAAATTGTTCACCTTGGGGTATTAATGCACCTGGAATCTGTGCCTTTGCGTAGAGTCTTTGATGAGCTTCTTCAAAAGTAGCGTGCAAGGTTTCGATTACGTTGATGCGAGCTTCACGCTGCATGTTTTGAAATCTAGGTAACGCGACTACAGCCAAAACACCCAAAATAGCAATGACAACCACGAGCTCAATCAGCGTGAATCCCTTCATTTTTTTCATAAATAGGTCAACTTCAACATGTCAATTTAACGAACTAGCACTCAGCCAGTGTTATGGATAACGAAATGAGGGCACGGATTCTATTAGAAAGACAAATGTAAATTCAATCAGGGAGAGTTTGAAAGCGCAAAAATATTGCGAGATAAGTGATGGTGATATCGTTTTGTAGGCCTTATGGACTCAAGGAGGCGGCGTGTGATTAAGTTGAATTACATCATTTTGAATCGCGGATTGATGTGTGACTCGTTAGGTTAATCTGCACTCCTGTATATACTTTAATCAGTTCTATTGCATAGGAAGTGGACTGATGTCTGAAGAGCAAATCTATGAGCGATATCTTCCAGGGTATTCTAAGTCTATGAGTTTTTCTGAAATTCAGAGCCTCATGGAGCAAGTCAGTGTTGATATTCAATATAAAATCAATACCGAGTTGCAGCAAATTCATGGACAGGGGGATGATAGGTTGAGCTTTGAGAACCTATTTCGATCGCAGAACGATCCCTATCAATGGCCGAATTTGCTCGCTTTGGATGTGGCTTATTGGAGCAGGCAACCATGGCATGTGGCAAACACGCAACCAAGCTCTGAACAATCAAGCTTTGAAATAGGTACGACCAAGGACAGCGAGCATGCTCATGATGTACCGAGCGACTATTTAAACCTCTATTGTGGTGAAAGAGTTAGGTTGTTCTACCGAGATCGGTTTGTTTATGGCCGACTTTTTAGCGCTTTGCACTACGTATTGATTCATGCCAAATTGTTCGCCGACCACTGGGGCCAACAACGTTATCCTTATCAGTTGCCAATGGAAACCTTTATCAAGACATCACGTGAACATGGCGACACCTCTTCATTTATGCAAAAACTGATCAACCGTAAAGCTTATCAATCGCTTAGAGAGTATTTTAATCAGCACTACATTTCGTGGGTATCAGAGCATTATCTGGATTGGATGATTGAACTCAATACAAGCCTAAATCATCAAACGGCAGCCACTTACATTATCGAATACCAAAATGCGGATGGTTTGCCATGGGTAGATTTTATTTGTAAAAACGAAGCGACGCTACGCAATATACGTCCCTCTCATTTTGTTGAAGATATTGACCACATGCGATCATCGGAAACGTATCTTGAACATGAAGTGCAAAAAATGGCCGCGCAAATCGTAGACCATTGTCGAACGCAAGGTTGGTGAGCCTCAGTCATGACAGTAAAAATCGAACGTAGACGCTGAGAGCCTCTAATATTGATAGTATGACTTGGTTAGAGCGAGACTTATGTTATCAATAAAGCAATTATCTTATGCGTTGGCAGTGGCGAAAACATTGCACTTTCGAAAAGCGGCAGAGCTTTGTCATGTGCGTCAATCGACGTTAAGTGCGGGCATTAGTGAGCTCGAGAAACAGTTGGGCATTAAGATTTTTGAACGGGATAATAAAAAGTACTGGTGACGCCGATTGGTCAAGAGGTATTGGACAAAGCCCAAAATATCATGGCACAACTGGATGATATGACGCATTTGGATGACAGCTTTGGCCGACCTTTTTGTTTCCCCCTCTCCGTTGGCATGATACCCACAATTGCTCCTTATCTTCTGCCTAAGTTGCTACCCCTACTCAAACGGCATTACCCAAACGCCAAGATTGATATTGTTGAAGAACAATCGCATGTGTTGGTCGAGATGGTTCGCCAAGCTGAAATTGATACTGCTGTGCTGGCCATTCCATATCCATGTGAAGGACTACTTACGCTTGAATTCTGGCAAGAGGACTTTTATTGGGTGGCGCTAAAAGAAGATGAACGCGCGAGGCAGGAAGAGGTGTCATCACAACAATTGCAAGATACGCATCTCATGTTGCTCAAAGATGGCCATTGTCTTAAAGATCATGTTTTGGATGCGTGTCGGCTATCGGAACAAAGTGATAGCCAGGAATATCGCGCAACCAGTTTAAATACATTAATTCAGATGGTCATGAGTGGTTTGGGAACCACTTTCATTCCGCATATGGCGCTTGAGCAACTCGTTAGCCATTACAGTGAATTAACTGCCATTCACTTAAATGAACCGGGGCCACACCGACGTATTGCTCTTGTTTTCCGCCCCAATTATGCCGATGTAGAAACGTTGGAACAGTTAGCGACTATCAGTAAGCAAGCGCTTACATAAATAGGGTACGATGAGTCGTAAACGCAGGTTATCGATAGCTGGAACGTTGCCTTTCGTGAGCAATCGAAATTTCCGAACGTAGTAATCACATTTATCATTTTTACAAATGAGCATATCTCTCCAATACTTCTGTTAGTCATTGATAAGTACATCAAGGCAGCATCATTCGCTGAAGGAGATAGAACATGGTGCCGATTGATATTGGTAGAAATGCACAAGCTCGAGTGAACACCGCTGTATCGACTAGCACGTGTACTGGAAATAATGGGAGAAAACTATGACTCAACAGAAGGCAAACGCTACAGGAAAATGCCCAGTCATGCACGGTTCGTTGACGACGAATGACCGGTTTGAAAAAGACTGGTGGCCAAAGTCGCTCAACTTGGACATTCTTCATCAACATGATGGCAAAACCAACCCAATGTCCGCTAACTTCAATTACCAAGAAGAGGTTAAGAAGTTAGATTTTGCAGCGTTAAAACAAGATCTTATCAATCTTATGACTGACAGCCAGTCGTGGTGGCCCGCTGACTGGGGGCATTACGGTGGCTTGATGATTCGCATGACGTGGCATGCTTCTGGTACGTACCGTATCGCAGATGGTCGTGGTGGTGCAGGGACAGGCAACTTGCGTTTCGCCCCACTCAATTCATGGCCAGATAATGCCAACCTAGACAAAGCAAGACGTATTCTATGGCCAATCAAAAAGAAATACGGCAACAAATTAAGTTGGGCTGACCTAATTGCGTACGCAGGCACCATCGCGTACGAGTCGATGGGCTTGAAAACCTATGGTTTTGGTTTTGGTCGTGAAGATATCTGGCACCCTGAGAAAGACATCTACTGGGGCTCCGAAAAAGAGTGGCTTGCGCCATCAAGTGATCCCAACAGCCGTTATTCAGGTGAAAGAGATCTAGCCAACCCATTGGCGGCTGTAATGATGGGGCTGATTTATGTTAACCCTGAAGGTGTGGATGGTAAGCCTGATCCTCTAAAAACCGCGCATGATGTTCGAGTGACATTTGCCCGCATGGCAATGAACGACGAAGAGACAGTAGCGCTGACCGCTGGTGGTCATACTGTGGGTAAAGCACACGGTAACGGTGATGCGGCCAATTTAGGGCCTGAGCCTGAAGGTGGTGAATTACAAGACCAAGCACTCGGTTGGTTGAACAAAAAATCGCGTGGCATTGGTAATAATTCGGTGACCAGCGGATTAGAGGGGGCGTGGACGACGGAACCGACTCGCTGGGATGATGGCTATTTTGAGCTATTACTAAATTACGACTGGGAACTCACCAAGAGCCCTGCAGGAGCTTGGCAATGGGAACCCGTGAATATTAAAGAAGAGCACAAACCCCTCGACAGTGAAAACCCTTCGGTACGTCAAAACCCAATCATGACCGATGCAGATATGGCGATGAAAATGGATCCGGAATATCGCAAAATATCAGAGCGATTCCATAACGATCCTGCCTATTTCTCTGAGACGTTTGCTCGCGCTTGGTTTAAGTTAACCCACCGCGATATGGGACCGAAGGCTCGCTATATCGGCCCTGACGTTCCTCAAGAAAATCTTATTTGGCAAGACCCAGTGCCGCAGGGTAATACTAATTACGACGTCGATGCAGTGAAAGCGCAGATTGCCAGCAGCGGGTTATCGGTGAGTGACATGGTGGCGACTGCTTGGGACAGCGCGCGTACGTTCCGTCAATCAGACAAACGCGGTGGCGCAAACGGTGCGAGGATTCGTCTGGCACCGCAAAAAGATTGGCAGGGCAATGAGCCTGAGCGCCTAGGCAGAGTACTTGCGGTGCTTGAAGGGATCGCAAGTAATACAGGTGCGAGTATTGCGGATGTGATCGTATTAGCGGGTAATGTTGGGGTAGAGCAAGCGGCAAGTGCTGCGGGTGTCTCAATCAATGTTCCGTTTAATCCCGGCCGTGGAGATGCTTCGCAAGCCGACACGGATATTGACTCTTTTGAAGTGCTGGAGCCATTGCATGATGGTTATCGTAACTGGCAAAAAGACAACTACGTGGTCACACCTGAAGAAATGCTGCTTGATCGTACTCAGTTAATGGGACTAACTGCAGCAGAGATGACGGTTTTAGTCGGTGGTATGCGAGTTCTCGGCACTAACTACGCGGGTACTCAGCATGGCGTGTTTACCGATCGTGTAGGCGTGTTGAGTAATGATTTCTTTGTTGCGTTAACGGACATGAATTACACCTGGGATCCTGTAGGAGAGAATTTGTACGAAATACGCGATCGTCAAACTCAATCGACAAAATGGACAGCGACGCGTGTCGATTTAGTCTTTGGCTCTAACTCCGTTCTGAGAGCGTACTCAGAGCTGTATGCACAAGACGACAACTTGACTAAATTCGTTGAAGACTTCGTGGCGGCATGGAGCAAGGTAATGAATGCCGACCGTTTTGATTAAAGTTAATTGATTTCACGGTTAATCAGAGCCTCCTTTGCGCTACATGGCGTAATGGAGGCTTTTTTAATCGTCAGCGTAAACTCGAGCTTTATTTGCTTGCTCGCGTTCTGACAATCTCTTCATCAACCCAATTGAGCAATTGTTTTATCGCTCTTGAGAGCACTTGGTTTTGTCGCACGATATAGCCAAGGCTGGTGGTTGGAAAATGGGGTAGCGGAGTAATGGTTGTGGTTAGGTTGAGTTTAGGGTGCAGTGAAAACTCAGGTACGATCGCCACACCAAAGCCTGCTTCAGCCCAATCGATTTGTGCGTCCACACTGCCCACTTCCATGACTCGATAATTGGGGAGGTTTAGTGATGGCAAAGCAAGATCAATCAAATCTCGAGTTCGGGTATCGTGCCCCAAGAGAATCAGCGTGGGTTCTTCTTGATTCTCATCCATCATGCCTTGTTGCCACTCTTGTAATCCATTACCCAACGCACACCATTTTACTTGTTGCAACTCGATAAAATGCAGTGGCTGACTTTCTTTCTGTGCGATAACAAAACCCAAATCTGCTTTTGCGCTTTTGACTAATTCTGCTGCTTGTGAAGAGGTAGTGTTGAGCAGAGACAAGTCGATGCCCGGAAATTCTTTTTTGAACGACTGGAACGGTGAAATCAGCAGTAAGCGTGAAATAATATCACTGGCGGCAATCGTGAGTGTGCCTTGGCTCAGTTCATTGATTGCGTTGAGATCCGCTTGGCATACCTGCAATTCCATTAAGGTATTTTGCGCACTTTGCAACAAACGCTCACCGGCTTGAGTGAGACGAAATGGGTTGCGCTCAATTAATTTGACTCTGGTGGCTTGTTCAAGCTGCTTGATATGCAGACTGACATTGGGCTGGGTCATATGCAGCTCATTCGCCGTTTTACCAAAATGCTCAAGACGAGCCAGCGTTACAAAGGTGTTGAGCCAGTTGATGTCTAACATGTTGATTTACCCTGAAGTCCATTTTGAACTATCAATTATACCCTATATGGAATTCTTATTAAGCTCATAATGATTATTAATTATTCTTATTTGTCGGTTGAGCATAGGATAAGCAAATCGTTTTTAAGGAGTTCAAATTATGTCGTCTATTGTTGTTGTGGGTGCAAACTGGGGTGATGAAGGTAAAGGCCGAATCGTGGATTATTTGGCAGACCAAGCATCAGCGAGTATTCGTTTCCAAGGTGGTAATAACGCGGGTCACACCGTAGTGAATGACTTTGGTACTTTTAAGTTACACCAACTTCCTAGCGGCGTATTTAACCCTGACTGTATCGGTGTGTTAGGCCCTGGTATGGTAATCAGCCCAGCATTACTATCTGCTGAGATTGCAGAAGTTGAGCAATCTGGCGTAAAAGTTAATTTGTGCATTTCTGATCGCGCAACACTATGTCTGCCACTACACGCTGAAGAAGATACGCTAGAAGAGCTTCGTCTAGGCGACGGCGCATACGGTTCAACTCGTCAAGGTATTGCACCTTGCTACGGTGACCGTGTAATGAAAAAAGGCATTCTAGTTGGTTGGTTAAAACAACCAGAAGTATTGGTAGAGCGCATTCAATTTATGTTGGATTGGAAACTGCCTCAACTGCGTGCGCTTTACCCAACATTCAAGTTTGAGCAAACTGCACAAGAAATGGCGGATTGGTTGCTAGAAGTATCAGCACCTTGGCGTGATTCTATCTGCAACGTAACGCTACCACTAAAAGAGCTACAAGCAGAAAGCAAAACGCTATTGTTTGAAGCGCAACTTGGTGCGGGTCGTGACCTTGTTTACGGTGAATACCCTTGGACAACCTCATCTAACTGTGTGTCTATGTACGCAGGCATTGGTGGTGGTTTACCAGCACTTCGCCCAGAGCGCGTTATTGCGGTAGCGAAAGCATTTAGCTCATCAGTGGGTACGGGCACGCTAATCACTGCAATGGAAGAGCAAGATGCATTCCGTGAATTAGCAGGTGAGTTTGGTGCAACTACTGGTCGCCCTCGTGATATGGGTTACTTTGACGCAGTAGCGACTAAAAATGGTGTTGAGCTACAAGCAGCAACAGAAATCGCACTGACTAAAGTGGACTGCCTAACTGGCCTTAAAGATCTTAAGATCTGTGTTGGTTACGAAGGTGAACACAGTGAAAACCCAATCTGGCCTCAAACTGCAGCGCTAGCACCAATCTACGAGAAGATGGAAAGCTGGAGCGAAGACATCACCGGTTGTCGTAAGTTTGATGAGCTACCACTAGCAGCGCAAAAATACGTACTACGTATTGAAGAGCTAATGGGTGTGCCAGTTAAGATGGTGTCAGTTGGCCCAGGCCGTGAGCAAATGATTGTTCGCTAATCGCTACAGCGCTTTTACTTACCCAATCAAATAGAGAGGCTGACCTTATGGTCAGCCTTTTTTTGTACTAAATTCGCTTAACCGAGCCACGATCAATAATGTGTGGTTCATAGGTTGAGTACTCAAGTTGCGGATTGAGCAGCAACTGAGTGGCCGTTTTAGCCATCGCAGAAATCGGGAAATGGACACTCGAGAGTTTTGGCGAAACGAATTCCGCACGCTCGCCACTGTCGTAGCAAATTAAAGAGATGTCTTGCGGAATACTCAATCCATGCTCAGAAATTGCCAGCAGTGCCCCAAGTGCCATTTCTTCGTTACAGCAGTAGATTGCGCTTGGTCGCTGCATTTGTTGCAATAATTCGCAGCATGCCTGATAGCCGCTTGGTAAATCATAGTGACCAGCAAAGCATTGATGCGGCTCAAGCTTGGCATCCGCCATCGCATCGACAAATCCTTGGTAACGAAGCAGGCTTGAACTGCGAGTCAGTGGACCACTTATACAAGCGATATTTCGATGGCCATGCGCAAGCAAACACTCAGTCGCCATACGACTTGCCAGGTGATGATCAAAGCTAATGCAGCGTGATTCTAAGCCTTCGACGTTACGGTCTAACAACACAAATGCATGGTGTTTGGCGAGTTGTTGCAGTTGTTCATCACTGATGCTTCGTACATGTAGAACCAGACCGTCACAACGCATATTGTAGAGTTTTTGGATCGCATTAAGCTCATTTTCTGCCGTTCCCCCCCCTTGGGTAACCAGCAGTTGCTTGTGGCATTTGTCTGCCTCAGTTTGTACGTTATCCATCAACATACCAAAGAATCCACCAAGGTATGAGGTTGTCACCAAACCAAGCATTTGGCTCTGGCTAGACGCTAACGCACGAGCTGCGGGGTTAGGCGTATAGCCCAGCTCCAAAATGGCCTGTTCAATACGTTCTCGAGTGGCTAACTTGACGTTAGTGTCGCCATTAACAACCCGCGAAACGGTTGCACGGGAGAGGCCCACATGTTTTGCCACATCTTCTAAAGTAACCATATATGACCTGACTAAAAAAGAGCGGTTAACCGAAATTAACCACTCTTGTTGTTACTGTTTGTTCATTTTAAATGATGATTACGCGAACTGAGGTAGATACTCAGCATTAATGCTTAATACATCATCCAAAATTGGTTGTGCTAATTGAGCATCACCAATTAATGGGTTGGTCACGAGCGCAAGTAGCGCTGCTTCTTTGTTACCGTGTACAGCCGCTTCGATGGTTAGGCGCTCAAAGGCTTTTACCTGCTGAGCCAAACCATGCATAGATTCTGGTAAATGACCGAATGCTAACGGATGAGCCCCTTGGCGGTCGACGATACAATCGGTTTCAATCGCTGCATCATCCGGTAGACCCAATATAGTACCGTTATTGGTGGTATTCACCACTAGGCGAGTGCCAGAGTTGTTGTGAATCGCACAAATTAGCTCAATGGCCACTTCAGAATAGAACGAACCGCCACGAAAACTTAATTGCTCTGGTTTATGATCCAAGTTTTCGTCTTGGTAGAGCTCGAACAGTTCATGTTCTACCTTCATCACTTGTTCTGCGCGTGTGCCCTCATTCGCTGCTTGTTCGATCTCATCTTTAAGCATGGTTTGGGTTTGATAGAAATAACGGTGGTAAGGGCAAGGAATCGCGCCTAATGCACGAAGAAACTCAGGAGACCAAGGCTCTTCTTTGATGTTATTCATAGTAAGTGCTGCGCCATCACAAAGCATTTCGATCACTTGTTTGGTGACGTTTTCGCCTTTCAAGGTAACTTCGTGCGCCCAAACCATATGGTTAAGACCGGCAAAGCGCAATTGAACGTCGTCAAAATCGGCTTTGAGCATGGTCGCAATCATATGGTGCATCGTCACTGGGACATTACATAGACCGATGATTTTGGCATTGCTATAGCGAGAAACCGCTTCTGTCACAATACCTGCGGGGTTAGTGAAGTTTATGATCCACGCATTTGGAGCAAGCTGTTCAACTTTTTTGGCAATATCGAGCATGACTGGAATGGTGCGCAGTGCTTTAGCAAAGCCGCCAACGCCCGTTGTTTCTTGACCGAGCAGACCGTATTTCAGACCTAGGCGTTCATCGGCAGCGCGAGCTGGCAGTTGACCGACACGGAACTGGGTGAGTACATAGTCAGCGCCTTTAATCGCTTCGTCTGGGCTGTAGTGGACACTGACCACCACTTGAGAAAGACCATTGTGCGCCAACATACGACGAGTAAGCCCAGCAATAATTTCAACTTTGTTGTGGCCTTTTTCTACGTCCACCAAGGCAATTTCATGCAATGGGATCAGCTTCCAACGTTGGATAATGCCTTCAATCAGTTCAGGAGTGTAACTGCTGCCGCCACCGATAATGGCAATTTTTGCTGTGTTCATATTGGTATTCCTTATAAAGCAGAGGTACGGCGGTACAATTCAATGAAATCTTGCGCAAGGTCGAGGATCACCATGGCATTCATCAGGTGGTCTTGGGCATGGACGATAATTAACGTCACCTTAAGCTTGCCTTCACCTTCATCTAGGCCAATGAGTTGCGTTTGTACTTTGTGTGCTTGGTTGATTGCTTGTTTTGATTCAGTAATCAGTAGTTGTGCTTGTTCAAAGTCATGGTGTCTTGCGGCTTGGATAGCCATTAAAGCTGTGCTGCGCGCATTACCTGCGGTCACTAGCAACTCCATAATGGTTTGTTCGATATCCATAATATATTCCTTAACGTGCAAATTAATTGTTAGGCGTTGGCTGGGGTCATGGCGTCAGCATTGGATTCAATTTCTTGCTCGACGAGTTGTTTTTCATAAGCTTTGAAGAATGGGTACCAAATGATGGTGTCGATAACCATAAGCAGTACGACCAAAACGAAGGCACGGTAATCCCAAGCCGCTGAAATCATGGCACCGATAGGTGCTGGGGTTGTCCATGGCGCCATCGCAATCATTTTTTGCACTAGGTTCAAGTGCAGAGCAAAGTAGGCGATAGTGGCATTGACCATAGGTACGATAAGTAGTGGGAAGAACAATAATGGGTTCATCACTACTGGTGAGCCAAAGATGAGTGGCTCGTTAATATTAAAGATCGCTGGCACTACGCTAAGTTTGCCGATGGTGCGAAGATGAATTGAGCGACTGCGCAGATAAAGGAAGGCTAACACTAATGTTGAGCCAGAACCGCCCAGACAGATATAAAATGACCAGAATGGCGCGGTGAGAACTTGAGTTGTGTCCATACCGCTTGACATCAAGGTTGCGTTTGCCGCCAAGTTCGCCATAAAAATCGGATTCAGTAAGCCTGTCACGATGTTGTCACCATGAATGCCGGCAAACCAAAGTAGGTTTGCAATCAGTAGGGCGATTAAGATAGCGGGTAGTGTATCGCCAAGGGCAACAAGTGGTTGGAATACTTGCATGATTGCTGCTGGCAGTAATAGACCGTACTGGCTTTGTAGCAACAGGCTAACTGGGTAGACGGTGATCATAATACCGACGACTGGGTAGAGCAGTTCAAATGAGCGAGCGATAGCGGGTGGTACTTGCTCTGGCATTTTGATGGTGATGTTGTATTTCTTTAAGAAGTGAATCAACTCAACCGACCATAACGCACAGATAATGGCGGTGAACACGCCTTCGCCACCTAGGAAATCCATCGACATTTGGTTTTGATATTGTGGTGCTGCGGCAAGTAAAAATGCCATCAGTGATAGCATTGCAGCAGTCAGTCCATCCAATTGATACGCTTTGGCGAGGCTATACGCGGTGCCTAAGCTTACGAACACACCCATCAGACCCATGGTCATAAAGTAAGGCATGGTGATGGTATCCCAATTGCTTTTGGCGAAATGTAACCACCACTGACCAAATGCGGATTGTGTGTCAGCATCAAATGGCGGGTTTGCCACAATTAACATGATACTGCCGATAATTAGGAACGGCATGGCTGAGATAAAGCCGTCACGAATCGCGATAATATGTCGTTGACCACCAATCTTTGCTGCAATTGGTGCGATCTTATTTTCAACAATATTCATCATTGAATTATAAAGGCCCATAGTGACCTCCTATCTATAGCGAGTCCTACAAGCACTGAATGTCCAGTGCTCGCATAGAGAGATAAATTGAAAACGGTTAAATTTCGGGAGGTTAACTAATTAACGCAATTGCTTTGTCGAGAACTTTATCGCCTCGCATTGTGCCATAGTCCATCATATCGATAACCGCGACCGGTTTATTTTGTGGTGTGGCCAGTTCGGTGATGCGCGCCAATTCGTATTTCACTTGGGGACCGAGTAGAACCACGTCGTATTGCGGCAAATTCTCTTCAATATCAGCGATAGAAATAGCGTTGATTTCGGTTTCTATGCCACGTTCTGCAGCACTTGTTTGCATCTTTTTGACCAGCATACTTGTAGACATTCCAGCAGCGCAGCAAAGTAAAATCTTTTTCATATCAATACCTTAATTCACTTGTAATCATTATGAGCGCTCTCATTTGCGGTAACAATATGCCTGTATGGTCATAATTTTTGTGACATCGGTCTCGAAATTCCTCTTAAATGTTTCTAAATGTTTCAGTGATCTATGGAAATGTGATCTCTATCGAAATTTGTCGAGTTAAACAGTCTTTGAATCAGTTAGTGAGTTTTAGCGTGTGGGTAAATCATGAATAAGAAGTGATGTTTGAATATTAAAGAGGACAGAATCATAACAGTAGAAAGAAAAATATTACCGTACATCATTCATAATCATGGAAATTGAAAATGAAAGTTATAGATATTTAGCTTTTATGAGCGATATGAGATTCTATTTCATAAAAATGTCATATGTGGCGAGTGAATATGCGTATAAATATGGGTTTTCTCTGTAAAGTTAATATATGAGTGAAATCATAATTAATCTGTATCTAAATATTACTAGACAATAACTCGAAGAGTGATATGAGCACTGATTCGATGAAATATAGTTTGGTGTATGTAGGAGTTAGTCGACGGGCTTGGTGGGAAAGTGTATGAATTTAATCGAATAAGTGGTTGTTACTTAGCAAGTAAGGATACATGCAATTAGATTATTTAATAAACAACAAAATTATTAAGAGTAAAAATATCAATTGTCACTGATGTAGTTAACAACTAACATTAGGTGAATTTTAATCGATGGTTGATTTGTTAAGTTAATATAATTTAATAAGTTTAAATAATTTATATTTTACATTAACATTTTTATATAAGTAGAAAGAGTAACATTATAATAATCATTCATTCACCATTTAATGAGGTCGAATAATTTGAATAAAAATATATCTTCGTGGGTATCAAACCTACCATTAAAATCACTATTACTGATGCCAGTCGCCATTACATTGGGGCTGTTTGCCATCGTTACATTTTTCGTTAATCACAGTTTAAACGATGTAAAATATCAGTCTGAATACGTAGCTGAGCGTGTTGAGTTGACCGAGGTTGCGGCAGAGCTCGATCTTGGTTATGCCAATATTCGCATTATGGCGCGCGATATGCTGCGAGGTGATATCGCAGACATGCCAGAGCGACTAAGAGATATCAGATCTAAAGTTGATCAGTTGAAGCAACTATTGGAGGTTAACTACCTACAACGTCCTAGTGCTTCTGATGCCGCTAAGAAAAATATGGCTAATGTGATCAAAGGCTTGGACAACTACCATGCGTTACTAGAAAAAAGTGTGCATCACCTACAAGCTGCAACCAATCAGTGGTGGTACGAAACACCGCATATGTGGCAAGCACTTTTCTCAATGGTCAATCAAGTTGCAGAATATGCAGAGAAAAACCCGAATCTTGATGTGAAAGAGTGGGATAAAGCGGGAAATGAGTTGGTTTATAATCTAGACCGTTTCTATTCTCGTTTAGCTCAGATCACCAACATGCGTACATTAGTCGATGTCGATAATACGGTTAAATATCTCAACGGTGCAGGTAGCGTATTGAAGCAGTACGATAATATTGCTCCTGTTGCTCAATTTGAGCGTGATGTTTACCACGGTTACGTCAATTCATTCAACGTGATCACTAAAGAGTTAACGGCGAATGAGCAGGTGATGAAACAGTGGTTTGAGAATGCAACGGTTATTCGTGACAATATCGATGCAGTACTAGAGCGCAACAATGCAATGCGTGATCAAGCGATGAAAGATAGCTACGCTTCGATTGATCGTGTCACGACAATGCAGTTGGCAGCTTGGTTAATCAGTGCCTTGATCGCTATTGTGTTAAGTCTGTTCTTAGCATCGCGTATTATCAGCATTTTCGGTCGTCTATCGACTTCTTTAGCAGCGATGGCTGAAAAAGATTTGTCGCAAAACACGGGCATTAGTGGTCGCAATGAGCTAGCGAAACTCGCACAAAACATGGATATCACTATGAGTACTATGTCTCTAGTGTTGCATGATGTGCGAGACCAAAGTACGGAAGTTGCCTCCTCTTCAACTGAGTTGGCTGCAGTTATGGTACAAAGCTCTGCCAACGCCGAAGAGCAAAGTGCTCAAGTTGAGCAAATTGCCGCGGCAGTCACTGAAATGTCGAGTTCGGCTGAAATGGTTGCTGAGTCTGCGAAAAACACCGAAAGTAAAGCGATTGCTGCGTTGGAAGCGTGTATTGATGGTCAAGACATTGTTGAGCAAAACAAAATGAATGCTGAACAATTGACATCGGAGCTTGCAGATACCGCTGAAGTTGTTGAGCAACTAAAACAGCGTTGTCACAGCATTGTTGAAGTGGCAAACGTTATTAACAACATCTCTGAGCAAACAAACTTACTTGCGCTGAACGCAGCGATCGAAGCGGCACGTGCGGGTGAACTTGGTCGTGGTTTTGCCGTGGTAGCGGATGAAGTTCGTGCTTTAGCTGCAAAAACACAAGACTCAACGGGTCATATTCAGAACATCATATCTGAGCTGCAAAGCAATTCAGATATGGCGCAATCTAAAGTTGATCTCTGTTTGAATAAAGTGGCGAGTGTTCATGATTCATCTCAAGATGCGGTAGCGAAATTGTCAGCAATTCAAAGTTCGGTATCAGAAATTAATGCTGTTGCCTCAGAGATGTCAGTGGCGGCCGATCAACAATCTTGTGCCGCAGAAGAGATCAGCGAATCGCTTAATGGCATTAAGGTAGCAATTGAGCAAAACGTCGCAGGTATTGAGCAATCAAGCCAAGCATCAAACTTCTTATCCGAGTTGGCTGAAAAACAAAGCCAAATGTTAGGTAGCTTTCAGCTAAATCGCTAATTTAGATCCTGAATTCTCTATGATATAGCCACCGCATTGCGGTGGCTTTTTTGTCTAATTTTCGATTAATACATTAGATGATGTGTAAATAGTGAGATTTCAGAAAATTATGAGGTCGTTAAATTCAAAATGTTAAATTGATAGGTCATTGCGCTGGTATTAATCTTTCCTATCCAGTCGATAAATTTATTTGAATAATAATTAAGTTATTGTAATAAAAGTAAATTTACGATTTGTTTCATTTGCATTGTCGAAAGAAATCCCATTAGGTAAACCTTTGAGTTTACTTTTTTGCGTTATCCAATAAAATTGAGTCTCAGTGTGCTGAAAATTCAGCGGACATGCGGTGGTGATTAAGAAAGAGATATTATGAAAACGAAGATTTCGCTAGTTGCACTAGCACTAATGAGTGGCTCAGCGTCGGCACAACTTGCGGAGACAGCAGGCTTTGCTGGTGAGGTTTCTGTGAGCACTGGTTTTTACTCAATCGAGTCAAACCTAAATACACATGATGACAATGAGCAACTTGAAAGTTTAGATAACACTAACGACGCGGTAACCGGTGGTCTCCTTCTACCTTTGGGTAACCTTTCATACACCTTCGGTAGTGAACTGAACAAACAGTTTTACATGGGTACATCTCGCGAAGATATCGCGACAGGTACGCTAGCATTTGAACTGGGTTACAAGTACAAACTAGCATCAGGTATGATCGTTGATGTATCGATTCTACCAACCATTATGTCTGGTGAAGTGTGGGAAGACCCATTCAAGACTGACGGCAAACGCAGCACTACTGATGAAGATGGTAACGCTTACCGCCTAAAACTTGAAAATATTGCTGGCTCAAAATTCTCGGTCGATATGGCGTACGCGACCAAAGAGATCGATGATGAGAAATCAGGTTTTGCTCATAAAAATGCGAATGATGAGAAGCTAACGGCTGCTCAACGCAATGAGCTACGTCGTGATGCAGATGCGTTCTACTTCAGAACTGATTACAAATACATGGTTAACGAAACAACCATGCTTAAGCCACGTCTAACTTTCATTAGTGCAGATGCAGAAGGCGATGCGTACTCATTCAAAGGCTATGGCGTTGAACTAAGCTACTTTAAGTTCCTAGCTCGTCATCAGTTCGCATTGACCGCTGGCTTCAACACTCGCGACTACGATGCAGAAAACCCAATTTTCAACCAAACACGTGAAGACGATGAAATGAGCCTATTTGCGGCTTATGAATACGCTAACTTCATGGATTGGCAAGATTGGTCATTTGTTTCATTCGCAGGCTTTGGCAGCACAGATTCAAACATCGACTTCTACGATAAGAATGAACTGATCATGTCAGTGGGTATGAACTACCAATTCTAATCGCTGTTGAGCTCTTAAATACGCTCAATTGAATAGTAAAAAGCCGCATAATGCGGCTTTTTTGTTATTGTTGTAGCAATTTAAATTCAGGCAATTTGTATTCAATGTCGCTAGATTTCCTTGATATTCACTAGGTGAGGCATTTTGAAGAATAAAATTTATCGTACTAGCCCAACAAAACCTATCGGGTTTTAGCGCTTACTTAATAGCATTGTTAATTTTGTTAGGTGAATTAATCAGAATTATTGGTAGGTTATAACGAGTAAGGTGAGCAGATACTAGATGAAGACGAAGGATGTTTCATGTATTCTAGTTTTAATTTCTTGTATTACATGATTGAGCCATATGAAAACAACACCAGTATCCAAAGCGTTAACAGAAGACATTGCCAATCTCATCATTTCTGGAAAACTTAGTTCAGATGATCAATTGCCAGGTGAGAATGAGATAGCACGTCAATTCGATAAATCACGAACTTCCGTCCGCTCTGCTTTACAGAGTTTAGCGTCAAAAGGCATGATCATTATTCAACCAAGAAACGTTCAACTGTTGCACCTGTTGAGCAATGGAATTGGTTAGATAGTGATGTGTTGCGCTGGACTTCCCAAGTCAAGAGTAGTGACAGAGTGCTACGTCATTTGATTGCGACTCGACTAATCTTCGAACCAAATATTGCAGCTCTAGCCGCTTTGAATGCTACCGGTAAAGATTTAGCAGAGATCGAAGAAGGTTACGAAATTATGCGTGATGCGAAAGCTGAAATGAACCGTGACAAATTTAACCAAGGTGATATTCGCTTTCACAACGCAATTATTCATGCTTCTCACAATCCTTTTTAACTGCTCTAGGTCATATGTTGGCTGTAACGATGGAACTCTCTTTGCAAATACATTGGAAGAAGATGTGAGCCTAAGCGGCCCCGCTGCAAGAACACTGGGATGTACTCGATGCGATTCGAATGCGTGATGCGGAAAGTGCACGTGCTCGTATGAGGGAAATGGTGTTAGTTTCGATGCGTAAAGTGCTACCAGATGTCCCTGATTTTGTTTCTTTAATTCGATAATAGATTTTAGGTTTTGATCACACACCTAGTCTAAAAACACCTATCATACTTGTCATACAAGATGGGATTATATGTATGACAAA
Source organism: Vibrio taketomensis (assembly GCF_009938165.1). Lineage (NCBI taxonomy): Bacteria > Pseudomonadati > Pseudomonadota > Gammaproteobacteria > Vibrionales > Vibrionaceae > Vibrio > Vibrio taketomensis. The sequence goes on from NZ_AP019650.1 coordinate 324,590, forward strand.
AATAACAATCTTACCTAGTTGGGTTGCAGTTGATTGGGGAACCTCAAACTTTCGAGCGTTCCTCATGACCGAAGATGGCCAGTTATCGATAAAATAACGGCCTCTTGTGGATTACTTAGTGTACCGACAGGTCAATTCTGAAACGTTTCGCCAATTATGCGAACCATGGTTAGGTTCGATTGAATCATTGCCTGTTTTACTTGGGGCATGGTGGGTCTCAGCAGGGATGGCTTGATGTCCCTTATGCAGAATTGCCTGTTTCGTCGAAGCTTTGAGTCAAAACCTAGGTGAAGTTGAACTTCCATGGGGTAACAAAGGCTGGATAGTGACAGGAGTTACCGGCAGCAATAAACTCAACCTACCTGATGTAATGCGGTGAGGAGATCCAATTGATGGGTCTTGTTAGTCGCCTAGACCAAAGTAATACCACTGTAATTTTGCCAGGAACGCATAGCAAGCATGCCCGAATTGAGAATCGAGCATTGGCTTTTTTCAAACATTTATGACTGGCGAGTTGTTCTCAATTCTTAAGCAATACTCAATCTTAGGCCGTCAATTGCCTAAACAAGAAAACAATAAACACGCATTTATTCTGGTGTGGATGCTGCGCTCGAAGGTTCACTAAGTTCTGTTTGTTTTCGCCTCGTACTCAACGTTTGTTTAATCATATCGCTACTTCATGTAGAGAGTTATTTGTCTGGCTTATTGATCGGTGCGAATTGTCTTCGCTCAAGATCAAAAATCGGTGTATCTAGTGGGCGATGGCAAGTTATGCAACCTCTATCAAACAGCAATAGAGCACCTTGGAATGAACGCTGAGTTCTTGTCTGGGGATGATTGTTTCTAGCCGGATTAACAACTATCTATCAGCAAAGTAAGGGATTCGCAATGTTGCCTGAACAATTGATGAAAGAAGATGCTTTTAGTTCGTTACCACTTGTAGCAATTTTGCGAGGTATAACGCCTGAGCAAATCATCCCAGTGGCAAGCGCACTTATCGCAGAGGGTTATAGGTTGATTGAAGTTCCTTTAAATAGCCCTGATGCGTTAACCAGTATTCGATATTTAGCAAAAGAGTTTGGTCATCAAGCCATCGTTGGGGCAGGGACAGTAACTAATATGCGGCAGTTAAATGAGGTTTTGGAGACAGGTGCTCGTTTGATTGTGACGCCAAATATGAATCCAGACGTAATTCGATGTGCTGCAAAAATGGGTGTGTGACATTGCCTGGGGTGATGACTCCAACAGAAGCATTTACTGCACTTGAATATGGTGCTAGTGGGCTGAAGTTTTCCCCGCCGATTGCGTTGAACCCCGATACTTAAAGGCCTTAAGAGCCGTTTTGCCAAAGCATGTAGCATGCTTACCCGTAGGTGGTATTAATGCTGATGCGACACAGATGAGTGAGTTTAGGCAAGCTGGCGCAAATGGTTTCGGTTTAGGTTCCGGCCTTTACAAACCGGGAATGGAATTAGAACAAATTATAACAAATGCCCGTCAATACCGTGACGCATGGGCTCTATCTAATAACTAAAACTCAAGGATATGTGAAATGAAAAGACCCTTACCTCAATTCTTGTTTCGATGGCTGTACTGGGGCTTACAGGCTGTGAGAGAAAGAAGATAAAGTGCAAGTTATGAAAGTGGGTATAGGCGTGCCTGAATCCCATTTTGAATTTAAAGCGATGAAATCATTTGAAGCGTTTGTAGAGGAGCAAACCCAAGGTAAATTGGACGTACAGATTCACTCTAGCAATCAGTTGGGTAACGACCAAGAGGTGTTGGAGTCAATTAAGCTCAATACTGTCCAAATGAATCTACCAGCTCCAGCAGTTATGGGGAATATTGTAAAAGAATTCAATATATTAGAGCTCCCATTTATTTTCCGACTGAAGACATTAAAACCAAGTTGTTGATGGGGAGGGTAAAGAGTTACTTCGTAGACTGGAAAATGCGGGCTATGTAGGCTTGGGTTATGGCAACTTTGGTTTCCGTCATGTAACCAATAGTATCAAGCCGATCACGCAACTAAGTGATTTTGAGGGTTTGAAACTGAGAACGATGCAAAACCGTTCACATCTTGATGCTTTCCGTGCATTGGGGTCGAACCCAACACCAATGCCTTTCTCTGAACTTTTCTTCATTGCAGTTAGGTACTGTTGATGGTCAAGAGAACCCTTTCACCAACATTTATTCTCAACGCCTATTTGAAGTACAGCCTTATGCATCGGATACAGGACATGTATAGCTGGGTAGTCTTCGTCGTCGGTAAGAAATTCTACGACGGCCTTTCTCCAGAGCATCAACAAATTCTTCAACAAGGTGCTGACTTAGCGAAAGAAGAAATGCGTTCTGCAGTACGTTTGCAAGATGAAGAATCACTACAAAAGATGATCGAGTCAGGCGTTAAATTCCACAAACTTTCAGAAGCAGCGAAGCAAGAAATTCGTGAAGCGGTTGCCCTGTTGTAAAAGATCATGGTGATCAAATCGACCCTGCATTCTTTGCTGAGTTACAACAACAAGTTAACAAGCTTTCTTAATACGAACGGGGCGAGTTCTCGCCCTATTATCTGTCGATTATATCGAGATTCGTTATGTCTAAATTGTCAAAAGTCTTTGTGAGGAATTTGAAGAATACTTAAGTGTGGCGTTATTTCTTGCGCTAATCATTCTGTGTCTTCTTCAGATTTTATTCCGCTTTGTATTCAACTTTTCTTTGTCTTGGACAGAAGAGTTAGCTCGCTATGTATTTATCGCTTTGGTTTATGCAGCTTCATCACTCGCAGTAATTAAAGGTGCTCATGTTCGGGTTGAGATCATTGATAACTTTGTAAAAGGCAACCAAGTATTACCTAGACCAAGTAATTGAAGCCTCTTGTGCGTTTATGATTTACGTGGGAATTTATGGTGTTGAAATTACTGTCGAAGCTTTGCGTGTATCGCAGGTTACACCTGCTTTAGGTTGGCAGATTGGTTGGGTTTATATGATTGTCCCAGTCTTTTCTTTCTAATTTCTTTACGTCTAATTCAGCGTATGTATCAACGTTATCAAAATCGTGATGCGCTGATTGTGAGCCAGAACGATTCGGAGGTTCAGTAATGTTTTCATTTGGTATAACCATGTTGATTTTCGTAGCATTACTGTTTGTCGGTATGCCGATTGCGATCTGTATCGGTATGTCGACCCTCGCTGCGCTGTTAATGAATGATATTTCCGGCGGATTTATTGCTCAGATCTCATTTTCAGGTTTGGACTCATTTACCTATTTAGCCATTCCTATGTTTATTATGGCTGGTTTCGTTATGGAAACTGGTGGTTTGTCACGTCGTATTGTAGGTTTCGCATCAACATTAGTCGGCCGAACAACAGGTGGTCTTGGTATTGTAACGGTTATCGCATGTATGTTCTTTGCTGCGATTTCAGGGTCTTCACCAGCAACCGTGGCGGCGATCGGTTCGATGATGGTGCCTTCGATGATCGAGAAAGGTTATAACCGCCACTTCGCAGGTGCGCTAACCGCCTCGGCAGGCTCCTTAGGTATTCTGATTCCACCATCAATTCCAATGATTATCTATGCTGTAACTGCAGAAATCTCCATTGGTGACATGTTCTGCCGGTTTTATTCCAGGAGGAATGGTTGGTCTCGGTCTTATTTTAACAGTATATCTAATTGCAAAAACGTGGTTATGTCGGCATGGCTGAAAAGTTTGACAGTAAGAAAGTATGGTCGGCTTTTGGGATGCAAAATGGGCTTTATTAACGCCAGTAATTATTTTGGTGGTATTTATTCAGGTGTGTTTACTGCAACTGAAGCGGCTTTTATTACTGTTATTTACACTTTAGTTGTTAGCCTATTTGTTCATAAAGAAATCACGCTTAAAGATATTCGCCCAATCGTAGTTAAATCCGCGATAACAACAGGCTGTGTAATCATTCTCGGCTTTGCTACGGCATTTGCGCGTTATTTAACAATGAGCCAAATCCCTCAGATGATTGGTGAAGCTATTCTTCAAGTTACAGACAACCCAACAATCATTCTGTTAATTTTCGTGGCATTGATCATGTTCACAGGTCTGTTTATTGAGACCGCAGCACAGATCCTAATCTATACCTCTATTCTTACCAATTTTGGTTCAATTGGGTATTAGTCCTACCACTTCGGTATCATTTGATTGTAGGTACTGAGCTTGCGCTTATCACGCCACCAGTTGGGTTAACTTGTTTGTGGCAAAAGGCATAACTGGTTCTTCAATGGTTCAGTTATCTCGTGCAGTTGTGCCTTTCCTTATCAGTATGTTGTTAGTTCAAATTGCTTTGGTTTTCTTACCAAGCGTTATCACCTTTCTACCAGATTTAGCTAAATAGAGTAGTATGAAAATTGTGTTATGAAACATTTTTAGTCCCACCACGCTGGTGTTTTTGAAACTAGAAACAGATACAGGTTTAGTTGGCTGGGTGAGCCAGTTCTTGAAGGGCGAGCACATACCGTGCAAGCGGCTGTCGATGAGTTGATGGATTACGTTATCGGTAAAGACCCTCGTGATATCGAAGATATATGGAATGTACTATATCGCTCAACATTTTATCGTGGTGGTCCTGTTTTGATGAGTGCCTTGTCTGGTATTGATCAAGCTCTTTGGGACATTAAAGGTAAGACCTGAACGTACCTGTTTATCAGCTACTAGGTGGGAAATGCAGATTCTATTCGTACTTATTCATGGATTGGTGGTGACCGTCCAGATGATGTTGCTCGTATGGCCAAAGAACGTATGGAATTAGGTTTTACTGCGATAAAAATGAATGGCACTGAAGAGTTAAACTTTATTGATGATTACAGCAAAGTAGATGCGGTTCTTGAGCGTGTGCAAGCTGTACGTGATGCGACGCACAAGGATATGGGTATCGGTATCGATTTTCATGGGCGTGTACATAAAGGTATGGCAAAAGTCTTGATGCGTGAACTAGAGCCTATGCGACCAATGTTTGTTGAAGAACCTGTATTGCCGGAACATTTAGATGCGATTCATGAAATTGCTCAATATGGTGCGATTCCTATTGCTACAGGTGAGCGTATGTTTAGCCGTTGGGATTTCAAAACGCTACTACAGCGTGGTGGGTTGATATCATTCAGCCAGACCTTTCTCATGCTGGTGGTATTACTGAAGTTAAAAAATTGCGGCTATGGCAGAAGCATTCGATGTTGCATTAGCACCACATTGTCCGCTTGGGCCTGTAGCTCTTTCTTCATGTATTCAGGTAGATGCTGTTTCACTAAATGCTGTGATTCAAGAGCAAAGCATAGGTATTCACTATAATCAGGGCTGTGATGTTCTAGATTATGTGAGAAACAAAGAAGTATTCACCTTTAAAGAGGGTATTGCGAGCTACCAACAGGCCCAGGCTTAGGCGTCGATATTGATGAAGAGTTCCTGCGCGAAATGACCAAAGAGGGACATCGTTGGCGCAATCCTGTATGGCGTCACAAAGATGGCTCATTTGCGGAGTGGTAATTATGGCTAACTGTGGAAACTGCGGCAACTGTGGCTCTCACTTTAGCTCAATTCTACAGGGCGATGACGGTGCGCTAAAACGCGCACTGTATAAATCGATGGGTCACACGGATAGTGACCTTCGAAAACCTGTTATCGCTGTTGTAAATAGCTACACCAATGCCACACCAGGTCACGTGAACTTAAATGATGTCGCCAAACAAGTAATAGATGGGGTACGTGAAGCCGGTGGTGTACCGATGATGTTTGGCACTATTGCACCATGCGATGGTATCGCAGAGGGGCATCTTGGAATGCGCTATATTCTTGCAGCTCGAGAAGTGATCACCGCATCTATCGAAATTATGGTGAGGGCTCATCGATTTGATGGCATGGTGTTGCTTGGATCTTGCGATAAAATTGTACCAGGAATGCTAATGGCGGCGGCTCGTTTGGATATTCCAGCGATTCTAGTCAATGGTGGTCCGATGTATCCAGCAGAATATCAAGGTAAGCATTGGGATGGAAACATCGTTACCGAAGCGATTGGCTGGAAGCAACGCGGTGAAATCAGTGAAGAAGAGTTTCGTCATATTGAAGATATCGCAGAGCCAGGGCCTGGTTCATGCACAATGTACGGAACAGCCAATACAATGTCTTGCCTTGCTGAATCATTAGGTATGAGTTTACCACAGACATCAACCATTCCAGCGATTGACTCTGAACGATTCAAAGTCGGTTTTAGTGCAGGTCAGAGAGTTGTTCAACTGGTACATAATGGTACCACTGCCCGTCAAATACTAACGAAAAAGCGATTCACAACGCGATGTGTACATTGCTAGCTACAGGGGATCGACAAATGCAATTTTGCACCTTCAAGCAATTCACTATGAAGCGGGCTTAGGTAATTTATCTTTGAGTGAATTTGATAAATTAAGTCGCAAAATTCCATTGTTAGCGGCTATTTATCCTGCTTCTGAGTACGACATGATTGATTTCCATCGCCGGCGGCATTGCTGCGGTTGAAAAGCAGTTGGCGAGTCAATTGGAGCTTGATGCACTCACTGTTGCTGGTACTAAAGCGCAAGCATTGGATCAGGTAACATTATTAGATGAAAATCCAGTTATCAGTCCTCTTGATAAGCCGATAAAACCCGATGCAGGCGTTGCAGTTTTGAATGGTAATATTTCGCCATTAGGTGCAGTTATCAAACCAGCAGCAGTTCCGGCTCATATGTATGAATTTCAGGGCCTGCGATTGTGTTTGACTCTGAACAAGAAGCGATCGATCGTATTCAACAAGGAGGCATTGAAAAGGAAGCGTACTCGTTTTACGTTATGAAGGGCCTAAGGGTGGTCCGGGAATGCCAGAAATGTATAAGCCAATGAAATTTTTGGAAGGAATGGCTTTGTCAAATGATTGTGCGTTGATTACTGATGGGCGTTTCTCTGGGTCGAATCGAGGTTTGTTTGTGGGGCATATTTCACCAGAAGCGGCAGATGGTGGTGTAATAGGTCTGATAAAAGATGGCGATCAAATCAAAATAAACATTTCAGAACGAACTCTTAGTCTATTGGTAGATGAAGCAGAAATTCAGAATCGATATACCGAATGGAAACCGCTGACAAAACAAGTTCCATCGGGCTTTCTAAATCTTTACCGTGAGCGCGCTGCGTCTGCAGTGAGGGGCAGTATTACGATGAATAAAGTATATCTTCCCGAAGAATTGGCAGGAGTTAACCCGATTGCAGCAATGCCATTCACTGTTGATGGTCATGTTGACTTAGTCTCGTTTACCAACATGATTAATCATTTAGTTAATACAGGTTGTAATGGTATTACTCTGTTTGGAATCGCGAGTGAGTTCTACAAATTAACAGAAAGAGAAAGAGCAACTTGCTAGTCTCTTTGTTCAATTGTTGCCAATAGCCCTGTATATAGCTGCATTTCAGTCACTGATCATGCGACAGAGGTTGCGATAGAGAGGCTAAATTTTATCAGCAGCTTGGAGTAATTGTTTAATGTTACTTCCTCCGTTCTTCCTGAAACCTACGACGGAGCAAATTGTCCATCATATTTGTGCCGTGCTAGATGCGGTAACAATTCCGGTGTTAGTTCAGTATGCACCAGGCGAAACAGGACTGGATATTCCCCTCAAGCAATGGCCGAAATCAGTGTCGTTATCCTCATGCGGTATTTAAAATTGAGTGTAATCCTCCAGTTGAGTATTGCCGAGAGTTATTGCGCTACAAACCAGATTCGGTAATTTTAAACGGATATGCAGGTCTGTATATGATGGACATGTTGGATGTTGGCGGGAAGGGGTAATGCCGGGATGTTCTTTTACTGAAATATATAGAAATATATCGTTTATATCAAAAGGTGAGGTAGAACAAGCTAAGCAATTGCATGCTAACTTACTTAACTTTATTCAGCGCTGGATGAGTCACTGTGAGTATATTATTAAAGTAGAAAAACAGATCTTAGCGACACGCGGGATTATTAGTCATAATTATTGCCGTCTGCCGAGTTTTGATGTGGGTGAGAATCAAATAGAAGTTGATGAATTTATGATACTTTTGGAAGTATCTTAAATAATTTATCTATTTTATTAAAAGCTAGGTCACGATGCCTAGCTTTTGCGTTTTGGTCCTAATTCAACGCATTAACCGCATCCTTTGGCGCGAGGTTAAATTGGCGTTTAAACTCGCGGCTAAATTGCGCCACACTGGCGTAACCAACCAAATCGGCAGCTTCATTAACCCGTTTGCCTTCAAAGCAAATTAGCTCTCGGCCTTTATTGAGACGCACTTTTTTGATGTATTGAATCGGTGACTCGAGCGTGACATTACGAAACGCAGTATGAAAGGAAGAAATACTCATATTGGCTGCGGCAGCCAAGTCCGAAACATTAAGCGCACTCGGGTAATTGGTGTGAATTTCTTCAAGCACAGAGGCAATTCGCCCATAGCGACCTTCTTGGTCTGCGAGGGTGAATAGTGTGTCACCGCTGTTACTCATAAGGGTAAAGAAGATCACTTCTTCAAGTAGCGCCTGGCCTAAAATTTCAGCTTGTAAATCATCGCATAATGCTTCCAGTAGACGCTCGCAAGCACATTTTAATTTGGCATCAATCGGTTCTCGGCGAATGCTCATTTCAAAATTTGGCGGACTAAAGTTGCGCTCTGGATAGCGGTGTTTAATTTTACCCACTAGCTTTTGTAATAGTGCCATGGGAATTTCGATCCCAAGGCCCAGTAGTGGTTCATCATGACTAGGGAAGGCCTCGCACTCAACAGGCATTGGCACTCCCATCACTAAGCAATCGCCTTCACCATAAGGAATGCGTTGACCTCCGGCATAAATCGCCTTATGTCCTTGACCCAAAATAATGATGCCGGACTTATACATCATTGAGTGGCGAGGATGACCTTTCTTACTGCGATAAAAACGTACATGTTCGATATTGGTTGCTCTATCTCCCTCATAATCATGAAGATTATTGATTTCGACATAGCGTTGCATAAGAAACTTAAGTGACATCGGCAATCCCAACGTGAGTTTTGTAGAAATAGGCATGTTATTTGGAGTAATCGACCTTTTGAAGTCGAAGATTGAATACTATTATGCATATGTCTCGACGAAGTTGAATTTAAAATATACTCAAGTGACTTCAAGATGCAGGATTCAGAGCATTGTTACTGCTTTGAGTTTAAGGAAAACTACGAAGCGAAATAGCCATCTATTTTCGAGTAGTTTGACGCAAAAATCGAGGCAGTAACTTGCTCCCCAAGGGCGAGTTGACTTGGCTCGTATACGTCGTTAACGATTTTTGATTTAGAACCACTAGATCTTCAAATCATTGCCTTGTCTGCAATCCAAGTCATTCTCGCTGAACCACGCACCTTGAGGTTACTTGAGTATATAAATAGACATAGAGGTTACTATGAAGTTTGCTTATCAAAACCCAACACAAATTTTCTTTGGCCAAGGCCAAATCAGCAGCATTACTCAAGCAATTGATACAACTAAAAAAGTGCTGGTTATATACGGCGGTGGATCAATCAAGAAAAATGGAGTGTACGAGCAAGTTCAACAAGCGCTTCAAGGCCATCAATGGGTTGAATTCTCTGGTGTAGAAGCGAACCCAACCAAAGAAACCATGGATAAAGCGGTTGCGATCATTAAAGAGCAAGGTGTGGACTTCATTTTGGCTGTCGGCGGTGGCTCGGTGATTGATGGTGCGAAATATGCGGCAGCAGCGGCGCACTATGATGGTGATGGTTGGGATATTCTGACAGGCAAATACCAACCACAAGTAGCCACTCCACTTGGCGTAATCTTGACCTTGCCAGCAACCGGTTCTGAATCGAACGCAAACTCAGTGATCACCAAAGCGGAAACTCAACAAAAAATGGCGTTTGCTGCTGCGTGTGTGAAACCTGAATTTGCAGTGATGGACCCTGATGTGATGAAAACACTGCCAGAAAAGCAGCTAGTGAACGGTATTGTGGATGCATGGGTACATGTATGTGAGCAGTACATCACTAAAAATGCTGGCGCATTAGTGCAAGACGGTTACGCAGAAACGCTATTACGTTCATTAAAAGCACTGGGTGATAGCTACGCTGAACGTGATAACGATCTATGGCGTGCCAACCTAATGTGGACAGCGAACCAAGCGTTAAATGGCTTGATTTCAGTTGGCGTAGAGCAAGACTGGGCAACACATATGATTGGTCATGAACTTACGGCGCTATGGCATGTTGACCACGCTCGTTCACTGGCGATTGTGCAGCCATCGCTACTGCGCAACCAAATTGAATTTAAGCGTGCGAAGCTAGAGCAAATGGGTCGTAATGTGTTTGGTTTGGAAGCGGGTGATGATCTAGCTGAGCGCACCATCGATGCAATCGAAGCGTTCTACAACCAACTTGATGTGGCAACTAAGTTAACTGAACATGGTGATGACAAACAAAACGCTATCGATCTTGTGGTTGAACGTTTAGAAAACCATGGAATGACAGCGCTAACAGAAAACCAGAGCGTTACGCCAGTTGAAGTTCGTCAAATTCTGGAAAATGCTGTGGCTTAATGCCAAAGTCGATTTTTATCGCTCTTCGAATTTGAAGGCAGATAGTAAAAGACGGTCAATTGACCGTCTTTTTTTACCATTCGATGGTTGAGCCATCGAATACACGAAAACTGCCAGACCCTTCTAAAGTTAGATTCTGAGCAACACTAATAATA